>NZ_NFHC01000007.1:0-121591 GCF_002161245.1 Flavonifractor sp. An9
CCGTTCGACTTGCATGTGTTAAGCACGCCGCCAGCGTTCATCCTGAGCCAGGATCAAACTCTCAATAAAATGGTATCTAAAGAACCGAAGTTCTTCAAATCATCTTATCGAAGCTTAATTCATAGCTTCAAAGAAATTAATTCAAGAGCCTTCTTTCAAGCTTTGCTTGTCAGAAGGACTTCTCGTCCTTTCTGGTGCTTCGTGTTTCTTTCACGTTGTTTAATTTACAAGGTACACGCTCTTGCCAGCCACTCGGGCTGACGTGCTATTTATTTTAGCACACTCTGTTTCGCTTGTCAAGAACTTTTTCAAGTTTTTTCAGGGCTTTTTAGCCCCGAACCGCTTGTTTCGGTTCTTTTTCAAGCTCGTCCGTACCTTCCGGCGCGAACTCATTTAGTTTACCATGCACACTCGCGTTTGTCAAGCACTTTTTTCTGATCTCTTTCCGCAAGGCTGTCCAGGTTCCCCTCGGTTTCTTCCGGTTTTGGTCAGATTTTCATGCCCTCTCGCAAGGCGCTCAGATAGAATATCACTCACGGTGCCATTTGTCAACACCTTTTTTCACTTTTCTTTTGACTTTTTGCGCCGCTCCAAACACTACCTATATATAGTAGAAAATCAGAGCCTTACCCACAAGATGCCCCCCTACCCTCTCTTACGGAACAGAGAGATCACAAACAGCAGCAGCGGACCGCCCAATCCAAAGAGGATACCGCCCCACAGCACCGGCCCTTCCAGAGCCTGATCCAGGGCAAAGGCGTCAGGAAAGAGCCAGATGGCTCCTGCCGCAGCCGCCAGAATGATGGGCAGCACGGCGGTGCTTCTTTTCTGAATCGCAAACCCTTTCTGGGCCAGTTCCGAACAGGCACAGGCCAACAGGGACAGCAGGGCCAGATCCGCCAGTACCCACAGGGCAATGATGACCGACTCCATCCGCTGGAAGGTGCCTTCAAAGCCAATGCCTTTTACCATCATAAAGAATGGCGTGTCCATACGCCCGGCCAGACCGGGCCCGAAATTGCCCAGGCACACCACTTGCAGCGCAGTTAAGGTAAGACACAGGCCCACCGCCCAGCGCAGGATCTTTCTCCGGCTGCCCTCCTCTGGCACCACATGGCCCCCCAGGCATGGGGCAAAGACCACATAGCCCAGCAATCCCAGCACCGGCAGGGTGGCCCAGCCCACTGCGGGCAGATCCTCCACCCACACGGGCAGCAGATTGGCGGTATCCACCTGAAAGGCACCCAGCAGCAGGGACAGGGCCAGCCCGGCGGCCAGAGTGAGGAAAAAGACCTCCCCCGCTCGGGCCAAAGCCCGCACCGGCTTGCGGACCAGCCAGAAGGTCACCCCCAGCAGGGCCAGCAGAAAGAGCACCATAGGGGCGTTTCGGTAGCTGATGGTAAGAAAGCGCAGGGCCACCTGCCGGGCGTTGGCCGCCAGCAGATACAGGCCCCACAGAAAATAGAGCAGGCAGAACACCCGCCCCAGGGTGGGACCCAGCAGCTGTTGGGCGGTATTGGGCAGGCCGCCCCTGAACAGCCGCCACAGCAGCCAGCACAGTCCCAGCAGCACCGGCAGAGCGGCCAGGGTGGCCAGCCACCCAGCCTCCCCGGCCCGCCGGGCGGTGCTGCCGGGCAGCAGCTGAATGGCGGGGGACAGCAGGGCCGCAAAGGTCAGGGTCAGCAGCTGCCGCAGAGAAATGCGGTCGTCCGGCATGGTGTCACCTCCTACATATAATAGTGAATCGTCATTACCCGTCAGCGTGGTAACTGCGCTGGATTATCGCCTCGGCGGTGGCCTCCAGCTTCAGGTCTTTCATGGAATAGCTGCCCAGCAGCACTTCCTTGTGCCAGGGCACGGCAAAGGCGGCGGATTGGCGCAGCCCCAGATAGTCGGCATCCAGCGCCCGGGACAGCTCCAGCGCCCGGGCCATCCGCTCCGCCTCCACCTGAGCCAGTTCCGCCTCCAGGGCGTCCAGGGTGGCCTGGTCGGGCATGGCGCTCCCCTCCGCCAGATTGGCGTCCACCTTACAGTGGACCTTCAGCCCGGCCAAAGTGTCCCCCTGCCAGATGGGCCGCACCGAGGCGGCGGCTCCCACCACACGCAGGGCGGCGGCGGTGCCGTCGGGGGCCTGTACCTCCGCCACGTCGGCGTCCACCTTGCCGAAGATCAGATTGACCCCCAGGGCGGCGTCTCCCTCCGCCCAGCCCACCAGCACCCCATCCTTCAGGATGCCGTAACCGGCGGCGGTCAGCCCGCCGTCCGCCAGCACTGCCGGCAGAAAGGAGGCCCCCTGCCGGTCCAGCTCGGCCAGCACGTCCTTCACCGTCCGGGGCATGGAGTTGGCGGTGAGCCCGGCGTCGTCGGCCAGGGCCTCCAGCCGGTCGGTGGCAGAGCCGTCGGCGGCGGCAGCCTCAATGGCCTGACCCGCCGTGCCATTGCGCACCACATAGAGGGCGGTCTCCAGGCGCATCTCCACATCCCGCAGCACATAGTCCAGAGAGGGCATGACCCCCCGTTTGGCCAGCCCCTCCCCCAGCAGCAGCTGAGTGACGTGGCCGAAATAGAGGTAGGAGGACCCCTCCCCCTGGAGTTCCAGCACGGCGGCGCTGATGGTACCCGCTTCCCCGGCCACCACCTCAGTCTCCTCCTGAGAGGTGCCGCCGGAGGCGGTGATGGCCACCCCGGCATCCCCAGCCGTATCCACTCCCAGGGTGCGGATCAGCTCCATGTCCTCGATCTCCCGGGCGTATGGCAGAAAACCGGAGTACCGGCGGCAGCCGGTGAGCAGGAGCATAAGGAGCAGCACCAACAGAACCTGTTTTTTCACCGCTGTTTCCTCCTGTTCCTGGGTTTGAGGGCGGCAGGCCGGTCCTTGATCTGGGGCATGGGCCGCCGCAGCAGCACGTGCTCCCGGGGCCTGCGGCCGGTACCCACCGCAAAGGGGGTGAGATAGGGCACCCCAAAGCTCTCGATGCCCGCCAGATGGACGATGAGTACTGCCGCACCCATAACGGTGCCGAAGAGCCCCGCCGCGCTGGACAGCAGCACCAGCACAAACCGCCAGATCCGCAGGGCGCCTCCCAGCTCCTGGGAGGGCATGGTGTACCCGGCGATGCCGGCCACTGCCACCACAATAAGCACCGCCGGGGAGACGATCTTGGCCTCCACCGCCGCCGAGCCCACCACCAGACCGCCGATGATGGAAACCGTCTGACCGATGGACTGGGGCAGCCGCAGGCCCGCCTCCTGCAGGATCTCAAAGGCGATGAGCAGGACGATGACCTCAAAAGCCGAACGGAAGGGCACGTTCTGCTTGGCGGCAATGATGGACAGGGCCAGCCGGGTGGGGATCATCTCCTGATGGAAGGTGACCATGGCGATATAGAGGGCGGGCAGCAGCAGGGTGGTGAGCATACAGAAGTAGCGCAGCACCGTCAGGGCGGTGGCCAGCAGCCAGTTGGAGGACTTGTCCTGGGGGGCCTGCAAAAAGTTGCCCAGCACTGCCGGGGCCAGATAGCCCAGCGGGATGCCGTCAATGAGGATGCCCACCCTCCCCTGGGCCAGCCCGGCGCAGAACCGGTCGGACCGCTCGGTGTACTGGATGAGCGGAAAGGGGGTGTGGGCGGCGGGCACGATATACTCCTCAATGGCTCCGGTGGAAAACACCCCGTCAATGTCGATGTCCCGCAGCTGGGCGGTCACCTGCTCCACCAGATGGGGATTGGTGATCCCCTCTATATATAGGATATCCACCAGCGTGGCCGACTGGCGGCCTACGATCTGCTCCTGAATCCGCAGCTCCGGGGCCTTCAAATGGCGGCGGACAATGCTGGTGTTGGTACGCACGCTCTCCACAAAGGCGTCCTTGGACCCCTTGAGCACCGTCTCGTTGTCGGGAGCGGACACAGACCGCTTCTCCTCGGTACCCACAAAGCAGGACAGCACCGTGCTTTCCCCGGGAAACAGGAACACGCACCATCCGGCCACCAGGTCAAAGACCACCTGATCCAGCCGGTCCCGCTCCTCCACCGTCAGGTTGTACAGAGCCCCCTGGCGCATCCGCTCCATCATGGGGGTTGTTCCGGCGCACCGGGCCAGCTCCGGGTCCTGGGCCATGGGCCGCAGCAGATAGTCGCTGATGCGCTCCATCCGCACCATACCGCTGAGGTAGCACAGGGTCAAACTGTGCCTGGGGTCCTCTCCCACCCACACCGTCCGGTGGATGAAATCCACGCAGTCCCGGAAGATCTCCTCCAGCCGGGCCAGGGTGATGGCCCCCGGATAGCGGGGCTCCTGCCGGGGGTGGGGATGGGTCTGTCCGTCGGAGCGATCATGGGCCATGGCAAGTCCTCCTTTGTCTGAATGTGCGCATCAACGCTCTCTGCGTTTCCCCATTCAGAGCTCTTTTTTACAGTCCCACGGCCCTGTTTGGGTGAATTTGACGAATTGAACTTTTTTATACTGCCCTGTTTTCGCCTTGTTATACAAACTTGAAGGTAACTGTTGCAATTTTCCAAAAGAATTGATATACTTGAAAAAACTCCCCGGTTCATCTGGTAAACTAGTCACCTTCCGGTAAGTATCCCGCCGCTCCGGTGGAGCAATTCTAACAAAGAGGAGGAGCCCCTATGAAGCCCTTTACCCAAGCCGCCGACGTTCTAGACAAGGAGCTGGCGGACAAGATCGACGGCATCATCTCCGCCCACAACGGGGACGCCACCCAGCTGGTGGGTATCCTGCTGGACGTGGAGGCCGCCGTGGAGCGGCACTACATCCCTGAGTCCGCCGCCTACTATGTGGCCGAGAAGCTTGGCGTCAAGCCCACTCAGGTCTACGATGTCATCTCCTTCTACACCGCGCTCCATTCCAAGCCCCGGGCCAAGTTCACTCTGGAGGTGTGCAACTCCGCCCCCTGCCGGGTGAAGGACAGCGACACTCTGGTGGAGACCCTCAAGCGCCTGCTCAACCTGGAGGTGGGCGAGGTCACCTACGACGGCCGCTTTTCCATCGAGAAGGTCCCCTGCTTCGGGGCCTGTGACGTGTCCCCCGCCGTGCGGGTCAACGGCGTGGTGTACGGCCATCTGGACAGCGAGGAGCGTATCCTGGATATGCTCCAGCAGCTCAATTAAGGGGGTGCCGGTATGAGCAAGAAAGTCTGTTTTATCACCCGTAACTTCGGGAAGTACGATCCGGACAGCCTGAAGAGCTACGAGTCCATCGGCGGCTTCACCGCCCTGCGCAAGGCTCTGACCATGGACGGCAACGAGATCGCCGACGTGCTGGCCGCCAACGGCGTTCAGGGCCGCGGCGGCGCCGCCTACGACATGGGCAAGAAGTGGCGCCAGGCCCGTGAGGTCAAGGGCAAGCACAAGTGCGTGGTGTGCAACGCCGACGAGGGCGAGCCCGGCACCTTCAAGGACCGGGAGCTGCTGACCAACGATCCCTTCCAGCTGCTGGAGGGCATGATCATTGCCGGCTGGTCCGTGGGCGCCGACAACGGCTACATCTATATGCGTGAGGAGTATTCCCACCTGCGTCCCCGCCTGCTGTCCGCCATCGCCCAGTGCGAGGAGGCCGGCTACCTGGGCGACGATATCCTGGGCTCCGGCCTGAACTACCGCATCCACCTCTACTCCGGCGCCGGCGCCTACGTCTGCGGCGAGGGCTCCGCTCTGGCCGAGTCCGTCGAGGGCAAGGCGGGCCGTCCCCGGATGAAGCCCCCCTTCATCAAGCAGTGCGGCGTGTTCCACCTGCCCACCTGCGTCAACAACGTGGAGTCCCTCTCCCTGGTGCCCCCCCTGCTGCTGGACGACGAGGGCTACTACAAGAGCCAGGGCACCGAGGACTGCCCCGGCACCAAGATGATCTCTGTCTCCGGCAACGTGAAGAACCCCGGCGTGTTTGAGGTGCCCTTCGGCATCACCATCCGGGAGATCATCTACGACCTGGCCGGCGGTATGGAGAACCCCGAGTATCCCCTGCGCCTGGTGCAGCTGGGCGGCGCTTCCGGCCGGATCTGCGCTCCCTCCCAGCTGGACACCCCCTACACCTACAAGGGAATGCGGCAGGCCGACCTGACTGCCATCGGCTCGGGCGCCGTGCTGGTGGTGGACGAGCGCACCAGTGTCATCGGCTTCCTGCGGATGACCCAGGAGTTCTTCTCCCACGAGAGCTGCGGCCAGTGCACCCCCTGCCGGGAGGGCAACCGCCACATCGCCATGCTGCTGGATAAGGTGGCCGCCGGCGAGCACACCCAGAAGGATGTGGACACCCTGAAGAAGTTCGCCGACATCATGTCCTGCGCTTCCCTGTGCGGCCTGGGCGAGACGGCTCAATCCGCCCTGCTGTCCGCCATGAAGCGCTTCCCTGAAGTCTTTGCCGTCAAAGAGGAGGTCGCGGTCCGATGAGCAATACGGTACATCTTACCATCAACCATATGCCGCTGGAGGTGCCCGCCGGCACCCGCATCATCGAGGCGGCCAAGATGCTGAACATTGATATCCCCCATCTGTGCTACCATCCCGACCAGACCATCAAGGCCCACTGCCGGATGTGTATGGTGGAGGTCACCGGCCAGCGCAAGCTGCTGGCCGCCTGCTCCACCGTGGTGTGGGAGGGCATGGAGGTCTTTACCGACACCAAGAAGGTGTACGACGCCCAGGTGGGCGTGCTGGACCTGATTCTGGCCGACCACAAGCAGAACTGCCTGTCCTGCGCCCGCAACGGCAACTGCGAGCTGCAGAAGCTGTGCCGCCGGTTCAACCGCCTGCTGCCCGAGCTGCCCGACATCTCCTCCAACGAGCCCCTGCGCATCGACAATCCCTCCATCGTGCGGGACCCCTCCAAGTGCGTCAAGTGCGGCCGCTGCGTGAAGGTGTGCGCCGAGGTCCAGGGCTGCGCCGCCCTCACCGCCGCCAACCGCTCCGGCGACTTCAAGATCACCACCGCCTTTGACCTGCCCATGGACCAGACCGACTGCGTCCTGTGCGGCCAGTGCTCCCTGGTGTGCCCGGTGGGCGCCATCGTGGAGGTGGACAACACCAACGATGTGGTCCGCGCCATTCAGGACCCCCGCAAGCACGTTGTGGTCCAGGTGGCTCCCTCCGTCCGCGTGGGCCTGGGCGACGAGTTCGGCCTGGAGCCCGGCGCCATCGTCACCGGCAAGATGGTCACCGCCCTGAAGATGATGGGCTTTGACAAGGTGTTCGACACCAACTTCACCGCCGACCTGACCATCATGGAGGAAGGCAGCGAGCTGCTGGACCGTATCAAGAACGGCGGCAAGCTGCCCATGATCACCTCCTGCTCCCCCGGCTGGGTCACCTACATGGAGAAGCATCACCCCGAGCTGTGCGACAACCTGTCCACCGCCAAGAGCCCCCAGGGGATGTTCGGCGCCGTGGTCAAGACCTACTACGCTCAGAAGATGGGCTGGGACCCCCACGATATCGTGTCCGTGTCCGTCATGCCCTGTACCGCCAAGAAGTACGAGGCCTCCCGTCCTGAGCTGGGCCGGGACGGCTACCGGGACGTGGACTACGTCCTCACCACCCGCGAGCTGGCCAAGCTGATCCGCTACGAGGGCCTGGACCTGTCCGTGCTGCCCGAGAGCGAGTTTGACTCCCCCCTGGGCATCGGCTCCGGCGCCGGCGCCATCTTCGGCGCCACCGGCGGCGTGATGGAGGCCGCCCTGCGTACTGCGTACGAGGTGTATACCGGCCAGACCCTGCCCCGCCTGGAGTTTGAGGCGGTGCGCAACGACGTCAACGCCATCAAGGAGGCCACCATCGACCTCAACGGCACCCCGCTGAAGGTGGCCATCGCCAACGGCCTGAAGAACGCCGAGGAGATCATCCGCCGTGTGGAGAGCGGCGAGGCCGACTACATCTTCATTGAGATCATGGCCTGCCCCGGCGGCTGCATCGGCGGCGGCGGTCAGCCCATCGGCACCAACAACGCCGTCCGGGACGCCCGCATCAAGGCCCTGTACGAGATCGACCGGTCCCTGCCTCTGCGTAAGAGCCACGACAACCCGGAGATCAAGACCATCTATGAGGAGTTCTTCGGCGCGCCTCTGTCCCACCGCTCTCACGAGCTGCTCCACACCCACTATCACGCCCGTCCCAAGAAGCACGACTTCTCTCACCTGAAGTAAGCAGAAGGGTCTGCTGCAAAACCGCTGTCTTACACAAGCCTGTCATTGCGAGCCAGTGCGCACACTGGCGTGGCAATCCGTTTCCCCGGCAAAAGGGGCGGATTCCCACGAAAAACGGCCGCCCACCGGGCGGCCGTTTTTCTCGGAATGACGGGTCTTTGTACCGGCTGCGCAGTTTGCAGCAGGTCCCCATTTTGTCATCCTGAGCGTCAGGGTCGGATCTTTTCTGCCAGTTTGTCTGCCACAGGAAGATTCTTCGCCCCGCTGGGGCTCAGAATGACAGCTGTATTCTATTTTGCAGCAGGCCCTTTTTGTGCTTCACCCTGTAGGGGCGGCCTTTATGGCCGCCCGCCGTATCCCCCATCCACGCAGAAAGGCCGGCGCTGACGCGCCGGCCTTTTGTGCCGTATGTAAGGAAATTACTTGCCCTGCTGGGTCTTGCGCCACTCGTTGAGGACGGCGCAGAACACCAGGGACAGGAAGCTCTCCTCCGCCTTGGCGGAGCGGGAGGTCAGAGCGATGGGCACCTTGGCGCCCACCACGGCGCCGCAGGTGGTGGCGTGGGCGTGGATGAGCCAGCTCTTCACCAGGATGTTGCCGGCGATCAGGTCCTGAGCGATGATGCCGTCGAAGCCGCCGCCGGACCAGGGGCACTCGTAGTTCTTCAGCCGGCAGGCCTCCTTGGAGATGATGAGGTCGTAGGAGATGGGGCCCCACAGCTCGCAGTCGGCGAAGGGGTGCTGCTTCTGCTCGCTCACCAGGCGCTGGGCCTCGATGGTGTCGGGCATATGGAAGTTGACGTTCTCCACCAGGGCCATCAGAGCCAGCTTGGGATTCTCATAGCCGAAAGCCTTCAGGGCGTCGGCGGTATTCTTGATGATGGCCTTCTTCTGGGTGGGGTTGGGGCTGACGATGATGGTCATGTCGGACAGAGCCAGCAGCTTGGGATACTCGGGGATGGAGGCCAGAGACACATGGCTCATGAGGCGCTCGGTCCGCAGGCCGTTCTTCTTGTCCAGCACGGGCATCAGGAAGTCGCGGGTGGGCATATTGCCACGCATGAGGATGTCGCCCTCGCCGCAGTGGATCACGTCGATGGCGGCCTGGGTCACGTTGTGGCCGGGAGCGGTGTCCACCATGGTGTAGGGCTCCTTGTCCAGGCCCAGCTTCTCCAGCTGCACCATGGTACGGGCCCGGTCGCCCACCAGCACAGGCTGCACAAAGCCCTCCTTCTGAGCCTGGAACAGGCCGCGGAGCATATTCTCGCCGTCAGAACCGGCCAGGACCACGCGCAGAGGAGCATTCAGCTTGGGAACACGGCTGATGATATTGTCAAAATTCTTCAATTCCATGGGATGATCCCTCACCTTTCCATTGATGCCGCGCAGCGGCGGTTGCTCTTTTATTATACCGGATAGTTTCGGAGAATACAAGGTATTTCCATAGGAATCGGAACAATATTTCCCCTTATAGCGGGGCAATCCCCCTTCTTTCTCCTGCGTTTTCGTGCCGCGCACAAAAAGACCGCCGCGGGGAGATATCCCGCGGCGGTCCGGATAGTATTGCTTCTTACTTTGCCACGTTCTCGCAGAAGCGCATGAGGATGGTGGCAACCTCAGCGCGGGTGGCGGTGCCGGTGGGATCCAGCTTGCCGCCGTCCTTGCCGGTGATGAGCTGGGCGCCAACCGCCCAGGTCATGCCGTCGGCCGCCCAGGTGGACACGGTGCTGCCGTCGGCGAAGGCAGTCAGGTCGCCCTTGGCGGACACGTCGTACTCCTTGTACCCGGCATAGCGGTACAGGATGGTGGCCAGCTGCTCACGGGTCACGGTGTCATCGGGGGCAAACACGGTGTCGCTGTAGCCCTTGACGATGCCCTCGGCAGCCGCCCAGCGGACCGCCTCGGTGTACCACACGCCGCTCTCCACATCGCTGAAGTTCATGGCGTAGTTGACCACAGGGCTGCCCGCCTGACGCCACAGGATGGTGACGATCATGGCCCGGTTGGTGGTCATGAGGGGGGCGAAGGTGGTGGAGGAAGTGCCGTCCATCAGCTTGTTGTCGTAGACATACTTCACCGCGTCATAGAACCAGTCGTCGGCCTTCACGTCGGTGAAGGGCAGGCCGGTATCCACAGGGGTGTCGTCCTTGGTGAAAGAGGCTTCCACGGTGACAGCGGAAGCGGGCATGGTGAAGGTATACTTGCCGTCGCCCTTGTCGGTGAGCTTGAGCTCATTGCCGTTCTTGTCGGTGACGGTGATGGTATCCAGCTTGTAGCCCTCGTCAGCCTTCACGGTCAGGGTAATGGTCAGACCCTTGTTGGCACGGGTCCGGCTGGCGGTAACGGTGCCGTTGTCTGCCTTGCTCACGGTGATGGCGTAGGAGGTACCGGAAGAAATCACGCTCCACTGGGCAGTGAGGGTCTCCGTCTTGCTGACGGCGTAGGGGCTCTCCACCTTGTTGCCGTCGGCGTCATACCAACCCAGGAACACATAGCCGTCCCGGCTGGGCGTGGGCAGGGGAACCTTGGTGTTCTCCTCCACCGTATACACAGAATCCGCGGTGGCGTTGTCGTTGTACTTCAAGGTCAGGGTGTGCGTGGTGGTGGTCGCCTTCAGATCGGTGATGCTGTCGCCCTGCTGGGCAGCCTCCAGGGCAGCTTCCATGGTGGTGTAGTAGCTGTGGGTGTCACCGCTCTGCACCTTGGCGGCGGCTCTATCTGTGTCGTCAATAAATTTGTCCACGCTGGCGCCAAAGGAGCCACCGTTGATGGTAATATTCGGCTTAAGGCTTTCCACGACCTGCTGCAACTCATCATCAGAGTTGGTCTGCTTCCCAATTATCAGATCTCCGGTGATGGTACCGCCGTTGACGGTCAGAACACTCTGATTCCCCTCATATGCATCCTGACCCCACAGGCCAAGTTCCACATTACCTTCAACAATTGCACCCTCATTTACAGTCACGCGGGCGCCATCCTCATAACTTGCCGCCCAGCAGACATCCATGGCGATATCATCATCTGTACGGGGGATAATCGTTGTCCCGGTGTTCAGGTTGATTTCACCGTTGTTGTTGGACAGGGTGTAGTTGAGGCCGGTATAATCCGTCATGCCGGTGCCGTCCAGCGTGACATTTTCCAGGGTGAGGTTGGAATAGTTCTGGATCAGGATCTTGACTTGCTGTCCCTCCTCAGGATCCGCGGCAATGGTCCCGTTCTTAAAGGTAATGTTGTTATTTTTGATTAGCTGGAACCCGTTGGTCTCAGTACCGGCAGAACCTACGCCGCTGGTGATTGTATAGGTATGTCCGCCCAGGTCAAAAGTAAGATTTCTCTTCACGGTGCCATTCACGACTACGCCAGCGCCGGCAGTATCTTTCAGCAGAGTAATCGTCGTATTCTCAGTCGTGGTCACCGCGTCAACGGCATCCTGGAGAGTATTATAGCCTGTGGTGCCGATGCGGGCGACATAGTCATCGTTGATGGTTCCACCCTCTTCAGCAACAACATCGCCACCGTTCACAGTACCGAGCTGCTTAAAGGTCGCGCCGGTATCCACAGTCAACTTGGACGCAGCATCCATGTCGATAGTACCCACATTGGTAAGCGTATTGTTCTCCGCCACCGTTGCGGTCACACCGCTGAGTTTCAGCGCACTTCCCTCAGGCACGGAGAAAGTGTTCAATGTTACAGACGGGGTACCACTACTAGTGTACACCGGAGAAAAGTCACTGATCGCTGCGGAAATCGGAGTTCCCGCCTTCTGGATGGTCAGGTTTTCGTAGGTGGTAGCATAGGTGGCATTGCTGGAACTCCCGGTGCGGACGACCAGGGGAGTAATCTGCGCAGCAGTTACGTTGGTAGCTTCGTCGATGTTCCAAACCGAGGAACCTGTAACACCACTGCCGTCCGGCGTACCAGAGTCAGTGCTAAAGCAGCCGTTGGCCGCGCCGAAATTCAGCTTTCCGGTAATATCGCAGTCATTCAGATCCACATTGGCCGTGCCCACAAAGCCACGGTTTGTGGCGGAGAAATCCTCGATGGTGCAGCCGGTGGCCACGATGGAGGAGTTCTCCACTTCGCCGTTGATGCCGCCAAGGTAGAGGTTGCTCAGCTCACAATTATTCAGCGTCACGCTGCTGGAACACACCTTGGTGCTGCCGCTGCCGCCGCCGCCGAGCAGGTAGAACTTGCTGTCTTCGGCTTTAATGACGACCTTATTTGCCACAGCTTCGGTACCCATAGTGCCGTCCGCAATATTGCGTGTCCCTTCATATCCGTTTCCCCAGGATCCGCCGTTGACATAGAGCATGTTACTGGGATCAGAGAGGTCAACACCGTCAAACTCCATGGTTATGGTGTCGTTTACGCAGGTATTGCGGGCACCCGCTCCGTGAAGAAGATCCTTCACAACGGCGTCGCCGGAAAGGGAAATGTTCACATCTCCCGTCACAACGGAGCAGTAATCTGTCGTAGAGCCCTCTTCTCCGTAGTTGCCGCCGAACAGTCTCCAGATCGTGCCGCCGGTCATGGTGATGCTGGTGCTTTCCACCGACACCGCCTCCGTCCGGCCATCGGCGCCGCCAAAAACATTGACATATTTAGCCGCGTCAACACCTATGTATTTGGTCGTGCCGTTGTCATCCCAACTGATGTAGGCGCTTTCGCCCGTGGCGGTGAAATCATTGAATGTCGCCGCCGTTCCATTCTCCGGCGCCGCGGCCGTGATAGTGATGGGCGTACCATTGGCAAAGAAGTATGTGCCGCTGGCTGTGGGGGCCCCATCCGCAGGCTTAGGCTCCGCCGCCAGCGCCGTTACCGGCAGCAGCGACAGCATCATGGCCAGCGCCATCGCAATGGATAGCATCTTTCTTTTCATTTGTCTCACGCTCCTTATTTCTATTCTACCAACATCAAGCCATTTTTCTTTGGCCTGACCGCATCTAGTTTAGCGTATCTCTTTGTCAAAATCAAGTGCTACCCGGTAAATGTATCCATTTCGTAAGAATTCTCCTTACATCTCATCCTATATCATACATTTTTCAACAAAAAACGGGCCAGCCGCCAATTTCTTGCAGCTGGCCCGTCCGGTCAAATCCCTTTATTTTGAGGAATGTCAGGCAGGGAGTCAAAGCCCTTTTGCAGATCCTCGTCGGTGGGAATATAGTCGGTCATCTTGCCGGTGAGGTAGTTCTCATAAGCAGTCATATCAAAGTAGCCGGTGCCCGTGAGGCCGAAGAGGATGGTCTTGGCCTCGCCGCTCTCCTTACACTTGAGGGCCTCGTCGATGGCTCCCTTGATGGCGTGGGCCGACTCGGGGGCGGGCAGGATGGTCTCCTGCTTGGCAAAGAGCACCGCCGCCTCAAAGACCTTGGTCTGCTCGTAGGCCACCGCCTCCATATATCCGTCGTGGTACAGCTTGGACAGGACGGGGCTCATGCCGTGGTAGCGCAGGCCTCCTGCGTGGTTGGCGGAGGGGATGAAGCCGCAGCCCAGGGTGTACATCCGGGCCAGGGGGGTCACCTTACCGGTGTCGCAGAAGTCATAGGCGTACTTGCCCCGGGTGAGGGAGGGACAGGAGGCGGGCTCCACCGCCACAATGCGGGGGTTCTTCACGCCCTTCAGCTTGTCGGCCATAAAAGGGGCGATGAGTCCCCCCAGGTTGGAGCCGCCGCCGGCGCAGCCCACCACCACGTCGGGGTACTCCCCCAGCTGCTCCATGGCGATCTTGGACTCCAGGCCGATGATGGACTGGTGGAGGAGCACCTGGTTGAGCACGCTGCCCAGCACATAGCGCTTCTTGCCATTGCTGTTGAGGGCGGCCTCCACCGCCTCGGAGATGGCGCAGCCCAGGCTGCCGGTGGTGCCCGGATTTTCCGCCAGGATCTTGCGGCCCACCTCGGTGAGGTTGGAGGGAGACGGGGTGACGTCGGCGTCAAACACCCCCATCACCGCCTTGCGGAAAGGCTTTTGCTCGTAGGAGCACTTCACCATAAATACGTCGCAGGTCAGCCCGAAGTAGGAACAGGCCTCGCTGAGGGCGGTGCCCCACTGACCGGCTCCCGTCTCGGTGGTGACGCCGGTGAGGCCCTGCTGCTTGGCGTAGTAGGCCTGGGCCACGGCGGAGTTGAGCTTGTGGGAGCCGGAGGTGTTGTTGCCCTCAAACTTATAATAGATTTTAGCCGGGGTGCCCAGGGCCTTCTCCAGGTTGTAGGCCCGGATCAGAGGAGATGGCCGGTACATCTTGTAGACCTCCTGGATCTCCTCCGGGATGTCGATAAACTCGGTGGTGCCGTCCAGCTCCTGCTTGGCAAGCTCGGTGCAGAAGATGGGGGCCAGATCGTCCACCCCCAGGGGCTGGAGGGTGGCGGGGTGAAGCATGGGGTCGGGCTGCTCCGCCATGGCGGAGCGCAGGTTGAACCAACGCTGAGGCATCTGGTCTTCGGTGAGGTACAGGCGGTGAGGGATCTTGGTCATGTTCATGCACTCCTTCAAGTTTGGTTTTGCGGGAGAGGGCATGAATTTTTTCTGCAAGGCAGGCATGAAAAAACGCCCTCGTCCCAAAGATTCTCTGGGACAAAGGCGTGATAAAAACCTCTGCGGTGCCACCCGGATTGACGCATTCAAACAATGCGCCCGCTCACTTTCGCGTGCCTGCCAGCACACGCTCCCCTGATAACGGGTGGAGTCCCCGTCGCGCTACTCGGTTTCCCTTTCGCAAAGCCCTCAAAAGTCCATTCACCCGGACGCCGCCTGCCGCGATCCCACCACCCGCGACTCTCTGTGAGGCCTTGATACCGGACTACTCCTCTTTCTCATCGGTTTGACGATTTAGTTTGGCATAGTATACCGCCCCGTTTTCTCTTTGTCAAGGGGTAATTTTGATTTTTTTGCGCTACCGGCCCGCCGCCGCCTTGGCGGCACTCACCCGCTTGCCCGGCTTATGGCTGCGGCGGAAGGCCTTGGCCGCCTCGCACACCACCACCGGCGTTACCGCCAAACCGGCCACCACCCCCCAGGCCCGGGGGGACAGGGACACGGTAGAGAATACCGTTTGCAGCGGGGGCACCAGCAGCACCGCCAGCTGCATGGCAAGGCCGATCAAAAAGGCTTTGTTCATAGCCGGGTTGGAGGTCACCCCCAGCCGAAGGAGGGACGCCTCCTCGCTGCGCACGTCAAAGGCGTGGAAGAGCTGACACAGGGTCAGGGTAGCGAAGGCCATGGTGTTGCCCGCCGCCAGGGAGCAGCCCGGCAGCACCCAGGCCCCCAGCACATAGGCCGCCAGGGTGAGGACCCCCACCATTACCCCCTGCCAGGCCAGCCGGAAGGCAAAGCCGTGGGCAAAGAGGGACTCCCCCACCTGCCGGGGCGGCCGGTCCATCACCCCCGGCTCCACCGGCTCCACCCCCAGGGCCAGGGCGGGCAGAGAGTCGGTGACCAGATTGAGCCACAGCAGCTGGACCGGGGCCAGGGGCATCTCCGGGAACCGGAACAGGGTGGCCAGAGCAATGGTCAGAATCTCCCCGATGTTGCAGGAGAGCAGATAGTGGATGGCTTTCTTGATGTTGGCGTAGATCCCTCTTCCCTCCTCCACCGCCGAGACGATGGTAGCGAAGTTGTCGTCGGTGAGGATCATGTCCGCCGCGCCGCGGGCCACGTCGGTACCCCCCTTGCCCATGGCGCAGCCGATGTCGGCGGCCTTGAGGGCAGGGGCGTCGTTGGTGCCGTCCCCCGTCATGGCCACCACCTTCCCCCTGGCCTGCCAGGCCTGGACGATACGCAGCTTGTGCTCCGGCGACACCCGGGCATACACGGCAAATTTGTCCACTTCCTCCTCCAGAGCGGGCTGGGGCAGAAAGTCCAGGTCCTCCCCGGTGAGAGCACGGTCCCCCTCCCGGCAGATGCCCAGCTCTTTGGCCACCGCCACGGCGGTGAGTTTGTGGTCGCCGGTAATCATCACCGGCCGCACCCCCGCCTTGTAGCACTGGTCCACCGCCCGGCGGACCTCCGGCCGGGGCGGGTCCATCATGCCCAGCAGTCCCACAAAGGTGAGGCCCTGCTCCAGGCTGTCGCTGTCCAGACTGCGGGGCTGTACCTCCACATCCTTGTAGGCCACCCCCAGCACCCGCAGCGCCTTGCCCGCCATGGCCTCATTCCGGGCGATGATCCGCCGCAGGGCGCTCTCAGCCAACCGGCACCGGCGGGCCAGCACGTCGGGGGCGCCCTTTACCATCACCCGGTATCCACCGCCCGGCCTACTATGTACGGTCGTCATAAGTTTTCGTTCCGAATCAAAGGGAATTTCCCCTTTTCTGGGCCATTCCTCCCCCAATTTATTCTTATCCAGTCCGGCCCGTGCTGCCGCCTCCACCAGGGCGGCCTCGGTGGGATCGCCGGTGCATACCGGGTTTTTCCCCTTCCAGCTCAGCTCGGCGTCGCCGCACAGGGCCCCGATGGTAAGGGCCAGATCCCGTTCCCCCTGGGCGGGGGTCCAGATATCCACTACCGTCATCTTATTCTGGGTCAGGGTTCCTGTTTTGTCCGAGCAGATCACCCCGGCACACCCCAAAGTTTCCACCGCCGGCAGCTTTTTGACGATGGCCCGCCGCTTGGCCATGCGGCTTACCCCCAGGGCCAGCACAATGGAAATGATGGCGGGCAGGCCCTCGGGGATGGCGGCCACCGCCAGAGATACGGCAGTCAGGAACATTTCCAGCAGATTCCGCCCCTGGAGCAGCCCCACCCCAAACATCACCGCGCACACGCACAGGCACAGGAAGGACAGGGTCTTGGAAATCTCCCCCATTTTCTTCTGTAAAGGTGTTTCGCTTTCCCCCTTATCCATCAAGAGACCGGCAATACGACCCACCTCGGTGTCCATTCCGGTGGCGGCCACCAGGCAGGTGGCCCGACCCCGGGTGACCACCGTGGCGGAGAGGAGCATATTGCGCCGCTCTGCCAAAGGGGTGTCGGAGGGGAGGGGTCCCAGGGCCCCCTTATTCACCGGGGCGGACTCGCCGGTCATGGCGGATTCGTCGGCCTGGAGGCCGGCGGCCTCCAGAATGCGGCAGTCGGCGGGCACCAGATCCCCCGCCTCCAGGCGGATCACGTCGCCGGGCACCAGCCTGTCCGCCTCCACCCGGGTCAGCACCCCGTCCCGCAGGGCGTGGGCCGCCGGGGCGGACATCTGGCTCAATGCCTCCAGAGCCTTGCGGGCGCTGTCCTCCTGGGACAGGGAGATAATGGCGTTCACCGCCACGATGCCCAGAATGATGGCGGCGTCCAGCCAGTCCTCTCCCCCGCTGGCCCACAGGGACAGGGCCGCTGCCGCCAGCAGCACCAAAATCATGGGGTCCTTCAGCTGGCCCAGCAGCCGGACCAGGAAGGACTTGTCCTTTTTGTGGGCCAGTTTGTTGGGCCCGTGAGCCACCAGCCGCCGGGCGGCCTCCGCCCCGGTCAGTCCGCCCTGATTGCTTCTCAATTCCTCCAGCGCCTGCTTGGCGCTGTACGCATACCACTGTGTCATGGTGACCGCTCCTCGCCTGTTTGTTTTCCAGCTTTTGGATACATTATAGCAGGCCCGTCCCCCGGAATTGGGGGAAACCTGGCGGGGCGGACACGCAAAAAGCGGCCCCCGCGTGATGCGGGGGCCGCTGGAGACTGTCGAAAAAGTGGCACACCACTTTTTCGAGGGGGGTGCAGTCTGCCGCGCGCAGGGCCTGTCCGCTGGAGGCGGACAGGCCCCACACTTGCAGCCTGAGAAGTGTTTTCATCCACGCACAGGTCGCGGCTGAAAACGGATTTGACTTTATTCGCGCCTGCGGGCGCGAACTCTGCGAGGCTTTTTTCGCAAACGGAAGCGGCCCCCGCGTGATGCGGGGGCCGCTGGATTCATTGTGCGATCTCCCAATAGGCAAACTGGAAGAACAGATTCTGCTGGGTGGGCGTCATATTGGAGACGGCGTTCCACTGGGAGAGCACGGACCAGTTTTTGAAGCAGATCACCGCGAAGGGTGGCTCCTCCGCCAGCCGGGCGTAGAGCTGACGGGCGCTCAGGTCCCGACTCTGGCCGTTGGTGGCCCGATAGGTCTGGAGCTGCTGGGCGGCCTGAGTGTCGCTGTAACCTCCGTAGTTGAGGGAGCCTCCGGCGGTGATGAGGGCGGTGAGATCAAAGTCGGCGGTAAGCCGCACCTCCCCCAGGTAGAGGTCAAAGTTGCCGCTCTGAAGGGCGGAGACATAGGCGTCCCAGTCCAGCTTGGTGAGGGTGGCCCGGATGCCCAGATCGTTGAGGCCGTTGACCAGATGCTGAGCTGCCGCCACCCGGTCCTGATTTTCGGCGGACACTACCAGCTCCAGGCTGAGGGTCTGCCGCCCGTTGACCCAGCCGCTGTCGGTGGCGGTCCAGCCCGCGGCGGTCAGAGCCTCGGCCACCGCCTGGGAGGAGTAACTGAGGGCGGAGGCCTGATCCTCATGGTAGAGGGCGCTGCCGGGGTGGACCGGCAGGGCGGCAGGCTGGGCGTGGCGGGAGAAGATGGCGGTGGATACCGACTCCCGGTCAAAGGCCCGCAGCAAGGCCTTCCGCACCCCGGCGTCGGCGCAGGGGCCGCTGACGGTGTTAAAGCCCACATACACCATGGTGGAGGTGGGATAATCCAGGGTATCAAAGGAGCCGGAGAAGCCCAGGGCATTGGTGGCGGTCAGGTCGGTGGACACCAGGGAGATCTCCTTGGTGTCGAAGGCGTGGATCAAATCGTCGGCCTCCTGAATGGCCTGGAGGGGAATGGTGTCCACCGGCAGCTTCTCCCCCTGCCACCAGCTTCCGTTGGCGGTGAGGGACAGGTCGTTGCCGCTGCCGGTGAGCACATAGGGCCCGGTGCCCAGCGGGGTGCCGCCGGTCTCCTTGACGATGGGGATGTCCAGCAGGGCTGGCAGGGACCCGTTGGCCCGGGTCAGGGTCATGGTCACCGTTCCCTCTCCCGCCGTGATGGCGCCAATGTCGGTAAACCTGGCGGAGTAAAGGGCGCTGGTGCGGGCGGTCTCCAGAGAGGAAACCACCTCCGCCGAGGTGAGGGGGCTGCCGTCGGAAAAGGTGACGCCGGAGCGCAGGGTGAAGGTCCAGGTCAGCCCATCCTCCGAGGCGGTATAACCGGAACACAGCACCTGACTGACCTCAAACTGCTGATCCAGGGCAAACAGGCCCTCATACATCAGCCCACCCAGAGACAGATTGGTGCGGTTGCCGCCGGTAATGGGATGGAATCCGGCCTGAGGGTAGCAGGCCAGGGTAAATTCCGCCGTCTCAGAGGTTGGGGCGGCGGAGACGGTGGGTTCCGGCGTGGGGGTAACCTCCGGCTCCAGCCCGCCAGTACAGCCCGCCAGGACCAGGCAGAGGGCGGCCCCCAAAGCCGCCAGCCGCAGTGGTATTCGTTTGTTCAAGGGCAGCCCCTCCTTGTCTGTTTGCGGTATAAAAAAATGTCTTTCCGGGAATTCACTTCCCGGAAAGACACCCCGACCCGCGCCACGAGCGCGAAACCGGGGGTATCGAGCCAAGTCGTCGGCGTTTCGCCGGCACGCAGGCTCGTATCTAGGGGGTATTGGATACCCCCTAGATGATTGCGATCATTGCAGCCTGGCTGCCCCGTTCGCCCTTGGTAACCCGGTGAGACCAGTATTTCTCCGGCAGGCAGGCGGTACAGTCGCCGGACACGGCGATGTGCTCGGGGTCCAGACCGGCGTTCTCCAGCCGCTTGGCGTTGAGAGCCTTCAGGTCCACATGGAACTTGCCGGTGGGCAGCACCTGGATGCAGTGGAGGGCGGAGGCCCCCATGGCCTCGGTCATAGCGTTGGGCACGTCCTCGTGGGTCTCAAAGCAGCACTTGGAGATGCCGGGGCCGATGGCGGCCAGAATGTCCAGCCGGTCGCAGCCGTAGCAATCCACCATCCGCTCCACCGCCTTGGCGGCGATGCCCAGAGCGGTGCCCCGCCAACCGGCGTGGACCGCCCCCACCACCCGGCGCACCGGGTCGTAGAGCAGAATGGGCAGGCAGTCGGCGGTAAAGACGGTGAGCACCACGCCGGGGATGTCGGTGACCAGGCCGTCGGCCTGCCAGGGCTCCGGCTCATCCAGGGCAATGCCCAGGTCGGCGGTGGTGACGGAGCGCACCGTGTCCCCGTGGACCTGGCTGGCGCACACCACACCCTTCACATCGGCGCCGATGGCGGCGCAGAAGCGGCGGTAATTCTCCGCCACTTTGGCCGGATCGTCCCCCCGGTTCATGCTCAGGTTGAGGGAGTCGTAGATCCCCTGGGACACCCCGCCCAGCCGGGTCGAAAAGCCGTGGACCACCCCGCCGGCGGCCTCAAAGCCCTCGGAGGCCAGGTACACCAGGCCGTTTTTGTTGTGTTCGATGATATTCATGGGGCCCTCCATGCGGAAATCGAAATCCGTTTTTCCGGAAATTTATTTTTCGGAAAAACACCACGACCCGCGCCGCGGGGCGCGAAACCGGGGGTATCAAAACCGTTGTGCCGCAACGCGGCGCGGCGGTTTTGTATCTAGGGGGTCGGAGGCGCCGGGGGCGCCTCCGATGGAAGTCCAGCGCAGCCACACTTCACTTTTGGGATACCCCCTGGACGGTCCTCAGTCCTCTTCGTGCATCCCGCAGCACTTCTTGTACTTCTTGCCGCTGCCACAGGGGCAGGGATCGTTGCGGCCGGGCTTCTTGCCCTTCTTGACGGGCTGCTTCTTTACGGTGCCGTCGGCGCCGGCGCTCTCGCCGGTGACCTTGGCCACCCGCTCGCGCTTGACGGTGGAGCCCACCTGCACCCGGGCCAGGAAGATCCGGCGGAGGGTCTCCTCCTGGATGGCGGCGATCATGCGCTCGAACATCTCGTAGCCTTCCCGCTTGTACTCCACCACGGGGTCGTTCTGGCCGTAAGCCCGCAGGCCGATGCCCTGACGCAGCTCCTGCATGGCGTCGATGTTGTCCATCCAGTACTCGTCCACCACCCGGAGCATCATCACCCGCTCCAGCTCACGCATGAGGGGCTCGCCCAGCTCGGCTTCCTTCTTGCTGTAGACCTGGGTGGCCTTGTCCAGCAGCAGCTCCTCCAGCTGGGAGGCGGTGTATTTCTCCAGTTCGGCGTCATCGAACTTGAACTCGTCGGGATTCAGGAACATCCCTCTAAACTGGGCGCACACCTCCCGCCAGTTCTCGGCGTCCATGTGCTTGAGCTCGCCCATGTGGGCCGCCACCTCGTTGGAGATGACGGTGGACAGCATGGTCTGAACGGCCTCCTTCAGGTTCTCTCCGTCCAGCACCTTCCGGCGCTGCTCGTAGATGACCTTACGCTGGGTGTTCATCACGTCGTCGTACTCCAGCACCGTCTTACGGGTCTGGAAATTCCGGGACTCCACCTGCTTCTGGGCGTTCTCAATGACGTTGGACAGCATCTTGGAGTCCAGGGGGGTGTCCTCGTCCACACCCAGCCGGTCCATCATGCCCATGACCCGCTCGGAGCCGAACAGACGCATGATGTCGTCCTGGAGGGAGAGGAAGAACCGGCTCTCGCCGGGGTCGCCCTGACGGCCGGCACGGCCCCGCAGCTGGTTGTCAATGCGGCGGGACTCGTGGCGCTCGGTGCCCAGAATGAAGAGGCCGCCGGCGGCACGGACCTTCTCGGCCTCCTCCTTGATCTCGTCCTTGTACTTGGCCTCCGCCTCGGTGAACATCCGGCGGGCCTCCAGGATCTCCTGGTTGTCGGTGTCGGCAAAGCCGGTGGACTCGGCGATGAGCTCGTCGGACAGTCCCGCCTTCCGCAGTTCGGCCTTGGCCAGGAACTCGGCGTTGCCGCCCAGCAGAATATCGGTACCACGGCCGGCCATGTTGGTGGCCACGGTGACCGCCCCCAGCTTACCGGCCTGGGCCACGATCTCAGCTTCCTTCTCGTGGAACTTGGCGTTCAGCACGTTGTGCTTGATGCCCTTACGCCTGAGCATCTCGGAGATCTGCTCGGACTTCTCGATGGAGATGGTACCCACCAGCACAGGCTGGCCCTTGGCGTGGCACTCCTCGATCTGCTTGATGATGGCCCGGTATTTGCCGGCCTCGGTCTTGTACACCACGTCGGGGTTGTCGATGCGGGCCAGGGGCTTGTTGGTGGGGATCTCCACAATGTCCAGGGAGTAGATGGTGCCGAACTCCTCCTCCTCGGTCATGGCGGTACCGGTCATACCAGACAGCTTGTGATACAGGCGGAAGTAGTTCTGGAAGGTGATGGTGGCCAGGGTCTTGGACTCCCGGGCCACGGTGACCCCCTCCTTGGCCTCGATGGCCTGGTGGAGACCCTCGTTGTAGCGGCGGCCGTACATGAGGCGGCCGGTGAACTCATCCACGATGATGACCTCGCCGTCCTTCACCACGTAGTCGATATCCCGCTTCATCAGGCCCCGGGCCTTAATGGCCTGGTTGATGTGGTGGGAAAGGGTGGTGTTCTCCGGGTCGGCCAGGTTCTCGATCTGGAACTGCTGCTCGGCCTTGGCAATGCCGCGGGCGGTGAGGGTAACGGTGCGGGCCTTCTCATCCACGATGTAGTCGGCGTCCACATCGGGGTCCTCTTCCTCCTTGGTGTCCACCTTGGCCACCCGCTGGCCCTTCAGGCGGGCCACGAAGGCGTCCACAATGGTGTACAGCTGGGTGGACTTGTCACCCTGGCCGGAAATGATGAGGGGGGTACGGGCCTCGTCGATGAGGATGGAGTCCACCTCGTCCACGATGGCAAAGGCGTGGCCCCGCTGCACCATCTCGGTGGCGTAGATGCACATATTGTCCCGCAGGTAGTCGAAGCCGAACTCGTTGTTGGTGCCGTAGGTGATGTCGGCGGCGTAGGAGGCCTTGCGGTCCTTGGGCTGGATGTCGTGGATCACCAGACCCACGGTGAGGCCCATGAAGCGGTAGACCTTGCCCATCCACTCAGAGTCACGCTTGGCCAGGTAGTCGTTGACGGTGACGATGTGGACACCCTCGCCGGCCAGGGCGTTGAGGTAGGCGGGCAGGGTGGCCACCAGGGTCTTGCCTTCGCCGGTCTTCATCTCGGCGATACGGCCCTGATGGAGGATGATGCCGCCGATGAGCTGCACCCAGTAGGGCTTCATACCCAGCACACGCCAGGCCGCCTCCCGGCAGGCGGCAAAGGCCTCGGGCAGGATATCGTCCAGGGTCTCGCCATTGGCCAGACGCTCTTTAAATTCAGGAGTCTTGGCCTTGAGCTGCTCATCGGTGAGCTTGGAGTACTCCTCGTCCAGGGCCTCGATCTTGTCCACGATGGGTTTGATGGCCTTGAGCTCCTTGGCGGAGCTGGTGCCGAACAGCTTTTTCAACAGTCCCATGTGATTGTTTCACCTTTCTGATCTTCCACAGCGCAAAACGCGGCTGTTGACATTGATTCAGTTTCCTAGTATAGCATAACCCCTGAAAAGAAAAAAGAGTAAATTGTGAACAAATTGCATGATCTACCCTTTTCTGTTCCAGATCGCGGATCTTATTCTCTTTATGCAAAAAGTGTGCAATTCCGCACACCTGCCGGTGGAGAAACTATGATACACTCTTTCCAAGTCCCCGACCGGGTAGTATAATGGATGACAGTTACCTTTTTGTAAATTGTTTCTATCCCATAAAGAAAGGAGGGGCGCTGTGAAAACCACGGATGAACTGCGCAATGCCATCCGCTCGTCCTCGGATCCCGCCATGCTGGCGGGGGGCGCTTTTACGCCGCCGGACTTCACTTTTTATCTGTGCAACCTGCTGGAGCGGCGGGGCTGGCTGGTGAAGGACGCCATCCGGGCCTGCTATCTGGAGCGGTCCTACGGCTACCAGCTCTTTAACGGCACCCGTCCTCCCACCCGCACCTTTTTGCTGCGGCTGGCTCTGGCCCTGGACCTGGGGGAGGAGGAGACCCAGAAGCTGCTCACCCGCTGCGGCAGGGCCTCCCTCTATCCCCGCAGCCGGTTTGACGCGGCGGTGCTCTACGGCCTGACCCACCACCTGACCCTGGAGGAGACCGACGAGCTGCTCCTCTCTCTGGGGGAAGGGGGGCTTCTGTGAGCCGCACCGAGGAATTCCGCAATCATTACCGGCAGGTGGTGGACAGTCTGGCCCTGCCTGACCGCATCGCCCTGGTGTACCGGCCGGAGGCCTGTCTGGCGGAGCGGGAAAGCCGCAGCGTGTGGCTCCTCCTCCGCCGGTGCGACGAGGCTCCCTATGTGCTCAAGATTGCCCGGGAGGGGGGCGAGGACCTGGAGGAGGAGTTCCGGCTGCTCACCCAGCTCTACCCCGCTCTGGCGGGCCGTGTGCCTTTGGCCGCCGACTGCTTCCGGCAGGAAGAGACCGTCTATCTGGTCCGCAGCTACCTGCCCGGGCAGTCTCTGACCCGTTATCTGGACCGCACCGGCCCCTGTGACGAGGCAAGCTGCCGTCAGATGGGACTGAAGCTTCTGTCCCTGCTGGACCAGCTCCACCGGATGGACCCGCCCATCATCCACCGGGACATCAAACCGGACAACATCATCATAGGACCCGACGGAGATGTGGGGCTCATTGACTTCGGCATCGCCCGACAGTACAAGCCTCACCGGGACAGCGACACCCGCATTATGGGCAGCTCGGTCACCGCCGCCCCCGAGCAATACGGCTTTGCCCAGACCGACGAGCGCACCGACCTGTACGCCCTGGGTGCCACCCTGATCTGGACCCTCACCGGCTCCTATGACCGGGACAGCCTGGAGGCGGCTCCGGTATCCCGGCAGCTGAAGGGGGTCCTGCGCAAATGCACTGCCTTCAGTCCCGAAGACCGCTACCCCACCGCCGCAGCACTGAAGGACGGGCTGGGCGGCAAGGCCCGCGGGAGGCAGCGCAAACTCTTAGCGGCGGTCTGTGCCCTGGCCCTGTGTCTGGGGGCCGCCGGAGCTGTGGCTCTTCCCCAAATGCAGGGGTCCCAGCCGGTGGAATTTTCCTCCTACTGCCTGGAGCTGGCGGTGCGGGAGGAGCTGGACCGGCCTCTGGGAGAGATCACCTACAGCGATCTGGAGCAGGTGGAGCGGCTGGCACTGCTGGGTAATGAGGTGCTGGAGGACCCCTCGTCCTACTCCTATTATATGAATGATATGACCGGCGACACCTCCTACGGCGATGTGTCCGACGGAGACTGGTCGGTGCTGGGCACGCTGCCCCTGCTGGAGGAGCTCTCCCTGTGGGCGCCGCCGGAGGAGGCGGTGGCCGCCCTGGTGGAGCGGGACCAGCTGCCCATTCTCAACGTGGGCCTGCTGCCCTGTGAGGACCTGTCCATTCTGGCGGGCTGCCCGGTGGTGGACCTGCGTCTCCACGCCGGACAGAACTCCCTGGAAGGCGCGGGGGACCTGCCCCGGCTGCGCAATCTGGGGCTGTTTGCTTCCAACGTCACCGATCTCTCCCCCCTGGCAGAAGCGGACCTGCTGGAGACCTTCTGCTTCAACGGCCCCGCCCTCCCCGACTTTTCCCCCCTGTCCGCCCTGCCCCGGCTCAATACGGTGCTGGTGCCCCAGTCCATGACGGCGGCGGCGGAAGCGGCCTGCCCCGGCCGGGTCAGCCTGCTGGGTTAACCCCAGTACCGGTTCCAACGCAAGTGTGCATGGGTGCACACCACTTTCTTACAGTACTGTGGTATGCTGGTTTCAGCTTGCAAAACCCGCAGTTCACGAAAGGAAGTGTCTCTATGAAGAAAAAGACCCGCGTGGCCGCCCTAGCTCTGACCCTGGTGCTGGGCACCGGCACCGCCGCCCTGGCCGCCGGTAATCTGGTCAACATCGCCGTCAACCCCGGCATGAAGCTGTCCATCAACGGCGAGGCCTTTGTGCCCACCGACGTCAACGGCAAGGAAGTGGATGTATTTGCCTACAACGGCACCACCTATGTGCCCATCCGGGCCATCAGTGAGGCCTTTGGCAAGGCCGTCAGCTATGACGCCTCCACCCAAACCGCTGTTATTGAGTCGGTGCTGCCCCCCTATGATCCCGACGCGGTGGACTATGTGCTCAGCGTAGCCCCCGAGACCTATACCGACGAAAACGGCAACCAGCAGACCTGGTACAACGGCGTGGGCTATGAGTTCCGCTGGTGGCTGCCCGAGGAGCAGCAGAACAGCTTCACCGTCAAGCAGGTCTCCGGCCAGCTGCCCGACGGCATCACCCTGGTGGGCGACCACCTGGAGGGCCAGTGCAAGGCCGCCGGTGAGACCGACGTGACCTTCACCGTCACTCCCAAGAAGGGCGACCCCATCACCCGCACCCTCCGTTTCCAGTTCCTGGATCCCGGTGAATTTGCGGCGGCCCCCATCATCCTGTGGGGCGCCGTAGGCGACAAGGTGGAATGGGCCGGCATCAACACCTTCTATGACGGCATCTTCTACACCGCTGACGATCTCACCGCCGCCAACACCAAGGTGGACCTGGCCGGGCTGGGTTCCTCCCCCATCGGTACCCAGGCTGGTCTGGACGCTCTGGCGGAGTACGGCCTGTCTCTGACCTATGACGAGCAGACCATGGAGGACGGCTACCGCCGGGCCGACAACATGATCGAGGGCACCTTCACCAAGGCTACCGACGGCTGGGTGAAGATCTCCATCCCGGTCTATGCCTCTGTGGGCACCCACAAGGATGACCTCCCGCTGGATCAAAACTTCTGGCTCTACAACGATGAAAACGGCGATCCCAAGCTGGTCTACGGCAATGTGGACGTCTACCTCAATATTATCGACTTCTGATCCACGATTCCCATCTTTCTTTCCCTATACAGAAGGGGCCCGGCGCTATGCGCCGGGCCCCTTCTGTCTGTTTTATGGTTGGTCTGCCGGGCTTTGCGCCCCGGTCTTGCCGTAGTCCTCCATCACCTTCCGGCCCCACTTCAGGGGGTCCTCCCCCTTCTTGAGCCGCAGGGCCAGGTAGGGCTTCTCTCCGGCGGAGAAGAGCAGCCGTCCCTTGTAGTGCTCCATGGCGCACAGGGCGCTCACCCGCTGGAGGTCAAAGCCGTCCAGGTAGAATTGCAGGCCGCCCCCCTGCTGGCGGATCTGCACCACCCCGTTCTCGGCGGCGGCCGCCCGCAGCAGGGCCACCGAGATCAGGTTGTTTACCGTCCTCGGCGGGTCGCCGTAGCGGTCGATGAGCTCGTCGGTGACGTCGTCGGCGTCGGCCTCGGTGCGGATGGCGGCGATCCGCCGGTACAGGTCCATCCGCTCCTCCGGGGAGGGGACGTACCGGTCGGGGATGGAGGCCGCCACACTGAGGTCGGCGGCGCACTCGGTGCGCTTGGGGATGGGCTCGCCCCGCTCCTCCAGCACTGCCTCCTCCAGCAGCCGCAGGTACATATCATAGCCCACGCTGAGCATGAAGCCGGACTGCTCGGGGCCCAGGATGTTGCCCGCGCCCCGGATCTCCAGGTCACGCATGGCGATCTTGAAGCCGGAGCCGAACTCGGCAAACTCCCGGATGGCGCCCAGCCGCTTGGAGGCCACCTCGGTGAGCACCTTCCCCTGCCGGTAGGTCAGGTAGGCAAAGGCCCGGCGGGTGGACCGGCCCACACGGCCTCTGATCTGGTGGAGCTGGGCCAGACCCATCTTGTCCGCGTCCTCAATGATGAGGGTGTTGGCGTTGGCGATGTCGATGCCGGTCTCGATGATGGTGGTACACACCAGCACATCCACCTCGCCCTCGCTCATGCGGGTCATGACCTCGTTCAATTCTTCCTGGCTCATTTTGCCGTGGGCCACCGCCACCTCCACGTCCTCCCCCAGCATCTCCTTGATGCGGGCGGCGGTGCGGGTGATGGTGTCCACCCGGTTGTGGAGGTAGTACACCTGGCCGCCGCGCTCCAGCTCCCGGCGGGCGGCGTCCATCAGCACACCCCAGTCGTGCTCCAGCACATAGGTCTGCACCGGCTGGCGGTCCATGGGGGGCTCCTCCAGGGTGGACATATCCCGGATGCCGGAGAGGGCCATATTCAACGTGCGGGGAATGGGGGTAGCCGACAGGGTAAGCACGTCTACCTGCTTGGACAGCTCCTTGAGCCGCTCCTTGTGCTGGACGCCGAAGCGCTGCTCCTCGTCGATGACCAGCAGCCCCAGGTCCTTGAAGGTCACATCCTTCTGGAACAGCCGGTGGGTGCCGATCAAGAGGTCGATCTGCCCCGCCGACAGCCGCCTTAAGGTCTCCTTCATCTGGGCGGCGGTACGGAACCGGCTCACCACGTCGATCTCCACCGGGTACTTGGCAAAGCGCTGCCTGGCCGACAGGTAGTGCTGCCGGGCCAGCACGGTGGTGGGCACCAGAATGGCGGCCTGCTTGCCGTCCAGTACGCACTTCATAATGGCCCGGAAGGCCACCTCGGTCTTGCCGTAGCCCACGTCGCCGCACAGCAGCCGGTCCATGGGCCGGGCGGTCTCCATGTCCCGCTTGATCTCAGCGATGCACCGCAGCTGATCGTCGGTCTCGGCGTACTCGAACTGCTCCTCAAATTCGTGCATCCACTCGGAGTCGGGGGAGAAGGCGAAGCCGGGCTGCCGCTGCCGCTGGGCGTAGAGCTGGATCAAGCCCTTGGCCAGGTCCTTCACCGCCTTCTTGGCCTTGGACTTGGCCCGCTCCCAGTCGCCGCCCCCCAGCCTGGACAGCTTGCGCTTCTCGTTGGCGTCCTCGCCGCCGCCGATATACTTGCTCACCAGGTCCAGCTGGGTGGCGGGGACATACAGGATATCGGTGCCGGCATAGGCGATCTTTACATAGTCCTTCTCAATGCCGTCCACCACTTTCTTGGTCATCTCCACAAACCGGCCCACGCCGTGGTGCTCGTGGACCACCAGGTCCCCGGGGGACAGGTCAGCATAGGATTTCAGCTTCTGCCGGTTGGTGGCGGGCTTGCTCCGGCGGCGCTTGCCCAGGGCGGACTGGCCCTCGGTGAGCACCGCCAGCCGTCCCACCGGGTACTCCATACCGGCGGTGACGCCCCCCACGGCAATGACCGCCTTGCCGTAGCCGGGCAGGTCGTGGAGCTCGAAGTCCACGGCGGTGGTCATTTTCTGCTCCCGCAGCAGGGCCTGGAGGTTGAGGGCCCGCTGCTGGCTGCTCACCAGCACCACGGTGCGGAAGCCTTCGGAGACGTAATGGGCCAGGTCGGAGACGGCGGTCTCCAGACTGGCGCCGTAGGAGGGCAGCTGCTTGGCCAGCAGGTTGAGCACCGTCCGGGGCCGCCGGGGATAGGTAGAGGCGGCGAAGGCGTCCAGGTAGCACACCGGCCACTCCTCCAACACCTGCCACAGCTCTTCGGGGGTACGGGCGAAGTCGGCCAGATCCCCCGCCAGCTCGCCCCGCTCCATCAGGGACTTGGCGTCCTCCCCCAGCTGCCACAGGTAGTTCTTCCCCCGCTCGGCCACCCGGCCGCTCTCGCTGAAAATCACCACCGCGTCCTCCGGCAGGTAGTCGGCCGCCGTGGCCATCTGGGGGTAGATGAGGCTTACATACCGGTCCATGGCCGGGAAGGAGGTACCGGCGTCCAGCCGCTCCCTGTCCTCCTCCAGGGTCTGGACCAGCTTTTCCGCCCCCTTGCGCTTGCGGGTACGGGCAATCAGCTTGTCCAGGCCCTCCAGCAGCCCCGCCCAGCCGCCGGGAGTAAACTGGGGCAGCACCTCGGCGGCAGGCAAAATCTCCGCCTCGCTGATGTTCTGAATGCGCCGCTGGGTGTCCGGGTCGAAGAAGCCCATGGCGTCCACTTCGTCCCCGAAGAACTCCACACGCACCGGCTTCTGATGGGCGGGAGAGAAGAAGTCCAGAATGCCCCCTCGCAGGGCGAACTGGCCCACGCCCTCCACCTGCTGGCACCGGGCGTACCCGGCGGCGGTGAGGGTTTCGGTAAGCTCGTTCAGGTCATGGGCCTCCCCCATCCGCACCACCTGGGCGGCCTGGGTGAGCAGGGTCTTGGGGATGGTGCGCTGGAGGAGGGACTCCACCGTACACACCAGCAGGGGGCACTCCCCCGCCGCCAGCGCCCGCAGGACGGACAGCCGCCGGTGCTCATACTGCCGGGATACCACCGCCGCGTTGTGGAAGGTGAACTCCCGGGCGGACAGGGTGGCCACCTTCTCCCCGGAGAGGGCGGCCAGGTCCTTCTCCATCCGCTGGGCCTCCCCCTCGTCGGCGCACACCACCACCACCGGCCGCTCCAGCTCCTGGTGGAGCCCGGCGGCAAAGTGGGCCCGGTGGACCGCCGACAGGCCGGAAAAGGCCACCGGGCAGGCCCCGTTGTCAATGGCCGCCGTCAGGGCACAATATTCCGGGATATCCTTCAGCGCGGACAGCAGTTGTTTCATGGTACACCTCGAAGATATAGAAAAATTTGGAAGTCATAAGCGCACCTTACCCCGGTGCAGGGGTCCGTCTCAGGGGGCCTCCCCCTCCGCCTGCCGGCAGAGGGCCAGAATGCCCTCCACCGTGCGGAAGGCATCCCTGGGCACCCGGGTGGGCTGGATCTGGATACCCAGATCCTCCAGCCCCTCCAGCAGGTCGATCATGGCCAGGGAGTCCAGGATGCCCTCCTCCAGCAGATCGGCTCCGGGGCGGAGGGCGTCCTGAGTGCCGCAGACCTGCACCAGCAGATCCCGGATCACATCGTCACCTATCATCATAGCATCTCCTCCAGCCGTTTCCGGTCGCATTTTCCGTTGGGGGTCAGGGGCAGCCGGTCCAGCACCCGCCACTGGCCGGGGATCTGGTAGGGGGGCAGCAAATCCGCCAGGGCCTGAGCCAGCTTCTCCGGCTCCAGCCCGGTCCCCTCCACAAAGGCGGTCAGGCCCTTCACCTGCCCCGCCCCGTCCCGCCGGGGGATCACTGCCGCCCGCTCTACCTGGGGCAGGGCCTCCAGCGCCCCCTCGATGCGGGTAGGCTCCAGCCGGTACCCCTTGTACTTCAGCTGCAAATCCCGCCGCCCCGCCCAGTAGAGCAGTCCGTTTTCCACATAACCCAGGTCCCCTGTGGAATACTTCCCCCCAAACCGTGGGGAAACACTGGCTCCGGCCAGGACGATCTCCCCGTTTTCCAAAAAGATATCCACAGCCCCCGCCCCAACTGTGCCGATGGGCAGGGGTCCGGCACACATCTCCCGGGAAATGGGGACGGCGCACACGGCGCAGGTGGCCTCGGTGGGGCCGTAGGCGTTAAGGAGGGCCACCCCGGGAAAGCGGTCCAGCAGCCGCCGGGCGGCGGCGGGGGGCAGTACCTCTCCACAGGAGAAGACCGTCCGCAGACGGGGCAGCCGGTCGGGGCCAAAGGAGGGTTCCGTCAGGCAGAGGCGCAAAAAGGAGGGGGTGGCCACCAGCAGAGACAGGTCGCTTTTCTCCAACCGGCGGAACAGGGCGGCAAAGTCCTCCTTTTCCGCTCCCGTGAGGGCTACGTGGGTGCCGCCCCCCAGCAGGGACAGGTAGAGGTCGGCCACCGACAGGTCGAAGGACCAGGCGGCCTGCCCCACCGCCGTCCCACCCAGGACGGGAGCGATCTCCGGCAGGGCGGAAGCCCACCGGAGGAAGTGTTCCAGGTTACCCAGGCTCACCTCCACCAGCTTGGGCTTTCCGGTGCTGCCCGAGGTAAAGATCTCATAGGCGATGCGGTGGGAGTCGTCGGGGAGCGGGCAGGACAGGCCGGAGGAAAAGCCCTCCTCCGCCGTCCGCCGGTCCAGCAGAGCCGCCCCCGCCTGCTCCAGCAGTTCCCGCTGTCCCGCCGGGGGCAGCAAAGGGTCCAGGGGCAGGTAGGGCCGCCCCGCCAGCAGGCAGGCCACAAAGGCCACCGGCACCCAAACCTCACCCGGGTCCCCCACAAGGGCCACCGGGCCGGTCCCCTGCTCCCGCAGTTTGGCCGCCAGCCCCTGGGCCATGGGCCACAGTTCTCCCCAGCGGACCATTTCTTCCCCTGCCATCAGGGCAGGCCGGTCCCCCAGGGCGGCGCTGTGGGCCTCGATTCGTTCCAGCAGCATAGCGGGCTCCTTTCAGCGCTGTAACATCTGATCCGCCGGAATGAGGGCGGGATCAAAGAGCACCTTGGAGTGGTTGTCCATCAGCAGCTCCCGGCCCGCTTCCTCGCCGGTGGTCCGGTCATAGGTAATGCGGTAGACCTGGCTCACCCGGTAGTATGCCTCGCCCTCCCGGACATAACCGCTCCCCTCCTCCCGCAGCCGGTAGCGCAGGGGGAAGGGGGCCGTCCCCCGCAGCTCGCCGCACAGGTCGTCCTCCTCCAGCCACACCCGCAGCTGGACGGGCTGTTCCGTGTCGTTGCGGAAGCGGTAATCCACATGGGGGTAAAAGATGGAGGTGCCGGTGCCGAAGGGCACCCGGCGGCGGTCGTCGGGAAAGAGGGCGTCCGAGTGGTGGTGCAGCTCGGTGACGGTCAGGGGGCTGTGGAGCACCAGGTAGTGGATCAGGTTGGCCAGCTGGCACAGCCCGCCTCCCACCGACCGGCCCAGGGTGCCGCTGGCGATGGTGAGTCCGTCCTGGTAACCCTTCCGGGCGGAAGGCTTGCCCACCAGGCGCCAGAAGGAGAAGCTCTCCCCCGGCGCCACCACCACCCCGTCGATGCAGGGGGCGGCCAGGGCCAGATTGGTCCGCTTGCTGCGCTGCAGGTCCATATCCACCCCGGTCAGACGCCGGAGCACCGGGGAGCGGTGCCCCTTGAGGAGCACGGGCAGCTCCTCTTCACACCGCCAGGTGGACCAATGTACCCCACCCCGCCGGTCAGCCAGGGCCTTGCGCGCCCCCTCTTTCCACAGGGAAATCCGATAGCACACCGGACCACACTGACAAAACAGCCTGCGTCTCGCCATGGAGACCACCTCCCAAATCCGGCGCGCCCCCTGCGAAAAAGGAGCGGGCGCGCCCGCTCCTTCTATCCTAGCATCCCCGTCGGGAATTGCAAGTTACGATTTGGCAACAGCCTGTCAGCCGTTGAACTTGTTCATGGCCTTGTCGGGCCCTTCCGCGATGAGGCACTCCACCGCCTTGCCCGCCTTCTCGATGGCGGCGGTGATGGTCTTCAGGTCCTCCCCCACGAATTTGGAGAGCACCCAGTCTGCCATATCGTAATCGGGATGGGGCTTCTCTCCCACGCCCACCTTCACCCGGGGGAACTGGTCGGTGCCCAGGTGCTGGATGATGTTTTTGAGGCCGTTGTGGCCCCCGGCGGACCCCCCCTTGCGGATGCGCAGCTTACCCACGGGCAGGGACACATCGTCGGAGATGACCAGCACATGGTCGGCGGGGATCTTGTAGAACCGGGCGGCCTCCCCCACCGCCTCGCCGGACAGGTTCATATAGGTCACCGGCTTCATGAGCAGCACCTTGGCGCCCCCCAGCTCCACCGTGTTGGTGAGGGCGCGGTACTTCAGCTTCTGCACCGGCACCCGCTGCTCCTCGGCGATGTGGTCGATGGTGAGAAAGCCCACGTTGTGCCGGGTGTTCTCGTACTTGTCCCCGGGATTGCCCAGGCCCACCACCAGCCACTCCACGCCGGAGGATCGATTTTTGTTGAAAAACATAATGGCTCCTTAAACAGGCAAAGGCGGGGGCAAGCCCCCGCCCTACCTGATGGTATGGTCAGATTTCGTCCGGAGCAGGACATGAGCCTGCGCAGGACACCTATACTCGTGGCCGCGGCGGCCACGACCACCCGCGCTGTGCGCGGGTGAGGGGGGTATCGAAACCATTGTGCCGCATGGCGGCGCGGTGGTTTCGTATCTAGGGGGGACAACGTCCCCCCTGGACGGTCATTACACGAACAGCTTGGACACGGAGACCTCTTCGTAGATGCGCTCGATGGCCTCGGCAAACATATGGGCCACGGAGAGGTACTTGATCTTGTCACAGGTGACGCCCTGCTTGGGGGGGACGGTGTCCAGGAAGTAGAGCTCCTTGATGACGCTCTTCTCGATGCGCTCCACGGCGGGGCCGGAGAGCACGCCGTGGCTGGCGCAGGCGATGACGTCCACCGCGCCGCCCAGCTCCACCAGAGCCTGGGCCGCGCCGCACAGGGAGCCGGCGGTGTCCACCATGTCGTCAAAGAGGAGGACCTTCTTGCCCCGCACGTCGCCGATGATGTTCATGACCTCGGAGGAGTTGGCCTTCTGGCGGCGCTTGTCCACGATGGCCAGACCCATGCCCAGCTTCTGGGCGAAGGCCCGGGCCCGGGCCACGGAGCCCACGTCGGGAGAGACCACGATCATCTCATCCTCCTTGCCGGCAAAGCGGTCGTGGAGGTAGTTAGTGAAGATGGGGTTGCCCAGCAGGTTGTCCACGGGGATGTCGAAGAAGCCCTGGATCTGGTTGGCGTGCAGGTCCATGGTGAGCACCCGGTCGGCGCCGGCCCGGGTGATCAGGTTGGCCACCAGCTTGGCGGAGATGGGATCGCGGGGCTTGGTCTTGCGGTCCTGGCGGGCGTAGCCGAAGTAGGGGATCACGGCGGTGATCCGACCGGCGGAGGCCCGCTTCAGGGCATCGATCATAATGAGCAGTTCCATCAGGTTGTCATTGACCGGGTGGCTGGTGGACTGGACCACGAACACGTCGGAGCCGCGGACGGTCTCATAGATGGAGACGTAGTTCTCGCCGTCGGAGAAGGCTCCTACCTCGGCGTTGCCCAGCTCCATGCCCATCTCCTTGCAGATGGCCTCGGCCAGGGGGCGGTTGGAAGTGCCGGAAAAGATCTTGATGTCCTTACCGTGTGCGATCATTGTGTAAACATCCTCTCACAAAATTAGTGTTCTCTGTCTTTCGTGCAGATCGAACTTATTTTATATTTTCTGTCCCATCAGCGGGACGGGTTCACTTTTTACGGGTCTGGCGGGCGGCCCACTGCTTCTTCACCGTCTGGCGGGGCCGGGCGATGGCCAGGGAGTCGTCGGGCACGTCGTCGGTAATGGTGGAGCCGGCGGCGGTGTAGGCGCCGTCCCCCACCCGGACGGGAGCCACCAGATTGGTATTGCAGCCGATGAAGGCGTCGTCCCCGATGGCGGTGCGGTACTTGCCCACCCCGTCATAGTTGACGGTGACGGTACCGCAGCCCAGGTCCACCCGGCAGCCCACGTCGGCATCTCCCACATAGGTCAGGTGGGAGATCTTGGTATCCTCTCCCACAGAGGCATTCTTCAGCGTCACAAAGTCGCCCACCTTCACGTTGGCCCCCACATGGCAGTTGGGGCGGATGTAGGCGAAGGGTCCGATGCTGGCCCCGGCGTCCACGGTGCTCTCGTTGAGCTGGGAGGCATTGACCACCACATGGTCGGCCAGGGCGCAGTCCCGGATCATGGTGTTGGGGCCCAGCTCACAGCCGGTTCCGATCACCGTGTCCCCCCGCAGGATGGTGCCAGGCAGGATCACCGTGCCCTTGCCAACCCGGACCCGGGGTCCGGCATAACAGGTATTGGGGTCCATCATGCGCACGCCGCTTTCCAGCAGGCGGTAGGCGCCGTAGTTGCGGGCGGTGAGCTCGGCCTCCACCCGGCCCTCGGGGCTGCTCTTGATGAGGGCGGCGCTCTGATACCAGATGCTCCGGCCCCCCAGCTTGTCGGCGTTTTCCTTCAGGGCCTCGTCCAGGCCGCTGCCGTCGGCCAGAGCCTGGGCCAACAGGGCCGCGTCAATGCGGCACACGCCGGTATCTTTATTATCCAGAGGACCGGTGCTGCTGTCATCCACCAGCTGCCGGGCGCTCTGCCAGGAGAGAAGCACCGGCCGGGTCAGGATGAGCACCTTTCCCTCCAGCTTGCCCAGGAAGGCCATCAGCTGGTCCAGGGCGTCCTCGGTGCCGCCGGTAACGAATTCCGTTCCCACCGGGAAGCAGCCCTCGGCCTTTTCCCGGTCGTCACTGTGGCACACCACAAAAAACTGTTGCACGCCGGCGCTCTCCAGCGCCTCCGCCAGCCACAGGGCCGCCGGATCAAAGAGCAGGTCCTCCAGCATGGGGCACACGCCGGTCCCCTCCCGGGGCAGGAACACTACCGCTCCAGTCGCGCTCATACCTGAGATCACCTCAAAAAACAATGGATTTGCCTGTCCGCCCGGCGGGCACGCTGCCGCAGGGCGTATTCTAAGGTCATTATAACAAAGTGGGCGAAAAAATGCACCGGGATTTTGAAAAAAACCCGTCTTTTTTTCCAACTTGGGCCCCTTGCACAAGGAAAGGGCGGTCTTTACCGTTTCTTTACCGCGTTTCCACCGAAGGCAGGCCGGGGCAGACAGGCCGTCCGGTACAGGGCGGTCCGCCGCCAGATGCCCAGCACCTCCGCCGTGGCGCACAGCTTGTCGGCCACACACACCGCCGCCGCCGTCCGGCTGCGGGGGGCGCTGCGGGCCATGGGCCACATATGGGCCAGGATGCCGTTCTCCTCCTCCCGGCTCAGTTCCCCGCACAGGGCCCGGGCATTTCGCTCCGCCGCCAGGGGGTGGGCAAAGCACTGTTTATAGGAGGGCAGGCTCTTGGGATCGTAGAGATACAGATCGTGGAGCAGCCCCGCCCGGGCCGCCGCCCGTCCGTCCCGCCCCCACCGCCGGGCCAGGCGAAAGGCCACATAGGACACAAACAGGCTGTGCTCAAAGCAGGACACCCCCGGATGGTGCCGGATCTCCTTCATGGCCTGCACCGGCTGGGACACCAGCAGCTCCCCCACGCAGTCCAGATAGGCCGCCCAGTGTTCTTCCCGCACGATACCACGCCTCCTTCTCCGCTCTTGTTCTTCCTTATTATATCCCCCTGCAACCCGGCCCGCAACCCTATCCTGCCCCTGCGCTTCTGGTACAAACTGGATACTCTTTGACACACCCCGCTTCCACACTTTCCACAGTTGATTTTTACTAATGTCGGATGTATAATGAAACGAAGGGTTTATTAGGGGAGAAATCGAAATCATCTGGAGGTCATTCACAATGAAAGAAGTCTACGTAGTCAATTGCTGCCGTACCGCTGTCGGCTCCTTCGGGGGCAGCCTGAAGGACACCCCCGCCACCGATCTGGGCGCTGTGGTGGTCAAGGAGGCCCTGAACCGCTCCGGCCTGAAGCCCGAGCAGGTGGATGAGCTGATGTTCGGCTGCATCCTCACCGCCGCCCAGGGCCAGAACCCCGCCCGTCAGGTGGGCGTGAAGGCCGGTCTGCCCTACTCCGTGCCCGCTTACACCGTGGGTATGGTGTGCGGCTCCGGTATGAAGTCCGTCATTGAGGGCGCCCGCGCCATCCTGTCCGGCGATGCCGACGTCATCGTGGCCGGCGGCACTGAGAATATGTCCGCTGCTCCCTACGCTCTGCCTGCTGAGCGCTGGGGCGCCCGCATGGGCGACAAGAAGGTCGTGGACACCATGATCAAGGACGGCCTGTGGGACGCTTACAACAACTATCACATGGGCACCACCGCTGAGAACATCGCCGACGTGTGGGGCATCACCCGCGAGGAGATGGACGCCTTTGCCGTGTCCTCCCAGAACAAGACCGAGGCCGCCCAGGCTGCCGGCAAGTTTGTGGACGAGATCGTGCCCGTCATGGTGAAGAAGAAGAAGGAAATGGTGGAGTTCAAGGTGGACGAGTTCCCCAAGGCCGGCGTGACCATGGAGTCCGTCTCCAAGCTGCGCGGCGCTTTCCCCGCCGGTCCCGAGGGCGTGGAGGACGAGATCGTTCACACCTTTGAGGTCACCCAGGTCCACGAGGCTGACGCCAAGAAGCACGTCCAGCGCGTCACCGCTGCCAACGCCTCCGGCATCAACGACGGCGCTGCCGCCATCGTGCTGGCCTCCGGTGAGGCTGTTGAGAAGTACGGCCTGAAGCCCATGGCCAAGCTGGTCTCCTGGGGCCAGGGCGGCGTGGATCCCAAGATCATGGGCGTAGGCCCTGTGCCCGCCTCCCGTCAGGCTATGGCCAAGGCCGGCCTGAAGATCGACGACATCGACCTGGTGGAGGCCAACGAGGCCTTTGCCGCTCAGTCCATCGCCGTGGCCCGTGAGCTGGGCTTCGACATGAGCAAGGTCAACGTCAACGGCGGCGCTATCTCCATCGGTCACCCCGTTGGTGCTTCCGGCGCCCGTATCATTGTCACCCTGCTCCACGAGATGCAGAAGCGGCCCGAGGCCAAGAAGGGCCTGGCCACCCTGTGCATCGGCGGCGGCATGGGCGTCGCCACCATCTTCGAGAAGTGCTGATCCATTCCTGCCGGAGCAGGTCTCTCTGCTCCGGCAGGTCCCTATTTTACATTTAGGAGGGTAACGAACGTGCACAATAAGGTAATTTCCGTTGAGGAAGCCGTGAACATGATCCCCGACGGCGCCACTATTATGTTCGGCGGTTTCCTGGGCTGCGGCAGCGCCCACAAGGTTATTGAGGCTCTGGCCAAGAAGGGCACCAAGGACCTGACCATCATCGGCAACGACTGCGGTATGGCTACCGGCCCCCACGGCGAGGAGTTCTACGGCATGGCCAAGCTGGTCCACAACCATCAGGTCAAGCGCGTCATCGCCACTCACGTGGGCATGACCCCCGACGTGGGCACCCAGGGCATGGTGGAAAAGACCCTGCAGGTGGACCTGGTTCCCCAGGGCTCCCTGGCTGAGATGATCCGCGCCGGCGGCGCCGGTCTGGGCGGCGTGCTCACCCCCACCGGCGTGGGCACCATCGTGGAGGATTCCCCCCTGTGCCTGGGCAAGCAGACCATCAACGGCAAGGAGTATCTGCTGATGCAGCCTGTCCGCGCTGACTTTGCCATCATCAACGGCCACACCATTGATAAGTTCGGCAACATCTGGTACAAGGGCACCACCCGTAACTTCAACATCGTCATGGCCACCGCCGCAGACGTGGTCATTGCTGAGGCCGACCACCTGGTAGAGGTCGGCGACATTGAGCCCGAGAACGTGGTCACCTCCGGCGCCTTTGTCAATTACATTGTGGATGGAGGGAATGCGTAATGGAAAAGTCTGAGATCAAGGGCTTTATCGCCAAGCGCGTGGCCAAGGAGCTGAAGGACGGCGACGTGGTCAACCTGGGTATCGGCCTGCCCACTATGGTTCCCGCCTACCTGCCCGAGGGGGTCCACGTGATCCTCCAGTCTGAGAACGGTATCATCGGCACCGGCCCCAAGCCCACCCCCGAGGAGGCCGACCCCCGCTATAAGACCGATGCCGGCGGATCTCCCGCCCAGGCCGACGTCTTTGGCTGCTACATCGACTCCGCCACTTCCTTCGGCTTCATCCGCGGCGGCCACGTCAACGCCACCATCCTGGGCGGCCTGGAGGTCGACGAGGAGGGCTCCCTGTCCAACTGGATCATCCCCGGCAAGAAGATGCCCGGCATGGGCGGCGCCATGGATCTGCTGGTGGGCGCCAAGGAAGTCATCGTGGCTATGGAGCACACCGCCAAGGGCAATCCCAAGATCCTGAAGAAGTGCACCCTGCCCTACACCGCCGTGCACTGCGTCACCAAGATCATCACCGAGATGTGCGTCCTCAACGTGACCGACAAGGGTCTGGAGATGGTGGAGATCAACCCCGAGTTCACCGTGGAGCAGGTTCAGGCCGCCACTCAGGCTACCCTGATCATCTCCCCCGACCTCAAGCCCATGTGCTGACCGGCTTTTGCCGCTATCAAACGTCCCGCGGAAAACCGCGGGACGTTTTTTTATGCTCTGCCCGTCGCCCCCGCCGAAAACCGGAAGAAAAACGTCACACTTTTTTAAGGAATTCCCCCCTCTCACCCGTGTATACTAACTGTACTAAGATGTGTCATACACTTCTGGAAAGGAGATGCCAGGATGATCCAGCTGAATTACCGGGACGCCCGGCCCATCTATGAACAGGTAAAGGATGGACTGCGGCACCTGGTTGTGACGGGGGCCCTCCAGGCCGGGGACAAACTTCCCTCGGTGCGGGCACTGGCCACGTCGCTGGCCATCAACCCCAACACCATCCAGCGGGCCTATGAGTCCCTGGAGCGGGAGGGCTATCTGTACACCGTGGCGGGCAAGGGTTCCTTTGCCGCCCCCCAGGCGGACGTAAACGCCGACCGTCGGGAGCGGCTGCTGAAGGACTTTGATTCCTCCGCCGCAGAGCTGCTGTTTTTGGGTATGACGGCGGGGGAACTGGCCCGCCGTTTGGACGAGGCCGCCGCCCGCCAGGCGGCCAGAGAGGAGAGGAAACCATGATCGAAGCCAAGAATGTGGTCAAGACCTTCGACGGCTTTAAGGCCCTGGACGGTCTGACCATGACGGTGCCCCAGGGCTCCATCTACGGTCTGGTGGGCCCCAACGGCGCGGGCAAGTCCACCCTGCTGCGCCACGTCACCGGGGTGTACCGGCAGGACTCCGGCTCGGTGCTGCTGGACGGCAACCCCATCTACGAAAACCCCGCCGCCAAGGCCCGCATCGCCGACATTCCCGACGAGCTGTACTACTTTCTGTCCGCCTCCACCCGGGACATGATGCGCTTTTACAAGGGCTTTTATCCCCGGTTTGACACGGCCCGGTACCAGGCCCTGAAGGATGTGTTCACCAACGTGGACGAAAACCAGCCCATCCGCCGCCTGTCCAAGGGAATGCAGAAGCAGAGCGCCTTCTGGCTGGCTCTGTGCTGCCGGCCGGAGGTGCTGGTGCTGGACGAACCGGTAGACGGCCTGGACCCGGTGATGCGCCGCCAGGTGTGGTCCCTGCTGATGGGGGACGTGGCGGAGCACGGCACCACCGTGCTGGTGTCCTCCCACAACCTGCGGGAGCTGGAGGATGTGTGCGACCATGTGGGCATCCTCTCCCACGGCAAGGTACTCATTGAGCGCTCCCTGTCCGATCTGCAGGAGAACGTGGTGAAAATGCAGATCGTGTTCCAGGAGCGGGAGATGCCCCAGCTGCCGGAGGACCTGGAGGTGCTCCATGTGTCCCAGGTGGGCCGCATCCATACCCTCATCATCCGGGGCAATGCCACCGACGTCACCAACCGGCTGGCGGTGTACGCCCCCATTCTGATGGAGGCGCTGCCCCTCACCCTGGAGGAAATCTTTATTTATGAGTTGGGAGGTGAGGACTATGGGGTCCGGGACATCGTACTTTAATATGACCCTCTTCCGCAAAAATCTGGCCCGGTTCTGGCCCATCTGGGGGCTGTACGCCCTGATTTGGGTGGTACTGCTGCCGGCGGGGGTACTGCTGCGCCGGGACGTGTGGGACAAGGGGAACGCCTGGGAATTCCCCCTGGTCCTGCTGGACGGCAGCCGGAACATGGCCCTGGTGCTGGCCTTCCTCTTCGGCATCCTGTGCGCCATGGCGGTGTTCTCCTACCTCTATTCCGCCCGCTCGGTGGGGATGCTCCACGCTCTGCCCATGCGGCGGGAGGGCCTGTTCCTCACCAACTACCTGTCCGGCCTGGCCTTTCTGTGGGTGCCCAACTTCGCTGTCTTTCTGCTGGCCCTGGCGGCGGAGGCCCTCAACGGCACGGTGGTGTTCAGCTCCCTGTTCACCTGGCTGGTGGTCACCTGCCTTTTGTGCCTGTTCTTCTACTCCTTCGCCGTGTTCTGCGCCATGTTTACCGGCCACATTCTGGCCCTGCCCGCCTTCTACCTGATCCTCAACTTCCTGGCCTCAGTCATTACCTATCTGTTGGAGAGCATTGCCCGGGAATTTCTCTTCGGGTTCAACGGCGCCGTGTGGGCCGAGAAATGGGCCATGTGGTTCACCCCCTCCCTCAAGCTGCTCCGTTCCACCGGCCTGGACTACACGGGCAGCACCCCCCGCTACTTCGGCCTGGGCCTGGTGACTCTTTACGCCCTCATCGGCCTGGTACTGGCGGGGATCGCCCTGGCGGTCTACCATCGCCGGCAGCTGGAGCGGGCGGGGGATGTGATTACCGTGGGCTGGGTGCGCCCGGTATTCCGCTATGGCATGGCCCTGTGCTGGGCCATCGCTCTGGGCGCCTTCTTCTACTCCATCTTCTACACCCTGCTGCCCCGGGGGGCCTGGACTCTGCTGGGCTGGATGCTGCTGTGGGGGGCCGCGGGCTGCTTTATCGCGGAGATGCTGCTGAAAAAGCGGTTCTGGGTGTTCAAAACCAGCTGGAAGGGCTGCGTGATCTTTCTGGTGTGTCTGGTGGCCGCCATGGCCACTCTGGAGCTGGACCTGCTGGGCTTTGAGCGCCGGGTGCCCGACGCCGCTCAGGTCAAGACGGTGGAGATCAGGGGCATCAGCAGCGCCCCCTATGACAGCGCCGACTACCTGAACTTTTCCACCTCCGATCCCCAGACCATTGAGGAGATCACCAGCCTCCACTCCTCCATCACCGACCGCAAGGATGAACTGGAGGCGGTGCAGGCCAGCGGAATCAGCACCGAGTCCTGGATCAGCCAGTCCAACGGCCTGGACCTGCAGGTGGAGACCAGCACCTCCGTCCGTCTGTGCTATGAGCTGACCGACGGCACTGTGCTGGAGCGGAGGTATGATCTGCCCATCCGGCAGGAGGATCTGGAGGACGCCTCCTCCCCCGCCGCCCGGCTGGACCGGCTCATCAACCAGCCCCAGGTGGCCAGTGAGATCTATTTTGGCTCCATTGGGGAGACCGCCCGGCTGGTGGACGCCGCCCTGGTGAACCTGTATAATCCGGAGGACGACAGCTACGGCTTTGAGTACCTGCCCTCCGAACTGCTGGAACCCCTTTTGGAGGCCATCCAGGCCGACATGGCCGAGGGCAATCTGGGGCGCCGCTACCTGCTGGAGGACCAGGAGCGGATGGACAACTGCTGCTACGCCGACCTGGAGCTGACCTTCCGGCTGGACCAGACCGGCGTCTCCGGCGGCACCGCCCCCGCCGCCACGGCCTCCACCTACACCGTCACCATCACCCTGCAAAAGAGCGCCGTCCACACCATGGAGGTACTCAAGGATTACTCCTATGCCTTCCTCTCCCAGGCGGAGATGGACCAGCTTAACCGCAACTGAACCTTTCCCTTTTGGGGCGCGCCGTCCACAGCGACGGCGCGCCCCTTTGTTGTCTCTCCACAAATCCGACGGTCTTTTTCCCAGCGCTGTGGGATACTTTTCCTTGATTTCTCAGCGTCATGTGCTATCATGTTGGTAAGTATCTCGGTAAGGAGGCTTGTGTATGATCGACCTGACCGTCCATCGCCAGGGCCTGGAGCATAACATCCGTATTGCCCGGGAAAACGGCGTGGTGATTCCTACGTTTGAAAATATGATCCATCCGGAGACGGTACCTCAGCCTATCCGGGACCGGCTGACCCATGTGGGCCTGTGGGATGTGGACCCAGCCAACCTGTTCCGCATCACCTGGAAGAACGAGCCGGTGCCCACCGGCGGTCTGTACCGCTCCGCCCCCAACTACATCGAGCTGCCCCCCGCCCTCACCGGCGTGCCCGCCCGCATCCTGTGCCTGCCGGGCAAGTGGTTCCCCACCGGCTGCCACAAGGTGGGCGCCTCCTTCGGCTGTCTGGCTCCCCGGCTGGTCACCGGCCAGTTTGACGCCTCCTCCCAGAAGGCGGTGTGGCCCTCCACCGGCAACTACTGCCGGGGCGGTGCCTTCAACTCCAAGCTGCTGGGGGTCCACGGGGTGGCCATTCTCCCCGCCGGCATGAGCCAGGAGCGGTTTGACTGGCTGGCCTCCATCGACGCCGACGTCATCAAGACCCCCGGCTGCGAGTCCAACGTGAAGGAGATCTTCGACAAGACCAACGAGCTCAGCCGGGACCCCTCCTGCATGATCTTCAACCAGTTTGCCGAGATGGGCAACCATCTGTGGCACTACAAGGTCACCGGCGCGGCGGTGGCCGAGGCCTTTGAGGACGCCAAGCGCCCCGGCGACCGGCTGGCGGGCGCCTGCTTCACCTCCGGTTCTGCGGGCACCATCGGCTGCGGCGACTACCTGAAAGAGGTCTACCCCGCCATGAAGCTGGCGGTGGGCGAGGCCGTCCAGTGCCCCACCATTCTGAACAACGGCTTCGGCGATCACCGGGTGGAGGGCATCGGCGACAAGCACGTGCCCTGGATCCACGACGTGAAGAACACCGACATGGTGGTGGATGTGGACGACAACGACGCCATGGCTCTGCTGCGGCTGTTCAACGAGCCGGCGGGCAAGGCCCAGCTCATGGACGCCGGGGTGGACCCCCAGCTGGTGGAGCAGCTGTCCCTCATGGGCATCTCGGGCATTGCCAACGTGCTGTGCTGCATCAAGCTGGCCAAGTACTACGAGCTCACCGGGCACGACGTGGTATGCACCGTCCTCACCGACTCGGCGGATATGTACCGCTCCCGTCTGGCGGAGCTGACCCAGCAGCTGGGCGAGTACGACGCCAAAGCCGCCGCCTATGACTTTGCCCTCCACCTGATGGGTCTGAAAACCGACTGCATGGCGGAGCTGGGCTACTACGACCGCAAGCGGGTCCACAACCTGAAGTATTACACCTGGGTGGAGCAGCAGGGCAAGACCACCGACGAACTGGACGCCCTGTGGTACGGCACCGAGTGGGCCGACGTCCACAGCCAGGCCGACGCCCTGGATGAGCTGATCCGGGCCTTCAATGAGGAGACCGGGGTGCTGAAGGGCCTGTAAAAGGAGGTTCCTCCATGAAATACGTTCTGGGCGCCAAGTGCGTCAAATGCGGCAGGGAATATGCCGCCGTCCCCGACCTCACCACCTGCTCCTGCGGGGGCATTCTGGATATCCAGTACGACTACGCCGCCCTCCGCCGGGATGTTTCCCGGGAAAAGCTGGCCCAAAACCCCGACCGCTCCATGTGGCGGTACCGGCCTCTGCTGCCCATGGAGGAGGATTCCGCTCCCCCGCCTCTGCGGGTGGGCTGGTCCCCCCTCTATGAGGCGGACCGTCTGGGAATGGAGCTGGGGCTGAAAAAGCTGTACATCAAGGACGACGGCCAGAACCCCACTTCCTCCCTGAAGGACCGGGCCTCCGCTCTGGCGGTGGTCAAAGCCAAAGAAGCCGGGGCGGACACCATTGCCTGCTCCTCCACCGGCAACGCCGCCTCCTCCCTGGCGGGCAATGCCGCGGCGGCGGGACTGCATACCTACATCTTCGTGCCCAGCCGGGCCCCCAAGGGCAAGGTGGCCCAGCTGCGGGTCTTCGGCTCCACCGTCATCAGCGTGGACGGCTCCTATGAGGACACCTTCGAGCTGTCCAAGGCCGCCATCGACAAGTGGGGCTGGTACAACCGCAACGCCGCCATCAACCCCTACCTGTCCGAGGGCAAAAAAACCGTGACGCTGGAGATCATGGAACAGCTGAACTGGCAGGTGCCCGACTACATCGCCCTCTCCGTGGGGGACGGCTGTACCATCGCCGGGGCCTGGAAGGGCCTTGTGGACCTCTACGAGGTGGGCCTCATCGACAAGCTGCCCAGGCTCATCGCCGTCCAGGCCGAGGGCTGCTGCCCCCTGAACCGGGCCATCCAGACCGGACAGCCCTGGTCCCCCATGGAGGAAAACACCCTGGCCGACTCCATCGCCGTTGGGGTGCCCCGCAACCCGGACAAGGCTCTGAACGCCATCCGGGCCTCCCACGGTGTGGCCGTCAATGTGTCCGATGAGGAGATTCTCGCCGCCATGCGCCTGCTGGGCCGCACCCAGGGGGTATTTGGAGAGCCCGCCGGGGTCACCGGCACCGCCGGGGTAAAGAAGGCTCTGGAGCTGGGCCTCATCTCTCCCGGCAGTACCGTGGTGAGTATTGTCACCGGCAACGGTCTGAAAGACGTGCAAAACGGCATCAAAGCCGCCGGGGAGCCCCTGCTGGTATCCCCGAATATGGACGCGCTGCTCTCCGCCTTTGACCGGGCGGGCATCCGTCCCTGAAACCAACCAAAGAAAGGAAATCTATCACCATGAATGAACGCGCCGCCAAAATGGGGGTCTGGGCCCACTTTATCCTGACCCTGGCCAGCTTTATCCTCTCCCTCTATCTTCTGCTGTTCTGGCGCCATGACGGCACCCTCACCTTCGTGCTCATCGCCGTGTGGCTGGGCTATCTGGCCTACACCCTGTTCCGGGGCATGGCCGACCTGCTGGGCCCCCAGCGCCGTATGGCCAACTTTACCCGAATGCTGGACCGCTGGCAGGACGCCTTCGGCAAACGCTCCAGCGCCCTGGCCCTGCTCACCTTTATGACCCTCATCGTGGGCGCGGTGAAGATCATTGTCCCCATCCTCATCATGCAGCTGTAAAAGGAGGTCTGTTTCATGTCTATCCTCATCCAAAACGGCACCCTGATCTGCCCGGAAGGTCCGGTGCAGGCCGGCTTGCGGGTGGATGGAGGCAAGATCGTTGAGATCGGCCCCTCTCTCCCGGTGGGAGACAGCCAGGTCATCGACGCCTCCGGTAAGCTGGTATTTCCCGGCTTCATCGACACCCACACCCACTTTGAGATGAACAAGGGCACCATCCGGGAGACCGCCGACAACTGGGAGAGCGGCACCCGGGCCGCTCTGGCCGGCGGCACCACCTGCGTGCTGGACTTTGCCGAGCCGGAGCGGGGGGCCTCCCTTCAGTCCGCCCTGGACGAGTGGCACGCCCGGGCCGGCGGCCACGCCAGCTGCCACTACGGCTTCCACATGACCATCAAGGACTGGGATCCCCGTATCATCGCTGAGATCCCCCAGATGACCGCCCAGGGCGTCACCTCCTACAAGGTGTACCTGGCCTATGCCAACATCCGCATTTCCGACGGCGTGGCCTATGAGGTCATCAAGGCCGTGGGCAGGGAGGGCGGCGTGGTAGGCTGCCACTGCGAGAACGGCGACCTCATCGACCGGGCCATCGCCGAGCTGAAGGCCGCCGGCAAGCTCTCCCCCGCCAGCCATCCCCTGTCCCACACCGCTGTCATGGAGGCGGAGGCGGTGGACCGCTGGCTGGCTCTGGCCGAGCAGGCAGGCTACCCCGTCAATGTGGTCCACCTGTCCACCCAGCGGGGCCTGGAGGCCGCCCGTGCCGCCCGGAAGCGGGGCCAGAAGGTCTATCTGGAGTCCTGCCCCCAGTACTTCACCCTCACCGAGGACAAGTACCACCTGCCCGGCTTCGAGAGCGCCAAGTATGTGTGCGCTCCCCCCGCCCGGCCCCAGTCCGACGTGGACGCCCTGTGGGAGGCCCTGGAGAACGGGGAAATCGACACCATCGGCACCGACCACTGCTCCTTCAACTTCAACCCCACCAAGATGCTGGGCATGGACGACTTCTCCGCCATCCCCGGCGGCATTCCCGGCACCGAGCACCGCCCCCCCATTATGTACACCCTCGGCGTGAAAACCGGCCGCATCACCTCCCATCAGATGATGCTGGCCCTGGCCCAGCACCCCGCCCAGCTCTTCGGTATGTTCCCCCAGAAAGGCGCTCTGGCGGTGGGCAGCGACGCCGATATCGTAATCTTTGATCCCAATTATACCTGGCGTATTACCGCCGAGGCCCAGTACCAGCGGGTGGACTACACCCCCTACGAGGGCATGGAGATGGCGGGCCGAACCGACACCGTGCTGCTGGACGGCCAGGTGGCGGTACAGGACGGCAAGGTGGTCCAGGAGGGTCTGGGTCACTATGTGTCCCGCGGTCCCTCCCAGTTCTGGCGATGAAACGAGTAGGCGCCGTGCTGCTGGCCTCCGGTCTGGGCCGGCGGTTCGGCTCCAATAAGCTGTTGAGGTTGGTAGAGGGCGTGCCCCTCTACCGCCGCGCCATGACCACCCTGGCAGGGGCGGGCCTGGACCGGCTGGCGGTGTGCTCCCCCTACCAGGAGGTGCTGGAGGCCGGGGAGGAGCTGGGCTTTCTCCCCCTGTACAACCCCAATGGTGCAGAAGGGATCTCCGCCTCCATCCGCCTGGGGGTCTCCCGGATGGGGGACATGGATGGGGTGCTCTTCTCGGTGTGCGACCAGCCTTTTCTGACCACAAAAAGTATTATTCGATTGAAAGATACCTTCGAGGAATCAAAAGACGCCATCTGTGCCCTGTCCTGGGGTGGAAAACGGGGCAACCCCGTCCTCTTCCCCGCCGATCTGCTGGGGGAGCTGGCCGCCCTCACCGGGGACACCGGCGGCGGCGCGGTGGTGAAGCGCCACCCGGACCGGCTGGTGCTGGTGGAGGCTTTTTCCCCAAAGGAGCTGTCCGATGTGGATAAACCGGAGGATCTGAAGCGATAAAAACAGGGGCGGACCGCTTGGGGTCCGCCCCTGTTTTTGTATCTTTTTCCAAAACTAGTTTGCCTTTAAGCTTTATTTCAGGTTGCCACCATTCTCCTCCTATGTTATAATCTAGATTACGAAATAAATGCACTCCATTTGTTTCGACCCGCCGCATCGCGGCTGAAAAAGAAAGGAAGAATGTTATGAAGAAGCGCGCATTGACTCTGCTCCTGGCTCTGGCCATGATCGTCAGCCTGGCTGCCTGTGGCGGCGGCGGCAGCGGTGCTGCCGGCTCCTATAAGATGACCAAGATGAACGCCGCCGGCGTTGAGATGAACATCGACGACCTGGCTGCTCTGGCCGGCGTGGATATGACCGTTACCCTGGAGCTGAAGGCCGACGGCAACTTCACCCTGGACATGAGCGCTCTGGGCACCGGCAGCGTCTCCGGCACCTGGACCTCCAGTGGCAGCACCGTCACCCTCACCTCCGACGGCGAGGACGTGAATGCCACTATCAGCGGCAAGACCCTGGTGATGGAGCAGGACGGCCAGTCCCTTACCTTCGAGAAGCAGTAAGTCTTGTCTCTTACTTATTGAAAACGCCTGTAAACCGGACTGCCCCATCTGAGGCAGTCCGGTTTTTCTTCCAGTCTCTGACCTTGCGCCCTTTCGACCCTTCGTGCTATAATGGGTCCCTATTAAGAAAACACCGTCCCCCCTGCCATACCAGCGAGAAAGGAAGGACCTCATGAAGCTGATCCGAACCCGACTCCTTTTGCCCCTGTTGGCAGCGCTGTTTCTGACCGTGGGGCTGACTGCCTGCGGCAGCTCCTCCCAGCCCGCTCCCACCGACACCAGTGCCGACGTGGTGGGCATTTACCGCCTGCAGCACATCTCCGCCGCCGGGCTGGATCTGGACGCCGATGCGCTGAGCGAAACCATGGGCACCCAGATCTCTATCCAGCTGGAGGTGAAGGCCGACGGCACCTTTGTTATGGACTCCGCCATGCCGGAGCTGAACCGGCAGGAGACCATCTCGGGCACCTGGAGCCAGAAGGACGGCGCCATTACCTTTGCCACCGACAGCGAGGAACTGCCCGTCACCTTTTCCGACGGGGTCCTGACCCTGGAGCAGAACGACCAGAGTCTGGTTTTTGAGAAGACCTGAACCTGTGCCGCGGCAGACGGAACCCCCGTCTGCCGCGGTTTTTTGTAAAAACGGCAGAGGCCGGACGCCCGCTCCTGGCGCCCGGCCCCTGCCGAAGGAAAGAGGATACAATGAAATGAAAAGAAACTGTCTCTTGCAAGGATTATGATACCGGAGAGATGTTAACGAAAAAATCCCCAGGTGTTACAATTCCGTTAAATCTGCCATCCATTCTGTAAAGATCCTGTGAAGAAAAGCGAAACGGGCAGCGTTGCGCTCGCTGCCCATTTCTTATGATTGGAGGATAGAATGAAAAGAAGCTTTGTCTCTTGCAAGTGATATCCTAACAGTGGGTTGTTAAAAAAAGTAGCTCTGTTTGTTACAATTTGATTAAATGTACAAAAAAGCCGTCTTCTTTACCTCAAATTCTGGAAAAAGCTCTGGAGCAGTGCGGTACATTCCGCCTCCATCAGGCCGCCGTAGATGCGGGGATGGTGGTTGAACCGCTCCTCAAACAGATTGAGCACCGACCCGCAGCACCCGGCCTTGTCGTCCTTGGCCCCGTAGTACAGGGCGGGGATGCGGGCGTTGACGATGGCCCCGGCGCACATGGGACAGGGCTCCAGGGTGACGTACAGGGTGCAGCCCGTCAGCCGCCAGCCCCCCAGGGTGCGGCAGGCCTGATGGATGGCCTCGATCTCGGCGTGGCCCAGCGCGGTGCGGGCGGTCTCCCGCCGGTTGCGGCCCTCCCCCACCACCACGCCGTCCTTCACGATGACGCAGCCTACCGGCACCTCGCCCTCCTCCATGGCCTGACGGCCCAGCTCCAGGGCGCGGGCCATGTAATCCCGATGCTCCATCCGCTCTCCTCCTTCTCTCACACGGCTTTTGTGGTCATGTGTCCTTATATTTGTTATAGCATAATTTCAAAGGCTATGCTATACTATTTGAAGGAAACCTAACTTTTTTGCAGGTGATTATTTTGGTCGAAATTTTCCTCATCGCCGTCAGTCTGGCCCTGGACGCCTTTGCCGTTTCGGTGTCCAGCGGCATCTCCATTCCCGGCTTCGGCGGCCGGCAGGCTGTGAAAATGGGGGTCTGGTTCGGCGGCTTCCAGTTTGCCATGCCGCTGATCGGCTGGCTGCTGGGCACCAGCGTCAGTCAGTACATCGAGGCGGTGGACCACTGGGTGGCCTTCGCCCTGCTGGCTATCATCGGCGGCCGGATGGTATGGGGCGCCCTGCGCCACGGCGCCGGCGAGGAGGAGGAAGCCCCCTCCGACCTGTCCGCCCGGCGGCTGTGCCTGCTGGCCATCGCCACCAGCATCGACGCTCTGGCCGTGGGCGTGTCCATGGCCTTTATGAATGTGCCGGTGCTCCTCTCCGCTGTGGTCATCGGCGTGGTGGCCTTTGTGCTGTCTGTGGTGGGCGGTCTGGCGGGCCGTAGGCTGGGGGCTCTGTTCCAGCGGCGGGCTGAACTGGTGGGCGGTCTGGTACTGGTGGGCATCGGCATTAAAATTCTGGTGGAGCATACGATGGGAGGCTGAACCGTGGGCATTTGGGAACGTCTGGACCTGGACCCGGCGGTCCACCGCATGGTGGCCCTGGTGGGGGGCGGCGGCAAGTCGTCCACCATGTACGCCATGGCCAAACAGGCGGCGGACAGCGGGCGGAAGGCGGTGGTTACCACCACCACCCACATCCTTCCCCATCCCGGCCTGCCTCTGGCGGGGGATCTGGCCCAGCTGGCCGCCCTGCTGAAGAAGCACCGGGTGGTCACCCTGGGGGCCTACGACAGCCGGGGCAAACTCACCGGGGCGGCAGATCCCGCCGCCTGTCTGGAGCTGGCCGACGTGGTACTCATTGAGGCCGACGGGGCCAAGCTGCGGCCTCTCAAGGCTCCGGCGGACCATGAGCCGGTGATCCCTCCCTCCTGCCACGCCGTTATCGCGTCGGCAGGCCTGGACAGCCTGGGCAAACCTGTGGAGGTGATCTGCCACCGGCCGGAGCGGGTATGCGCCCTGCTGGGGGTGGAGCCCGACCACAAAATCACCCCCGCCGACGTGGCGGCCATTTTGTCCAGCCCTCTGGGCGGACGAAAAGACGTGGGACAAGCCATGGCCTTCCGCTGTCTGCTGAACAAGGCGGACGACGATCAGCGGTGGACCTGGGGCACGGAAATTCAGGGGCTGTTGGCCCAGCAAGGCATCCACAGCCCCATTACTTACTACAAAGAAGAGGAGCGGGGCGGATCATGCTTATTCTAGTGAAAGGCGCAGGAGATCTGGCCACCGGCACGGCGGTGCGGCTGTACCGGGCGGGCTTTCAGGTGGTCATGACGGACATTGCCCAGCCCACGGCGGTGCGGCGAACCGTGGCCTTCTCCCAGTGTATCTACGACGGTCAAACCACCGTGGAGGGAATTACCGCCCGGAAGGCGGAAAACCGGGACCAGGTCAGGGACATTCTGGCCGCCGGGGAGATCCCGGTGCTGGTGGACCCCCAGGCCGCCATCCTGGCCCAGCTGCCCTTTATGGTAGTGGTGGACGCCATTCTGGCCAAAAAGAATTTGGGCACCACCATCAGCGACGCCCCCATCGTGCTGGCCCTGGGCCCAGGCTTCACCGCCGGCACCGACTGCCACGGCGTCATTGAGACCAAGCGGGGCCACGATCTGGGCCGACTCATCCTGGAGGGGTCCGCCATCCCCAACACCGGCGTGCCCGGCGACGTGGGAGGCTACACCAAGGAGCGCATTATCCGCTCTCCCGCCGACGGGCCCTTTGAGCCGGTGGCTCAGATCGGCCAGCAGGTCAATCTGGGGGACGTGGTGGCAAAAGTCAACGGCATCCCCGTCACCGCCCAGCTCACCGGCATCGTCCGGGGGATGCTCCCCGCCGGTATCCCGGTGACCGCCGGGATGAAGTCCGGTGACATCGATCCCCGGTGCGAGGTGCGCCACTGCTTCACCGTGTCGGACAAGGCCCGGGCCATCGGCGGCGGCGTGCTGGAGGGTATTTTGTACTTTGGAAGGAGATTGCGCCTGTGGAACGACTGATTCTGTGCGGCGGCGGCCACGTCTCCCTGGAGCTGGCCTATGTGGCCGCCCGGCTGGAGTTTGAGGTGGTCGTCATTGACGACCGGCCGGAGTTTGCCAACGCCGGCCGCTTCCCCATGGCCCATCAGGTGCTGTGTATGCCCTTTGACCAGGCCCTCAACCAGCTGGGCAGCCGGGACAGCGACTATTTCGCCATTCTTACCCGGGGCCACGCCTTTGACAAGGACTGCCTGGCACAGGTGCTGCGGGGGCAGTACGCCTATGTAGGCATGATCGGCAGCCGCACCAAGGTGGCCGCCGTGTACAAGGCTCTCCGGGAGGAGGGCTTTTCCCAGGAAATACTGGACGGGGTATACTCCCCCATCGGCCTGTCCATCGGGGGCCAGACCCCGGCGGAGATCGCCGTGGCCATTGCCGCCCAGCTGATCCAGGTCCGCGCCCAGCGGGGCCCCGGCGCTGTCAAGCCGCCGGAGGAGTCCGGGGTGCTGTGCACCATCATCGAGAAGCACGGCTCCGCCCCCCGGGGTGTGGGCACCTGGATGCTGGTGCACCCCGACGGCAGCTGCGCCGGTACCATCGGCGGCGGCGCCGTGGAGTATGAGGCCAAAAACCACGCCCTGGCGCTGTGGCAGTCCGGCGGACAGGAGGAGGTCGTAGAGTACGACCTGTCCCACGCCGCCGCCGAGCTGGGCATGGTGTGCGGCGGCCGGGTGAAGGTCCGCTTTACGCCGAAAAAAATCTGACCGTACAGAAGCCGCCGGTGACCCGGCCGGAGAGCGCCGGACCAATCCTTCGGCGGCTCGGCAGCCTCCCTGTGGCTCATCACCCTGCTCACTGCCGGTCCGATGGGGGTGAGCGGTAGCAAGAGCGGCCCCGCTGCGCTGTGCAGCGGGGCCGCTCTTTGATTTTGTTACCGCTCCTCCCGGAAATAGGGCAAACCGAGGGAGTTTGGCGGCTGCTTGACCCCCACGGGACCTGTCCCGCGGGGACCCTCCCGATTTCTATTTGCGGCCGGGGAAAATGAATTCCCCCGGCCCGCGCGCCAAGGCGCGTCCCGCCTGCGGCGGGTCCCAAGACAAGCAGCTTTTACACTGGCAATCAATCCGGCTTACCGCTCCTCCCGGAAGTAAGGCAAACCGAGGGAGTTCGGGGGCTGCTTGTCTTTGCTGTTGCGCAGGGAGGTAAAGATCAGCACGATGACGGTGACCACATAGGGCAGGATCTTGTACAGCTCGTCGGGGATAAAGCCCAGGTGGAGCCGCTGGTACAGGATCATCAGCGCGCCGAACAGGATGGAGCCCCAGATGGCGTTGAGGGGCCGCCACAGGCAGAAGATGACCAGGGCAACCGCCAGCCAGCCCTCGCCGGACAGGGCCTCGTGGTTCCACACGCAGCTGGCGATGGTCATGATGTACACCATGCCGCCGATGGCCGAGATACCGCCGCCGATGACGGTGGCCAGGTACTTGTACCGGGTGACGTTGACGCCGGCGGCGTCGGCGGTGGCGGGGGACTCGCCCACCGCCCGCAGGGACAGGCCCGCCCGGCTCTTATTGAGGAACAGGTGCATCCCCACCGTCAGCACGATGCCCAGGTAGAGGAAGATGCTGTGACCGAAGAGCAGGGGTCCCACCACCGGCAGCTCCTGCAGGGCCGCCGGGAAGGGGGAATTGAGGAAAACCGCCTTCAGGTCGTTGCTCACCGCCACATAGCCGCCGGAGGTCACCCGCATATACTCGCCGATGAACTGGCCCGCGCCGGTGCCGAAGATGGCCAGGGCCAGACCGGTGACGTTCTGGTTGGCCCGGAGGGTGATGGTGAGGAAAGAGTAGATCAGGGCCCCGATGGCGCCCCCCAGGAAGGCGAAGAACAGGGCCAGGATGACGGCCAGCACGCCGCTGGTGCCGCCGGCCCCCTCGAAGTAGAAGGCAGCGCCCAGGCCCATGGCCCCGCCCATAAACATCATGCCCTCCACGCCCAGGTTCAGGTTGCCCGCCTTTTCCGACAGGATCTCACCCAGGGTGCCGTAGAGCAGGGGCACGCCGTTGAGAACGGCGGCCATGATCAGGAGCAGGACCGCGTTGCTGTTGATATCCATTACTTGGCCACCTCCTTATGGCTGCCCCGGAAGATGAGGCGGTAGTTGATGAAGAACTCACAGCCCAGCATACAGAACAGGAAGATGCCGGTGATGATGTCCGAGATGGAGGCGGGCACGGAGAGCTGGGTCTGGAGAGTGTCGGCGCCCTTGTCCAGCACCGCCAGCAGCACCGAGATGCCCACCATGGCGAAGGGATTGAGCTGGGCCAGCCAGGCCACGGTGATGGCGGTAAAGCCCACACCGGCGGCCACGCCGGAGTACAGGGTGTTGTCGGCGCCGGAGCAGACGATGAAGCCCACCAGGCCGGCGATGGCGCCGGAGAGGAACATGGTGCGCATGATGATCTTGCCCACGTTCATACCGGCGTACCGGGCGGTGTTCTCGCTCTCGCCGATGACGGCGATCTCATAGCCCTGCTTGGTGTACTTCATGTAGAAGAACATGGCCACCGTCAGGACCAGGACGATGATCCAGCCGCAGTGGACCCCCAGCACCTTGGGCAGCACGGCGGCAGAGTCAAACTGGGGAATGATCTGGGAGCCGGGACGGCCCTCCCAGGGGCCGCCCTGGAGCCATTTCACCACGCCGATCATGATATAGTTCATCATCAGGGTGAACAGGGTCTCGTTGGTGCCCCACTTGGCCTTGAAGAAGGCGGGAACCAGGGCCCACAGGCCGCCGCAGATGGCGCCGGCCACGGCCATGACCACCAGCAGGGCGGGACCGGGCAGCTTATCCGCCCAGAACAGGGCGAAGTAGGAGGCGCCCACGGCGCCGGCGGTGATCTGGCCCTCGGCGCCGATGTTCCAGAAGCGCATCTTGAAGCAGGGGGCGATGGCCAGCGCGGTGCCCAGCAGGGGCACGGCGATCTTCACGGTCTGCCGAATGGCGGTGGGCTTGCCCAGGGAGCCGCCCACCATGGTGCCGAAGGCTCCGAAGGGGTTGTGGCCCATGAGCAGGAAGATAAGGGCGCTGATAAGGATGGCCACCAGGAAGGAGGCCCCGCGGATGGCCCACACCTGTCCCCTGGGCATTGAGTCCCGCTTGGCCAGGCGGATCAGGGGTGTATTGGATTCATGCACGGTCCTCTCCCTCCTTTCCGCCGCCCACATGGGTCATGAGCAGGCCCACCTGCTCCTTGGTGGCGGTGGGTCCGTCCACAATGCCGGACACCTGGCCGCCGCACAGCACCAGAATCCGGTCGCACAGCTCCAGCAGCACATCCAGGTCCTCACCCACCAGCAGCACCGCCACTTCCTTCATCTTCTGCTCGTTGAGCAGCCGGTAAATGGTGTAGGAAGAGTTGATGTCCAGGCCCCGGACGGGGTAGGCGGTCATGAGCACGGTGGGGGTGGAGGCGATCTCACGGCCCACCAGCACCTTCTGCACGTTGCCGCCGGACAGACGGCGCACCGGGGCAGCCACTCCGGGGGTGACGATCTCCAGCTCGTCAATGAGCTTTTCAGCCAGAGCCTTGGGGGTCTTCCGGTCCACCAGGGGGCCAGGGGTGTCCTTGTAGGTCTTGAGCATCATGTTGTCCACCATGCCCATGCCGCCCACCAGGCCCATGCCCAGCCGGTCCTCGGGCACGAAGGCCAGGGAGACGCCCACCTTGCGGATCTGGCCGGGGGTCTTGCCCACCAGCTCCTCCCCCGCCTTGTCCACCGGCACATGGCGGCCGGCGATGTCGCTTTCAGGGTGGGGCGGATAGTAGAAGATGTGGCCGGAGTCCGCCTTTTGCAGGCCGGCAATGGCCTCCAGCAGTTCCTTCTGGCCGGAACCGGCGATACCGGCGATGCCCAGGATCTCGCCGCCGAAAGCCTGGAAGGAGATGTCCTTCAGCACCGGCAGGCCCTCGCCGCTCAGGCAGTTGAGGCCCTTCACCTCCAGCCGCAGGTCCTTGTACTTGGCCTGGGGCCGGTCGATGTTCAGGGTGACGGCGTGGCCCACCATCATCTCGGTGAGCTTCTGGGGGTTGGTGCCGCAGGTGTTGACGGTGCCGATGTACTTGCCCTTGCGGAGGACCGCCACCTTGTCGGACAGGGCCATCACCTCGTGGAGCTTGTGGGTGATGATGACGATGGCTTTGCCGTCGGCCTTCATGGCCCGGAGGATGTTGAAGAGCCGCTCGGTCTCCTGGGGGGTGAGGACGGCGGTAGGCTCGTCCAGGATGAGGATCTCGGCCCCCCGGTAGAGCACCTTGACGATCTCCACCGTCTGCTTCTCCGACACCGACATATCGTATACCTTCTTGTTGGGGTCGATGCCGAAGCCGTACTTGTCGCTGATGGCCTGGACCTGGGCGGCCACCGCCTTGCGGTCGTGCTCCTTCCTCTTCAGGCCCAGGGCGATGTTCTCGGCGGCGGTAAACACCTCCACCAGCTTGTAGTGCTGGTGGATCATGCCGATGCCGTGGGCAAAGGCGTCCTTGGGAGAGCGGATGGTCACCGGCTTGCCGTCGGCCAGAATCTCTCCCTCATCGGGGAGGTAGATGCCGGAGAGCATATTCATCAGCGTGGTCTTGCCGCTGCCGTTCTCTCCCAGCAGGGAGAGGATCTCCCCCCGGTTGATGGCCAGGTCAATGCCATCGTTGGCCACCACCTTGCCGAAGCGTTTGGTGATGTGTTTCAATTCGATTGCATGGACAGTTTCCAAGGCTGTCATCCTTCCTGTGATGAGACGTGGGTGGGTGCTTTACGGGATTTCCCGGGAAAGGACAGAAAAGAGGGCTGCGTGTGCAGCCCTCTTTTGGGTTAAGGTCATCAATAGGCGGAGTTGAGCCACTCGATGCCGTCGATCTGCACGGTGAAGTAAGGCGCAGACTGGAAGTAGGACTCATGGAAAGCGCCGTCAAACACGGCCTCCTGGTCATCGGCCACAAAGTCGCCGTCGGTATCCAGGGCCATACAGGTGGTGAGGGGCTGGCCCTCTACGGCGAAGGTGGAGGTGTCGAACACCTGCAGCTCGCCGGAACGGATCTGCTCCTCCACCTCGGCCAGCTTCTCAGCGGTGCCCTCGGCGGCGATATCCTCGTTCAGGGGAGTCATAACCACAGCGCCCTCGTCCATACCGTGGCACCAATCCTGGTCGAACTCCTCGCCGTTGGCCACGGCCTCGATGGCGTACTCAAAGTACACGGACCAGTCGATGCGGGTACCGATGAGGGAGGAATCGGGAGCCACGGAGATCATGTCGTTGTTGTAGCCGGTGTGGAAAGCGCCGTTGTTCTGAGCGGCGGTGGCGGGGGTGGTGTTGTCGGAGTGCTGGGAGATCATGACGCAGCCGGCGTCGCACAGAGCCTGGGCGGCGTTGCCCTCCTCAGAGGCGTCAGACCAGGAGCCCACGAACTGGACCTTCATGGTCACGCTGGGGCACACGCTCTTGGCGCCCAGGTAGTAGGCGGTAAAGCCGGAGATCACTTCGGCGAAGGAGTAGGCGCCCACATAGCCGATGACGGCCTGGTCGGCGGTGATCTCGCCGTTGTCGATCATCTCCTGGAGCTTCATGCCGGCCACCACGCCGGCCAGGTAGCGGCCCTCATAGATGTTGGCGAAGGCGTTGTGGGTGTTGTCCAGGCCGTCGTTCCAGGAAGCCTGGTTGGTGCAGGCGATGAACTCGATCTCGGGGTAGTCGGGAGCCACCTTCAGCATGAAGGGCTCAAAGCCGTAGGAGTTGTTGATGATCAGGTCGCAGCCGGCCTCGGCCAGCTCGATGTTGGCGTCCTCACAGGAGGAGTCCTCGCCGATGTTCCACTTGACCTGCCAGTCCACGGTGATGCCCTTGGCGGCCAGCTTCTCGGTGACGGCCTCCTTGCCGCGGATGAAGTTGTAGGTGTAGCCCTGGTCGTTCTCGTCGCCGATGCAGATCAGGCCCACCTTGACGGTCTTGCCCTCACCAGAGGGGGTCTCGGTGCTGCCGGAAGTGGTCTCGCCGCCAGCGGGGGTCTCGCTGTCCCCACCGCCGCCGCAGGCAGCCAGGCCCACCATCATGGCGCCGGCCAGGAGCAGTGCAAGCAGTTTTCTCTTCTTCATGTCCAAGTTTCCTCCTTTGATCCACAAAATCTTCCATTCTTTCCTTCAAAACAGCCTGCTTCCCCACAGGCTGGTCTGAACACACAAAGGGGCCACAGCGCACCCCATACGGCGGATGTTTAGCAGAACTCCACGCCGTCCTCTACGCTCATACTCTTAATACGAGCCAGAGATTCCACCCGCACGCCCATGCCGCGGATCAGGTCGCCGCCGGGCTGGAAGGCCTTCTCCACGGCGATACCGGCGCCCACCAGGGCAGCCCCGGCGTCCCGCACCAGCTTGATGAGGCCCTGGAGGGCGGAGCCGTTGGCCAGGAAGTCGTCGATGATAAGCACCCGATCCTCGGGCAGCAGGAACTGCTTGGCCACAATGATATCGTACACCTTGCCGTGGGTGAAGGACTCCACCTTGGAGGTGTACACGTCGCCGGCGATGTTCTTGGTCTTGTTCTTCTTGGCGAAGATCACCGGACAATCAAAAAACTGCGCGGCCACACACGCGATCCCGATCCCCGATGCCTCGATGGTCAAAATCTTGGTAACCCCGCAGTCCTTGTACAAACGCAAAAATTCCTTACCCATTTCCTGAAACAGCTTGACATCCATCTGATGATTGAGGAAGCTGTCCACCTTCAGCACGCCGCCTTCCCGAATGATGCCGTCGGTGCGGATGCGATCTTCCAGCAATTTCATATCGCCGTCTCCTTAACAAAAAATTCATTTTTATTGTATCGAATTCTGCATCCCTCTGCAACTGACCATATTCTATCAAAAAACAGCGTTCTCGTCACCCCTTTTTATTCATTTTGTCTGATTTATACAGGGTTTTTTTCTGCCTCCCGCCCGGGAGGCCCTCCGTTTTTCGTTGTACTTTGCCTGCTCCTTTGTTAAAATAATAGATGTCAGACCCAATTCCCTGTTTTACCCATGATAAAGGAGGTCTTTTTTTCATGAAGCGCCGGATCTGTGCGGCGGCTCTCACCGCCGTTTTACTGCTTTGCGCCGCACCCCTCTCCCCCGCCGCCCGGGCTTTTTCCGATACCAGCGGCCACTGGGCCCAGGCCGACATCGACAAGGCCCGGGATTACGGCCTGATGGAGGGCTACCCCGACGGCCGGTTCGGCATCGGCGACGACATCACCCGGGCGGAATTTGTCACCGTCCTGTGCCGGATGTTTGACTGGGACATGATCTCCCCGTCCTCCCCCTCCTACATAGACTGCGGCACCAAGGAGTGGTACTACTCCGCGGTGGAGACCGCCCGGGCCCACGACGTGATGGACCCCAACGGCGCCTTCCGGCCCCTGGATCTCATCAGCCGGGAGGAGATGGCGGTGATGCTGGTCCGGGCCCTGGGGTACGACACCCTGGCCCAGGATCTGTCCTCCCTGTCCCTCCCCTTTGACGATGTGAAGAGCAGCGCGGGCTACATCGCCATTGCCTATGACATCGGCATGATCAAGGGGGTGGCCGGCCCCAACGGTCAGCTCAAGTTCCTGCCCTCCCACTCCGCCACCCGGGAGGAGGCCGCCACCATGCTGGTGCGGGTATATGAGCGGTACATCTCCAAGGTGGACTGGCTCCACGGCTTCTACGCCTTCTCCTCTTACTCCCAGATCAACCTGACCGCCGATATGGACGCCGTCAGCGTGGGCTGGGCCCGGCTGGAGTACGGCGAAAACGGCCCCACCCTCAACTCCACCAGCGCAAACGGCAACGACTGGGTGAAACCCTCCGATCCCACCCCCGCCACCGACTACTTTACCAGCCACGGGGTGGACTACAACCTGTGCGTCTTTGGCTCTGCCACCGACTCGGTGACCCTGGCCGACGGCTCCACCACCTCCACCGTGGCCGCTGTGGTCAACAACTCCAACGCCCGGGCCCAGGCCATTGACGCCCTGGTGGCCGCCGCCGGGGACTACGCCGGCCTGACCATCGACTTTGAGGGGCTGAAGGGGGATACCATAAAGAAGAATTATGTCACCTTCATGCAGGAGCTGCGGGCCGCGCTGCCCGACAGCAAGACCCTGTATGTGTGCGTCCAGCCCGACACCTGGTACACCGGCTTTGACTACCGGGGCCTGGGTGAGGTGTGCGACAAGGCGATCCTCATGGCCCACGACTACCAGTGGACCTCCATCCCCGAGTCCTATGTGGGCACCGGCAACACCGACTCCCCCGTCACCCCCATTGCCAGCGTGTACGAGGCCCTGCGGGATATCACCGATCCGGATACCGGCGTCCAGGATGTGAGCAAGATCACCCTGGCCATCTCCTTCGGCAGCGCCGGGTTCCACATTGACAAGGACGGAAAACTCCTGGACACCACCATCTACCACCCCGGCGCCTCCACCCTGGCCGCCCGGCTGGCCCAGCCGGACACGGTGGTGACCTACAGCGACAAGTACCGCAATCCCTACGCCATCTACACCAATGAAGAGGGGGAGCGCTACAAAGTGTGGTATGAGGACGCCCGCAGCGTGGCGGACAAGCTCCAGCTGGCCAAAATGTTCGGCATCACCGGGGTATCCCTGTGGCGGGTGGGCACCATCCCCGCCAGCAGCGGATACGACGTGTGGAGCGCCGTCCAGGCCGCCCGATGACAGGACTCCCCCCTGACGAAAAGGAGAGATGGACATGATATCGGACAAAAAGCGATTCTGGAAGGAATTTTTCTGGATGAACGTGGCCACGGTCATGATCTCCGTGGGCGTCTACTGCTTCAAATTCCCCAACAACTTCTCCATGGGCGGTGTGTCCGGCCTGTCCGTCCTGCTGGGCAAGGTGTTCCCCGTCCTGTCGGCCTCCTCTTACAACACCATCATCAATGTGCTCTTTCTCATCCTGGGGTTCATCATGCTGGACAAGAGCTTCGGGTTTCGGACGGTGTACTGCTCCCTGCTGTCGGCGGGCCTGATCCAGGTGTTCTCCTGGGTGTGGCCCCTCACCGCCCCCCTCACCGACCAGCTGATGCTGGAGCTCTTCTTCGCCGTCATCCTGCCCGCCCTGGGGGCCGCCATCCTGTTCAACATTGACGCCTCCTCCGGCGGCACCGACATCGCCGCCATGATTTTGAAGAAGTACACCGGTCTGGACGTGGGCACCGCCCTGCTCATCTCGGACGTGGCCATTGCCGCTGCCGCCCTCTTCGTCTTTGACGCCACAGCGGGCCTGTGTTCCCTGCTGGGTCTGGCCCTCAAGTCGGTGCTGGTGGACTCGGCCATCGAGTCCCTCAACCGCCGGAAGGCCTTCTTTGTCATCACCTCCGACCCGGAACACGTCTGTGACTACGTCACCCACACCCTGGTGCGGGGCGCCACCATCTGGACCGCTCAGGGAGCCTACACCCACGACGTCCACCATGTGGTGCTCACCGTTCTCTCCCGCAGGCAGGCGGTCACCCTGCGCCGCTATCTGAAGCAGGTGGACCCCCACGCCTTTATGATCGTAGCCAACTCCAGCGAGATTTTCGGCAAGGGCTTCCTGCGGGCGTAAGGGCGGAACAGCCATAGATCCATACCCCCCGTGCCGGGGCGGCGTTTGTGAATTTTCAGTAAACGCCGCCCCGGTTTTCTTGCCTGCGCCATCAAAAAGGTGTACACTAGTGCTGTTTCGCCGGAACAGTCCGGCAATCACAAGGAGGAACGAGATATGAATTGGAAGAAACTCTTGTGCGCCGGACTGAGCGGCGCGCTTCTGGCCGGGGCCATGGCCGGTTGCAGCACGGCGGAGCCTCAGCCCACCCCCGCTGCCGACGACATCGCCTACCAGGCCACCGGCCTGAGCCGGGACACCGTGCTCTTCACCGTGGACGGCCGGGAGGTCACCGCTGACCAGTACCTGTACTGGCTGCTGACCAGCATCTCCACTGCCAAGAGCGCCGGCTATCTGGCCGACGACGAGGCCTGGGAGGAGGAGATCGAGGGCCAGCCCACCGCCGACTATCTGAAGGAGCAGGCCCTGGAGATCAGCAAGCTGTACGCCGCCGTTGCCAACCATGCCGACGAGGCGGGCATCGTGGTCACCGAGGATCAGCGGGCCGAGGCCGAGGAGCAGCTGGACCAGATGGGCGCCATGTATGAGGCCTACTACGGCCTGACCACCCAGGAATGGCTGGACCAGCAGTGCATCAGCCGGGAGGGCTACCTGGGCCTGAACGACGCCTACTACCTGGTGTCCGGCCTGGAGGAGTCCCTGAAGGAGTCCGGCGAGCTGGACCCCACCGATGATGACATCCGGAACATGATCGATTCCGAGGGCATTTACAGCTGCAAGCACATCCTGCTGGCCTTCCCCCAGCACGACGACGGCTCCGATCCCACCGATGAGGAGAAGGCGGCCACCAAGGCGGAGGCCGACGCCCTGTATGCTGAGATCACCGCTGCCGCCGATCCCGCCGCCGCCTTCGACACCGCCATGAATGAGAAGAGCGACGACGGCCGGGACGAGACCACCGGCGAGCTGTATAAGCCTGAGGGCTACACCTTCCTGTCCACCGGCGCCATGGTGGACGGCAGCGGCTCCCTGGTCACCGAGTTCGTCACCGCCGGTACCGAGCTGGAGGTGGGCCAGATCAGCCAGCCCGTGGAGACCGACTACGGCTACCACATCCTGCTGCGGCAGGACGCCGACAATGAGGAGACCCGCACCGCCTACACTGACTATGCCATGAACCAGCTGCTGGACCAGTGGACGGCGGACGCCAAGGTGGAGACCACCGACGCCTATAAGAACCTGGACCCCAAGGCCTTCTACGACTTCATGATGAACATGGTCCTGGAGTGGCAGGAGGAGCAGCAGGCCGAGGCCGAGGCCGCCGCCTCTGCCAGCCCCTCGGCAGAGACCGAGAGCCCCGCTCCTGAGACCGAATCCCCCGCGGCGGAGCCTTCCGCCTCCCCCGCAGCCTGAGGCCCTTTTTCGCATCCCCACGCAGCAGCCCGGCTTTGTCCCGGCTGCTGCGTTTTTTATTCATTCTTTCAACTATAATTATTTGATTTAAAACGATAGTTTCTTGTAAAAATACTGAGTTGTGACACCCTATATCTATAGTTGGGATATCCTCAGATATGCGGGGTGGCTGCTGTGGAAAAACAAGAGAAAAAGCGGTGGCTGGGTGAAGTGGGCACACGGGTGTGGAACTCCCGCGCCCAGCTGGGCATGAGCCGGGAACAGCTGGCCGAGCGGCTTGGCATTACAGCTCAGTACGTCAGCGACATTGAGCAGGGTAAAAAGTGTATGTCTATGTCTATTTTTGTCGAAATGAGCCAGGTGCTGGGAGTAGGACTGGACTTCCTGGCCCACGGCACTCCGCCGGAGGACCCGGCGGTGGATCGGCTGGAGCGCCATCTGCGCCAGACCTCTCCGCTGGACCGGGAACTGGCCGCCCATATGCTTCTGCTGGCCCTGGAGGCGGCAGAGGCCATGGGCCCGGAGGAATAGGGCATGGCTGCCCACATTCGGGTGCTGGTGGCGGAGGACGACCCCGCCGCCCGGCGGCTGCTGAGCGAAGCCCTGCCCCGGCTGCCTGGGCTCTCCCTGTGCGGTGTGGCCGCCGACGGGCTGGAGTGCCTGGCCCTCATAGACCTGCTGCAGCCCGACGCGGTGCTGCTGGACCTGGTCATGCCCAACCTGGACGGGCTGGGGGTGCTGCGGGCCATGGGCCGGCGGCGGGATGGCCCTGTGGTGGTGGTCACCTCCCAGATCTCCCACCAGGGGGTGGTGGGGTGCGCCCTCTCCCTGGGCGCCAGCTACTATCTGGTCAAGCCGGTCAACGTCCAGGCCCTGCCGGAACTGCTCCAGTTCCTCTGCGGCGCGCCTCTGGAGCGTCAGGCTCTGGAACTGCTGTCCTCCATGGGAGCCTCCGGCCTGGGCATGGAGGCGGCTGCACGGGCCGCTGTGGTCCTCCATCAGCACCCCAACGCCCTGCTGAAGGAGGCTTACGCCCCCACCATTGCCGGTCAGCGTACCTGTTACGGCAGCGTGGAAAAGAACATCCGCTCCATGGTGGACAAGCTCCACGCCGCCGCCCGCCCGGCTTACATCGACCTGATGGGCGGCCTGCCGCCCCAGCGGCCCAGCAATCTGATCTTTCTCCGACACCTGGCCCGGGCTCTGGACCAGGGCGGCGGGTAAATGGAAAATATTTCCCATTCGACACCCTTAGGCCTCTTTTGCGGAAAAATATGGTAATCTATAGTCAGACCAACTACTTACCACCGCGAAGGAGGCGCTTTTATGCCGCTGCTACGTCGAAAGGGCCTGTTTGAAAGCAACCGGGTCCAGTTTATGCCCATTTCCGCCATCTCCCCCAATCCGGCCCAGCCCAGAAAGGTTTTTGCCCAGGACGGGCTGGAGGAATTGGCTGCCAGTATTAAGGAGCACGGGGTGCTTCAGCCCCTGTCGGTGCGCCGGACAAGCACCGGGCTGGAGCTGGTGTCGGGAGAACGCCGTCTGCGGGCCTCCAAGCTGGCGGGGCTCACCGAAGTGCCCTGTATCATTGTCAGTGTAGACGGGCAGGAGTCCTCCCTGCTGGCCCTGGTGGAAAATTTGCAGCGCCGGGACCTGGATTTTGTGGAGGAGGCCGCCGCCCTGTCCTCTCTTATTCAGACCTACCGGCTCTCCCAGGAGGAGGCCGCCAAACGGGTGGGCAAGTCCCAGTCCGCCGTGGCCAATAAGCTGCGGCTGCTGCGGCTCCCCCCTGCCGCCCTGTCGGTCCTCCGGGAGCACGGCTGCACCGAGCGCCACGCCCGGGCCCTCCTGAAACTGGACGACCCCGCCGCCCAGGAGGCGGCTGCCCGCTATGTGGCGGAGGAGGGCCTGACGGTGGCCAAGACCGAGCAATATGTGGAGGAGCTGCTCCACCCCGCCCCGGACAAGCCCGCCCGAAAGAAGCCCGCCTTTATTATTAAGGATGTGCGGCTCTTCCTCAACACCGTCACCCGTGGGCTGTCCATTATGAAGAGCGCCGGGGTGAACGCCAACTGCAAACGCCAGGAGACGGCGGACTCCATCCAGCTGACCATTACCATTCCCAAATCATAGCCTTCCCTCTCTTTTGGAGTGTTTCACGTGAAACAGTGAAACACTCCTTTTTCTGTTTGACAATTAAGCTGTGTTTCACGTGAAACAACTTAAGGAACAACCATTCTTTTTCTTTTGCTGTTGAATTGCGTCAGGCAAGGGGATATAATAGAGCCTGAACCTTTACAAGAAAAAGGCAGGTGCGCTATGGCAAAAACCATCGCTATTGTAAATCAGAAGGGCGGGGTGGGCAAAACCACCACCTGCGTCAACCTGGCCGCCGCCCTGAAAAAGCTGGACCAGCGGGTGCTGGTCTGCGACTTTGACCCCCAGGCAAATACCACCTCCGGTTTCGGTGTGGACAAGACCATCTCCCCCAACATCTACGATGTGCTTCTCAACGGCGCCGACGTACACAAGGCCGTGGTGTCCACTCCCTATGTGGATGTGATCCCCGCCAACAAGTCTCTGGCAGGCGCCACGGTGGAGATGATCACCGCCGACCACCGGGAGTATCTGCTGAAAAACGCCCTGGATACCCTGGAGTCAGACTATGACTATATCTTCATTGACTGTCCCCCCTCTCTGGAGCTGCTCACCCTCAACGCCCTGTGCGCCGCCGATTCCGTGCTGGTGCCGGTACAGTGCGAATATTACGCACTGGAAGGACTGAGCGACCTACTCTCTACCATCCGCATCGTCAAGCGGTCCCTCAACCCCAGAATTGGACTGGAAGGAGTCATCCTCACCATGTACGACGGGCGGACCAATCTGTCCATGCAGGTGGCGGAGGAGGTCAAGCGCCACTTCCCTGGTCAGGTGTACGCCACGGTGATCCCCCGCAACGTCCGTCTGTCCGAGGCCCCCAGTTTTGGCAAGCCGGTGCAGGCCTATGACCCCTATTCCCGGGGGGCCGAGGCCTATGGAGCCCTGGCGGCCGAGCTGCTGGAACACAACCAATTTGCCATTACCCGGGAAGAAAGGAGCGAATGACTATGGCATTGGAACGCGGCCTGGGCAGAGGCCTGGGCGCGCTGCTGGGCGACGCCGCCCTCCAGTCCCAGGAGGGTGGTTCCCTCTCCCTCCCCATCTCCCAAGTGGAACCTGGCCTGAAACAGCCCCGGAAGCGGTTCGACGAAGAATCCCTCCAGGACCTGGCCGACTCCATCCGCACCCACGGGGTCATTCAGCCCCTGACTGTGCGGCGGCTGGCCTCAGGCTACTATCAGATCATCGCCGGTGAGCGCCGGTGGCGGGCCGCCAAGATCGCGGGCCTCACCGAAATCCCCGCCGTCATCATCGAGGCCGATGACCGGAAGGTCATGGAATTGGGCCTCATTGAGAACCTCCAGCGGGAGGACCTGAACCCGGTGGAAGAGGCCAACGGCTACAAAGTCCTGATGGACGAGTACGGCCTCACCCAGGAGGAGGTGGCCCAGCGGGTGGGCAAATCCCGCCCGGCGGTGGCCAACGCCCTGCGTCTGCTGGCTCTTCCCGATCCCGTCCACCAGCTGCTGGAGGAGGGCAAGCTGTCCGCCGGACACGCCCGGGCCATTCTGGCCGCCCCCACCGGCGAGCTGCAAAAGAAGCTGGCCCAGAAGGTCATTGCCGAGGACCTGAGCGTCCGGCAGACCGAGGCCCTGGCCAAGCGGCTGGCGGCCGGCGAAAAGGAGCCCCCCTCTCCCCCGCCCGGCCCCGACCTGTCCATCTACCTGCGGGCGGCGGAAAAATCCCTGGCCGCCCGGTTTGGCCGCAAGGTTAACATTATCAGCGGCAAGAAAAAGGGTAAAATAGAACTGGAATACTATAATCCGGAGGATCTGAATACGCTGCTGGACCTGCTGGAACAGCTGCCTTCCTCCAATCAGGGAGGTGCCGACCTTTGAGCAAACCCGATGCCGAGAAGCAGGAGCGCAGCCGCCTCCAGCACGAGGCCGAGCATGAAAAGCCGACCAAGCGCAACCCGGTGCTCTTCTATCTGATGATCCTGTTCGCAGCGGCCTTTTTGCTGCTGCTCATGTCCTTCCTCATGCAGCGTCGGGCCAATCAGGAGGCCATCGACAACCTGCAGGAGACCTCCAACTCCGCCACCCAGTCCCTGCAAAATACCATTGCCCAGAATGAGACCCTGACCAAGCAGGTGGAAGATCTGCAATCCGCTGTCTCCGACAACCAGCAGACCATCCGGGATCAGGAGGACCGTCTGGAGGCGCTGGAGCAGGAGAATGAGGACCTGACCAAAAGCAGCCAGGCCATGGACTGGTTCTGGCAGATCAACGAAGCCTATGTACGGGGCCGCTACACCCAGGCCCGCACCCTCATTGAGGATATGGGCGAAGAGCTGCCGGAGTACCTGCCCAAGGAGAGCATCACCGACAACGACCGCTTCTCCCCCTACGACCGCTATCAGGAGATCTACGAAGCCCTGTATTAAACGGTTTAGTGGGATATAACGCCCACCTTACCGAAGACATGATAGCCGAGCAGAAGGCTTGGGCCACCTGTCACAACATTCTGCCCCGCACATTGTTTCACGTGAAACGGCAGGCGGAACAAAACCGCCTGCCTTCTCTTCCCTATCACACATCAGAAAGGTTGTATCACACCATGCTGGATATCAAGTTTGTTCGTGAGAACCCCGAGATCGTTAAGGAAAACATCAAGAAGAAGTTCCAGGACGAGAAGCTGCCCCTGGTGGACCAGGTCATCGCTCTGGACGCTGAGAACCGCAAGACCATCCAGGAGGCCCAGGATCTGCGTACCGCCCGCAACGCCAAGAGCAAGCAGGTGGGTGTGCTGATGGGCCAGTCCAAGAAGGACCCCTCCAAGCTGGCCGAGGCCGAGGCCCTGAAGGCCGAGGTCAAGGCGGACGCTGACCGTCTGGCCTTCCTGGAAAACCGGGAGACCGAGCTGGCCGGGGAGATCCGCAAGATCATGCTGGTCATCCCCAACATCATCGACCCCTCCGTGCCCATTGGTCCCGACGATTCCTGCAACGTGGAGGTTCAGCGCTTTGGCGAGCCCGTCACCCCCGACTATGAGATCCCCTACCACACTCAGATCATGGAGTCCTTCGACGGCATCGACATGGACGCCGCCGGCCGCGTGTCCGGCAACGGCTTCTACTATCTGATGGGCGACATTGCCCGCCTCCACGAGGCTGTGCTGGCCTACGCCCGGGACTTTATGATTGACAAAGGCTTCACCTTCTGCGTGCCCCCCTTCATGATCCACGGCAATGTGGTGGAGGGCGTTATGAGCCAGACCGAGATGGACGCCATGATGTACAAGATCGAGGGCGAGGACCTGTATCTGATCGGTACCTCCGAGCACTCCATGATCGGCAAGTTCATCGACCAGATCATCCCCGAGGAGAAGCTGCCCCAGACCCTCACCTCCTACTCCCCCTGCTTCCGCAAGGAGAAGGGCGCTCACGGCATCGAGGAGCGGGGCGTGTACCGCATCCATCAGTTCGAGAAGCAGGAGATGGTGGTTGTCTGTAAGCCCGAGGACTCCATGAAGTGGTACGAGCAGATGTGGCGCTACTCTGTGGAGCTCTTCCGCTCCCTGGACATCCCCGTCCGTCAGCTGGAGTGCTGCTCCGGCGACCTGGCCGACCTGAAGGTCAAGTCCTGCGACATCGAGGCCTGGTCTCCCCGTCAGCAGAAGTACTTTGAGGTGTGCTCCTGCTCCAACCTGGGCGACGCCCAGGCCCGCCGCCTGAAGATGCGCGTCAAGGGCGAGAAGGGCACCTACCTGCCCCACACTCTGAACAACACCGTGGTGGCTCCTCCCCGTATGCTCATCGCCTTCCTGGAGAACAACCTCCAGGCCGACGGCAGCGTGAAGATTCCCGAGGTCCTGCGCCCCTACATGGGCGGCAAGGAAGTGCTGGTGCCCAAGCACTAATGAACGTAGGGGCGGCCCTTGTGGCAGCCCGCACAGAATAAAGGAGTACCAAATGTCCGCAAAAGAGAAAACCAAAGGCTTTATGGCCGAGTTCCGCAAGTTTATTGCCCGTGGCAACGTGATGGATCTGGCTGTCGGCGTTATCATCGGCGGCGCCTTCAAGACCATCGTGGATTCCCTGACCAACGACATTCTTATGCCCTTCGTGGGCCTGTTCATCGGCGAGTCCACCTTCGCCGCCCTCACCTTCCAGCTGGGAGGCGCCACCATCGCCTTCGGCAGCTTTATCCAGGCGGTGGTCAACTTCCTCATCATGGCCTTTGTCATCTTCTGCCTGGTAAAGGGCATCAACCGCTTCCACCGCAAAAAGGAGGAGGCCGCCGAGACCGCTCCGGCAGAGCCTGTGCTCACCACCCAGGAGCAGCTGCTCACGGAGATCCGGGATCTGCTGAAGGAGCAGAACCATGACTGACCGGCCCGACAACAACACCAACCGGGAGGAGCGGGAACCCTATGTTCCCGCCTCCCCGGTCAAGCGCATTATGGCCTGGGTGGGCATTGTCTATATGGTGGGTTTTGTGATCCTCAACGTGTACCCCTTCTTCAACCAGGGAAACTACCTCACCGGCATCGCCCCCCTCTTCGCCTGCCCCGGCATTGCCGGCATCTTCGCCATCTCGGTCTATCTGGCCCGCCATCCGGACAGCACCTATTCCCGGAAGGTGTCTATGGCCATTCTGGCGGTACTCTGCGCCGTGGGCTTTGTGGTAAGCCTGGTGCTGGGGTTCCCTCCCCTGCTGGCCAACTTCGGTATCTGAATGGAACAAGCCCCGGGACCTTATGTCCCACCGTGAAACGGAGGTAAGCGCTATGAAACGACTGCTTTCCCTGCTCGTGACCGGCTCACTGCTTGTAACGCCTGCCCTGGCCGCCCAAACCGATGTGGAGGCTTCCTTCCCCGCTGTGCGGGAACCCGCCGCCTTTGCGGACGTGGCCAGCGGCAGCTGGTATACCGACGCCGCCGGTCTGTGCTACGTCACCGGCCTGCTCAACGGCACCGGCAGCGGAAACTTCTCTCCCAGCCGCTCCGTCACCATCGGCGAGGCTGCCACCCTGGCCGCCCGCATCCACCATATCTTGAACGGCGGGGACGGCACTCTGCCCGAAGCCCCCGAAACCTGGGGGCAGCTCGTCCTCACCCGGGCCGATGGCACCTCCGTCGGCCTCCACGAAAACAGTGACACCGGCTTCTGGCTGGATGAAAAGAGTCTCCAGCTCTGTTTCAATCTGGATGAGAGCTGGAAAGCCGCCCACGGCCAGGCCGTCACCCTCACCCTCAACGGTACCAGCTACACCGGCACCCTCAATCGGCAGACCCAGAGCTGGAAGCCGCCGTTTTACTTCCAGCCTGACTTCCACAGTCAGAACTACCAGCAGTATTACGATGATCTGTGGGACGCCCTGTGGCGGCCCGCTCCCGGCAACTGGAGCCGAAACACCGCCTACTATCTGGAGATGGTGCTCCATACCGGTCCCAACCAGGTCAACGATCTGGGCACAACCGCCACCCGGCTGGACTTTGTAAAGCTGCTCTCTCTGGTGTCCGGCGATCTGCTGGAGCCCATCAACGACATCACCGACTTCCCCGACGCCACCGAGGAGACCAAAGATGTGGTCCTCCCCTTCTATCAGGCGGGCATTCTCACCGGCACCGACGACTACGGCACCTTCCGGGCCAACGGTACCCTGAGCCGGGCGGAGATGGCCACCATGGCGGCCCGGCTCATCCGGCCGGAGCTGCGCCAGGAATTCACCCTCAAGACGGTGGACGACAGCCGCTATACCCTTACTGCCCTGGATCTGAAGGGCGGTCAGGCCGAGGGCAGCTGGTCCACCTCCTCCCTGCTCCCTGTGACCTACGAGGACCACTGGGCCCTGTACCGTGCCGACGGCAGCTGGTACACCCCGGAGGAGGGCATGGTGTTCCTGGACGCCAACGAGGACGGCCTGGTGATGATGCAGGCCGCTGACGATAGCTACGCCGTGGCGGACAGCACCAAGGACTGGGCCGCCGTTCCCTTTATCCCCAACTGGTCCTGCAAGCTGCTGGGAGACGGTTTGTTTATCAGCCAGGCGTCCTACGGGGCCGATCCCATCCTCCACGACCGGACCGGCGCCTCCATTGCCACCCTCACCGGCGGCGGCCACTGGGACGTGCTCAGCGACGGACTGGCCCCCTGCCTGGATGAGAGCGCCCGGCTGTACGGCTTTGTGAACACCAAGGGCCAGTGGGTCATCCCGGCCCAGTACAACAGCGTGGAGCACTTTGCCGACGGCTATGCCATGGTCCGGAAGGACAGCGGCTGGGGCGTCATCGACACCACCGGCAAGCTGGTGATCCCCTGCTCCTATCCCCAGCTCCGCCACCGGGGCGGCCCTTACTTCTACAGTTCCGCCGTGGGGGCGTCCGACGGCATCTGGCTCACCGCCGACGGCTCCGCCGTACCTGCCGCCGCCGCCTCCTACAACGGCCAGAACATCACTCTCACCGGAAACTACTTCCCCTGCGGCACCTACTACCTGGACCGAAATTTCCAGCCCGTCACCCCCCAGATCTTCGACTGGACCGGGCCGGTGGATGAAAACGGGCAGGCCTTCGTGGGTATGGACGGCGCCGCCTACCGGATCACCTTGAACTAAGGGTTGGTTTTCCACATCCCCTCCCCTCTTTGGGGAAACGTATCTGAAAAAGGAGTCAAATCCATGGCCGACGAGAAAAACACCACCCAGACTTCCACATCCTTTCGTCTGGACGCCCAGCTGCCCCGCATTCAGCAGGGGCTGGATACCCTGGGCATCCACACGCCAGGGGGCGCGGAAGCCCTGGCCCAATACGGCGCCATGCTGCTGGAGCAGAATCAGGTCATGAATCTGACCGCCATCACCGATCCCGACCAGGTGGTGGACCTCCACTTCCTGGACTGCGCCGCCCTGCTTACCATCGGCGAGGACTTCAAAGACAAGACCCTCATCGACGTGGGCACCGGCGCCGGATTCCCCGGTATGCCTCTGAAGATCCTGGAGCCCTCTCTGAAGGTCACTCTGCTGGACAGTCTGGGCAAACGGGTCAACTGGCTGGAAACTGTATGTAAAGCGCTTTCACTTGACAAAGTAACCTGTCTCCACGCCCGAGGCGAGGAGCAGGCCCACCAGGAGGGCTTCCGGGACAGCTTTGACTTCGCCGTGTCCCGGGCGGTGGCCTCTCTGGAGCTGCTCAGCGAGCTGTGCCTGCCCTATGTGAAGGTGGGCGGCAAGTTCCTGGCCATGAAGAGCGTGGACAGCGGCGACGAGGTGGACAAGGCCTCCCGGGCCATCGCCAAGCTGGGAGGCCGCCTGCTGCCCCGGGTGGACTATGAGATCCCCGGCACCGGGGTCACCCACCGGGTGGTGGTGGTGGAGAAGGTCTCCCCCACCCCCAAAGGCTATCCCCGCCGGTGGGCCAGAATGCAGAAATCCCCCCTTTAAGGCAGATTTGTGCATATGTTACTAAGTTAAGCATTGCGTCTGACGAAATAATGTGTTATTCTAATCTTGTATGTCGGGAGTGAACCTATGTCCACAGCAATCGTTATCACTTCAGGGAAAGGCGGCACAGGAAAGACCTCCCTCACCGGCGGCGTAGGCTCCTGCCTGGCCGCTCTGGGACATCAGGTCCTGTGCATCGATATGGATATCGGCCTGAGGAACCTGGACCTGAATCTGGGCCTCAGCGACCGGGCCCTGATGGACTTTACCGACGTGCTCTGCGGACGCTGTCCGCTGGAGCGGGCGGCAGTCCCCCACCCGGTGATCCAGGGTCTGAACCTGATCACCGCACCGGTGAACCTGCCCGACGAACCCCTCAGCGAGTACGCCATGCGGGATCTGGTCCGCCAGGCCAAGCAGAAGTACGACTATATTTTGATGGACTCCCCCGCCGGACTGGGCGAGGGCTTCCGGCTGGCCTGCTGCGCCGCGGATCGGGCCATCGTGGTCTCCACCACCGATTCCTCCGCCCTGCGGGACGCACAGCGCACCGTGTCGGTGCTGCGCAAGCAGCTGCCCCAGCTCCACCTGGTGGTCAACCGGGTGCAGCCCAAGATCCTGCGGCGGCTCCACACCACCATTGACGACGCCATGGATACCGCCGGCCTGCCCCTGCTGGGCATCGTGCCGGAGGACCCACAGGTGATCCTCAGCGCCAACCGGGGAGAGCCCCTCATCCTGTGCGCCAGCCGGGGGGCTGCCATCGCCTACTTAAACATTGCCAAGCGGCTGACGGGACAAAAAGTCCCCCTGATGAAGCTTCGAGCCTGATATCTCGAAAGGAAGAGAAGGTGTAGTATGAATATCGCGTTGATGAGCCACGATCGAAAAAAAGAGCTGATGGTGCAATTCTGTATTGCGTACTGCGGCATCCTGTCCAAGCACACGATCTGCGCCACCAACACAACAGGCCGTCTGGTGGCGGAGGCTACCGGTCTGCCCGTCCAGCTCTTCCTGTCCCACGAGCACGGCGGCAGCCAGCAGATCGGCGCCCGCATCGCCTACAATGAGATCGATATGGTGCTCTTCTTCTCCGATCCTCAGTCCAACGATCTGGACGCGGACCTGAAGTATATCACCCGCCTGTGCGACCAGTACAACATCCCGGTTGCCACCAACGTGGCCACCGCTGAGATGCTGATTCATGGTCTGGAGCGGGGCGATCTGGATTGGAGAGACATCATCAATCCCAAGACCAAACCTTTTACCGCCTAAACAGCAAACCATCGCCCCGCTCCAGCACGCCGCCCCGGCGGCGCGGCGGCTCATGCCGCCGAAGGCCGGCGGAATTCACTTCCGGCGGCCGCATCTGAAATCACTGGGGTCCCCGCACGATGGATACCATCGGGTGGGGCGCGGGGCGACCTGGATTGGAGAGACATCATCAATCCCAAGACCAAGCCTTTTACCGCGTGATTCAGACGGGCGGCCCTGTGGGCCGCCCGTTTTATTGCCGCAAAGCGTGGAAAAGGATTGACTTTTCCCCCTTTTCGGGATAATATCGTAAGAGCTGAAACCGCAATGACGGAGCAAGTACCGCTCACACCGCCGCACCAGAGAAGGGTCCCCTGGCTGGAAGGACCTGCGGCAGGCGGCCGGGAGACGGCTCCACCAGCGGGCCCGGAGACGGGCGCGGTCCCCTTCCCGCAACAGAAGGCCAGAGGGCGCTTTTTGAGCGCCGAACATGGGTGGCACCACGAAAGCAGGCGCTTTCGTCCCGTGACAAGGGACGAGAGCGCCTTTTTGCGGATATCCGCCCTCACCGAGCCAAAATCCCAAATGTTACGATACAAAGGAGCATCACTATGGCCCAGATCAAACCCCGTACCCTGTCCGGCTTCATGGAGCTGCTGGCCCCAGCGGGCCGGTGACCCGCCGGGGGCCCCGGATTTGACTCAAATAGGCCGGAATAAATCCGGCCTATTTCAAGGTTTTGCTGCGCAAAACGCTTGACGCCGCACTTGCGGCGCCGGCAGGCAGCAGCCTCTATTACTCTACAAAGGAGCATCACTATGGCCCAGATCAAACCCCGTACCCTGTCCGGCTTCATGGAGCTGCTGCCTGCCCGCCAGGTGCAGTTCGACCGGATGGTGGACATCCTCCGCAAGAGCTACTCCCTCTACGGCTTCACCCCCCTGGACACCCCGGCCATCGAGGCCAGCGAGGTGCTGCTGGCCAAGGGCGGCGGCGAGACCGAGAAGCAGATCTACCGCTTCACCAAGGGTGACAGCGACCTGTCCCTCCGCTTTGACCTGACCGTGCCGCTGGCCAAGTATGTGGCCCTCCACCAGAACGAGCTCACCTTCCCCTTCCGCCGGTTCCAGATCGGCAAGGTGTACCGGGGTGAGCGGGCTCAGAAGGGCCGCTACCGGGAGTTCTATCAGGCCGACATCGACGTCATCGGCGACGGCGCCCTGGACATCACCAATGAGGCCGAGATCCCCTCCATCATCTACAAGACCTTCACCGCCCTGGGCCTGCGCCGCTTTAAGATCCGGGTGAACAACCGGAAGGTCCTCAACGGCCTCTTTGCCCTGCTGGGCCTGGAGGAACAGGCCGGCGACATGATGCGCACCATCGACAAGCTGGAGAAGATCGGCCCCGAGAAGGTGAAGGCCATCCTGGTGGACGACTTTGCCGTGGCCGCCGACACCGCCGACACCCTGCTGGGCCTGCTGGCGGCTGAGGACCCCATGGCCGCTCTGGAGCCCTTCAAGGGCAGGAACGAGCTGTTCGACCTGGGCGTGTCCGAGCTGGAGACCGTGGTCAAGTATATGTCCGCCTACGGCGTGCCGGAGGACCACTTCATGGTGGATCTCACCATCGCCCGCGGCCTGGACTACTACACCGGCACCGTGTATGAGACCGTCATGCTGGACCACCCCGAGGTGGGCTCCATCTGCTCCGGCGGCCGGTACGACAACCTGGCCGAGTACTACACCGACAAGCAGCTGCCCGGCGTGGGCATCTCCATCGGCCTGACCCGGCTGTTCTCCGTGCTGGAGGCCCAGGGCTACCTGAACGAGGAGCTGCTCACCGCTCCCGCCGACGTGCTCATCCTGCCCATGACCGAGGACCTGTCCGCCGCCATCTCCTTCGCCACCACCCTGCGGGACGCCGGCGTCCGGGCCCAGCTCCACTGCGAGAAGAAGAAGTTTAAGCAGAAGCTGTCCTACGCCGACAAGCTGTCCATCCCCTACGCCGCCTTCCTGGGTGAGGACGAGATTGCCCAGGGCAAGGTGACCGTGAAGGACCTGACCACCGGCGAGCAGCAGACCGTGACTCCCGCTGAGGCAGTGGCTCTGGTCCAGGCCGGTCTCACCGCCCGGTCCGCCGGCGCTCCCATCCGGGACAAGGACTGAATGGAACTTTCCCCCTTTCAAGCCGTCTATAAAAGACAAACCTGTGCCATTTGACAAGGAGGAATTTTTCCATGAAAAAGCTTGCCGCTCTGATCCTGTCCGCCGCCCTGCTGGTGGGCTCCGCCGCCGCCATCTCCCCCGAGGAGGCCTTCCCCAAGGTCAACGAGTACCCCGGCTTCATTGATGTGGAGGCCGGTTCCTGGTACGAAGATCCCGCCCGCATCTGCGCCGAGGTGGGACTGATGCAGGGCACGGGCCACGCCTTTGCCCCCTTCCAGATCCTCACCGTGGGCGAGGTGGCCGCCATCGCCGCCCGCATGAACGAGGCCATCACCGGGGACCCTATCCCCATGGCCACCTCCAAGCCCGGCGAGACCCTGCCCTGGTATTTCTCCTATGTGAAGTACCTGGAGGATCTGGGCATTGACGTGCCCGACCCCACCAAGCAGGCCACCCGTCAGGAGTTTGTGTCCATCCTGGCCGCTGTGGTGCCCGAGGAGATGCTCTCCCCCATCAACACCATCACCACCCTGCCTGACACCCAGGATGAGGCGGTGCTGCGCTTCTACAACGCGGGCATCCTCACCGGCGTGGACGACTGGGGCACCTTCGCTGCCAATAACAGCCTGACCCGTGCGGAGACCGCCGCCATGGTGGCCCGTGTGGCCCGCACCGACCTGCGCCAGACCTTCACCCCCGCCGACTACACCCCCTTCACCGCCGCCGATCTCAAGCCCTCTGACGTGCTGTTCACCAACGGCACCACCGCCGGGGCCTGGCTGCCCTATGTGCAGGAGCTGATCGACGGCCTGGAGGCCGACTGCGCCGCCGCCGGCATGGAGTTTAACTGGTTCAACACCGTGGACGGCGTCACCTTCCTGGACTACGTGAAGAACACCGCCCTCACTCACTTCGGTGTCACCGCCAAGCAGGGCACCGACCTGTACAAGAACTTCGACGTGCAGGTGTACTACAGCAAGGTCATCGACCTGCGGGGTTAATTGCAAACAAGGGCAAAAACCCAGCTATTTTATAATATAGAAAAGAAATAATACAATTTGGAGTTGATTTCACATGGCTAATGTCAAAACCGCCTACCGCACCCACACCTGTGGGGAGCTCCGCATGGAGCAGGTAGGCCAGACCGTCACCCTGGCGGGCTTCCTGGAGAACTTCCGTGAGGTGGGCGCCAGCCTGGGCTTCGCCGTCCTGCGGGACTTCTACGGCACCACCCAGGTGGTGGCCGAGACCGAGGAGATGGTCAAGACCATCAAGGCTCTGAACAAGGAGTCCACCATTGCCGTCACCGGCGTGGTGCGGGAGCGTGACTCCAAGAACCCCAAGCTGCCCACCGGCGACATTGAGGTGGTACCCGAGAAGATCGAGGTGCTGGGCCGCTGCCGCCACAACGAGCTGCCCTTCCAGATCAACCGCAGCCGTGAGGCCGACGAGACCCAGCGTCTGAAGTACCGCTACCTGGATCTCCGCAACCCCGCCGTCAAGAACAACATCATCCTCCGCTCCCAGGTGGTGGCCGCCCTGCGGCAGGCCATGACCGCCCAGGGCTTTATGGAGATCACCACCCCCATTCTGACCGCTTCTTCTCCGGAAGGCGCCAGAGATTATCTGGTACCCAGTAGAAAACACCCCGGCAAGTTCTACGCCCTGCCCCAGGCCCCCCAGCAGTTCAAGCAGCTGCTGATGGCCTCCGGCTTCGACAAGTACTTCCAGATCGCCCCCTGCTTCCGGGACGAGGACGCCCGGGGCGACCGCTCCCCCGGCGAGTTCTACCAGCTGGACATGGAGATGGCCTTTGCCGGTCAGGAGGACGTGTTCGCCGTTCTGGAGCAGGTGCTCCCCCCCATCTTCGCCCAGTACGGCACCTACAACGTGGCCTCTGAGGCCCCCTTTAAGCGGATCTCCTACCTGGAGGCCATGGACAAGTACGGCTCCGACAAGCCCGACCTGCGCATCGACCTGACCGTCACCGACGCCACCCAGGTGCTGGGTTCCTGCGGCTTTGGTCCCTTCGAGGGCAACACCGTCAAGGCCATTGTGGTGTCCGGCTTTGAGGGCACCCGCAAGCAGATCGACGGCATCTGCAACGAGGTGGAGGTCCAGTCCGGCAACAAGGCCTACTGGTTCCGCCTGGATGAGAAGGGCGAGATCGTGGGCGGCATCGCCAAGTTCGTCCAGCCCATCAAGGACGCCGTGGTGTCCGCTCTGGGCCTGGAGCCCGGCTGCTTCGTGGGCCTCACCGCCGGCAAGCTGCTGGCCGCTCAGAAGACCGCCGGCGTGCTCCGCTCCAAGCTGGGCGCCTTCTGCCCCAACCACATGGACAAGGAGCGCTATGAGTTCTGCTGGATCGTGGACTTCCCCATGTACGAGATCGGCGAGGAGTCCGGCGAGCTGGAGTTCTGCCACAACCCCTTCTCCATGCCCAACGGCGGCCTGGAGATCCTGAAGAAGGCCGCTGCCGGCGAGGTGGACCCCCTGTCCATCACCGCCTTCCAGTACGACCTGGTGTGCAACGGCGTGGAGCTGTCCTCCGGCGCCGTCCGGAACCACGACCCCGAGATCATGATTGAGGCCTTCCAGCTGGTGCGGCTGGGCGAGGAGGACGTGAAGGCCAAGTTCCCCGCCATGTACAACGCCTTCACCTACGGCGCTCCCCCCCACGCGGGCATCGCCCCCGGCGTGGACCGTATGGTCATGCTGCTGGCCGGCGAGGACTCCATCCGTGAGATCATCCCCTTCCCCATGAACAAGAACGCCCAGGACCTGATGATGGGCGCGCCTTCCTTTGTGACCGACGCCCAGCTCAACGAGCTGAACATCGTGTGCACCAAAAAGGAAGAGGACGAGTAAAGCGCCCATCATCAGGGGCCCCGCACAGCGGGGCGCGCTTTGCGCGTACAAGCGTTTTCGCCTGTGGCGAAAACCTTGGCGCAGGCGGAATTCACTTCCGCCGAGCAAGTAAAATCATCCCTGGGTCCCCGGACAGCCCAGGCTGTCCGGGATCTGGGCGCTCCCTCCTTTGTGACCGACGCCCAGCTCAACGAGCTGAACATCGTGTGCACCAAGAAAGAGGACGAGGAATAAAACCAAACAGAACGGCCCCCACCGGATATGCTCCGATGGGGGCCGTTTTTTATTTCTTGCCCAACAGCTCCATGCCCACCTGGCGGCCCAGCTCCTCGGCCTGGGCGGTGACGGTGTCCACGATCTCATGGACGTAATCGCAGTTGCCGCACAGGGAGGCCCAGCCCGGCAGCTTGCCCCCCAGCCCCGCCAGCAGCTCCCGCTCGGGGATAAGGCCCAGGGCGGTAATGAGGGTGTCGCAGGCCACCTGCTCCTCCTTGCCGCTGTCCAGATGGCGGAGGGTGACGCCGGTAAGCCGCCCCTCCCCGTGGAGGCGGGTAACGGTGGTCCGGGTCATCAGGGGGATGCGGTGCTCCAGCAGACAGGAGCGGTAGTTGCGTACCATGCCGCCGCAGCTCCCCTTCTGCTCCACCACCCCCAGCACCTGGCAGCCCTCCAGCACGAACCGGCGGGCCATGATAAGGCCCAAATCCCCGCTCCCCAGCACCAGCACCTTTCTCCCCGGCCGCCAGTGGCGCAGGTTGATCATCCGCTGGGCCTCACCGGCGGTAAACACCCCGGCGGGCCGGGTGCCGGTGACGGGGAGAGAACCGATGGTCTTTTCCCGGCAGCCGGTGGCCAGAATGAGCCGCCGGAAGGCCACCGGCTCATACCCGCCGGGGCCGGACAGCTCCGCCGTCCGCCGCTGGGACAGGGAGAGCACGGTGGTGTTGAGGCGCACGCTCACCGCCGCCCCCTCCATCTGGGCCACGATGCGGGCGGCGTACTCCGGCCCGGTGAGGTCCCGGTGGAAGTAGCCCAGGCCGAAGCCCTGGTGGATGCACTGGGGCAAAATGCCCCCCAGCCGCTCCTCCCGGTCCACCAGCAGCACCGAAACCGGTCCCGCGCCCGCGGCGGCCAGTGCGGCGGACATCCCCGCCGCGCCGCCGCCCACCACCAACAGATCAACCTTCTCCATGCCGTCCTCCTGTCAGCAGCCGGGAACCCGGCCCGTCCTTTTGCAGATCCTCCGGGGGCACCCCCAGCATCCGGGCCATAAGAGCCATGATCCGGTCCCCGCAGAAGGCCCCCTGGCACCGGCCCAGGCCGGCGCCTGTCCGCCGCTTCACCCCGTCCAGGGTGACCGCTCCCCGGCGGATGGCGTCCCGCACCTCCCCCTCGGTGATGCCGCCGCACCGGCACAGAATGCGGCCATAGGCCGGGTCCCGGGCCACCAGCGCCGCCCGGGCCTCCCGGGTCAGATCCCGGGGCCGTACCGGCGCTTTTCGCTCCGGCCGGAAGGTGGAGTCCAGTTCCCCCTTCCCCAGCTGGTCCGCCACCTGGGGGGCCAGCCAGGCCCCCAGGGCCTGGGCGCAGGTGAGGCCGGGGGTCTTGATGCCGATAAGGCTCCACAGCCCTCTGGCGGGATTGGTGACGGTGAAATCGTGGATGCTCTGGGCCCGCACCACATTGTAGGGCTTGGGCCGCACCCCGGCAAAGGAGCGGATGGTAAGCTCCAGATCCAGCTCGGGGGCCACCTGGGCCGCCAGCTGGCGCAGCTTGGCCAGGCCCGCCTCAGTGGTGGCGGACAGAGGCCCCACCCCCGGCTGCTCCGAGGGGCCCAGCAGCAGCTTGCCGTCCAGGGTGGGCACCATGGTCAGGCCCTTGCCCTTCTCCTCCGGCTCATGGAAGATGACATGATTGACATAGTGGCCCGCCCCCTGGTCCAGGATCAGGTAGTCCGCCTTCTCGGGGGTGATACGCACCGTAGGCGGAGCGGCCAGCTCCTGGACCTGGTCGGCGTGGAGGCCGCAGCAGTTGACCACCGCTGCCGCCCACAGCTCCCCCCGGAGGGTGACCACCCGCCAGCCCCCGTGTTCCGGCAGCAGGTCGGTGACCGGGGCGTTGAGCCAGGGGGTGACGCCGTTGGCCAGGGCGTTCTCCCAGGCGGCATAGCACAGCTCCCAGGGGTCGGTCACCCCGGTGTCGGGGACGTAGAGGGCGGAGGACACGCCGGGGGCCAGCCCCGGCTCCCACTCCAGGGCCGCACGGCCCGACATAAGTTTGAGGCCCTCCACCCCGTTCTCCATGCCCTGGATCATCTTCCGCTGTAATGTCTGGTCGGCGTTGGGCCCGTAACTTACCATTAAGGAGCCCCGCCGGGCGAAGGGCACCCCCAGCTCCCGGCACAGGTCCCCGAAGCCCTTACAGGCCGCCACGCACAGCCGGGTCTTGAGGGTGCCCGGCTTGGTGTCGCAGCCGGTATATACAATGGCGGTGTTTGCCCGGGAAATGCCGGTACACACGTCCTCCCTGGCCTCCACCAGAGCCACCTTCAGGGGGTGGCGGCGCAGCTCCCGGGCCATAAAGCAGCCCAGCAGCCCGCCGCCCAGTACCGCCACGTCGTAGCGCTCCATGGTCCATCCTCCTCTCTTAATGTGCCCCTTTAAAAATGCCGCCGCACCCGGCCGGGCTGGTCAATGGTGTAGCCCCCCAGCTGTTCCAGCCGTTCCCGGAAAGCCGGGCTTTGCAGCACCTCCAGCAGGGCCTCCACCGCCGGGGTGCCCCAGGCGTAATCGGGGATGAGCAGGTCGTACTGCTCCACGCACACCGGCAGAAAGTCCAGGTCATACAGCCGGGCGGCGGACAGGATGCCCATGCCCGCGTCGGCGGTGCCGGCGACGATCTGGGCGGCCACCGAGGTGTGGGTCAGCTCCTCCCGGTCGTAGCCGTACACGGCGGCGGGGTCGATGCCCTCCTTCCGGCACAGGTAGTCGGCCAGAATACGGGTGCCCGACCCCTTCTGCCGGTTGACATACCGCAGGTTGGCAATGTCCCCAAAGCCCTTGATACCCAGAGGATTGCCTTTGGCCACCATCAGGCCCTGGGTGCGGCCCACACACTCCACCTGATATACCCCTCCGTGGGGGAAATACTTCTCCAGATAGGAGGTGTTGTAGCTGCCGTCGGCCTCGTCCAGCAGGTGGCACCCCGCCCCGTGGGCCTCCCCCCGGCGGAGGGCCATAATGCCCCCCATGGAGCCCACATGGGTGGAGCTCATGTACAGGTGGGGGTAAGTCTGGTGGAGCAGGTCGGCCACCTCGTCCAGCAGGGGGTCGTGGCTGCCCATCATCACCAGGGTGTGCTCCAGCTCCTCCCGGGGCCGCAGGAGAGAGACGGTGACCCTCTCCCCCGCCTCCAGGCCCTCCTTGCCCTGGGGGATGTCCAGAATGCCGTCGGCCTTCAGGAAGGAGGACACCACCCCGGCCCCACGGGCCAGCGGGGAGGCCACCAGCTTATCCCCCACCTGGCCCAGACGCACCCGAACAAACTCCCGGTATTTCAGCCCGGACACCACCCGCCGGGCCAGCACCGCCTCCGCCTGCTCCCAGGCGGGGGCTTTCTTGCCGGTCCAGTGTTCGATGAGGGGGCGGAGCAGGTGCTCCAGCACCAGAATGCCGCTGACCGGGTAGCCGGGCACCCCCAGCACCGGCACCGGGCCTCTCCGGCCCAGAATGGCGGGCTTGCCGGGGCGGATGGCCAGCCCGTGGCACAGCACCTCCCCCACCGTGCCCATGACGGCGGCGGAGTAGTCCTCCCGGCCCGCCGACGACCCGGCGTTGAGGATTACCAGGTCACACTCCTCGGTGGCCGCTGTGAGGGCGGCGGTGAGGTCGGCCTTGTTGTCCTTCACGATGGGGTAGGTCCTGGCTGTCCCGCCCCACTCCACGATCATGGCGGAGAAGATGGAGGAGTTGAACTCCAGCACGTCCCCCGGCTGGGGGTGGTCGGTGGGAGGCACCACCTCGTCCCCGGTGGGGATGATCCCCACCACCGGGCGGGTGAACACCTCCACCGCCAGCACGCCACCGGCGATCATGGCCCCGATGGCGGCGGGGGTAATGGAGGTATGGGTGGGGAGGAGCATCTCCCCGGCGCACACGTCCTCCCCGATCTGCCGGATGTGCTGCCAGGGGGCGGCGGCCTCATGGAGGACGGCCTTCTCCCCCTCCCACAGCACGTCCTCGATCATCACCACCGCGTCCTTCCCCTCGGGCAGGGGGTCACCGGTGTCCACCACCGTGAACTGATGGGGTTCCAGGGTCACCGGCGTGGTCTCGGTGGCCCCGAAGGCATCCGCCGCCGCCACGGCGATGCCATCCATGGCGCAGGCGGGATAGTGGGGGGCGCACAGGGTGGCGTAGACCGCCCGGGCAGTCACCCGGCCCGCCGATTGCGCCACCGGCACCGTCTCGGTTTTGGGCTGAAATCCCCCCTCCGCCAGCCAGGCGGGGTAGCGCTCCTCCGCCTGCTCCAGGGGGAGGTTGGTCAGATAAGTAAAGGGCATAAAAACGCCTCCTGATATAAAACTACCCGAAGAGGGACACCTCTACAGATTCCCCGGCCGGGATGCCCTCCCGGTCCCGGGGGACGCAGAAGAAGCCGTCCGCCCCGGCCAGGGTGGTAATGAGCCCCGACTTGCCCCAGATGGGCACGGCCCACATCCCGTCGGGCTTCTCCTCCAGAGTGACGCCGGTGTACTGGGCCCTGCCGTGGTTGGCGGGGACAGTCTGGGCCAGACGTGCCGACACCGTCCGCTCCGCCCAGGTCCGCCCCTCCAGCCGGGCCAGCAGGGGGATGAGAAAAAGCTTTGCGGTGAACAGGGCGGCCACCGGGTGGCCGGGCAGGCCCAGGATGGGCTTGCCCTCCGCCTTTCCCAGCAGGGTGGGCTTGCCCGGTTTCATGGCTACCCCGTGGCACAGCACCTCTCCCAGAGAGGCCATCACCCGGCAGGCGGCGTCCTTCTCCCCCACCGAGCTGCCTCCCGACAGCACCACGCAGTCACAGGTCTCCAGAGCCTTCTCCACCGCCTCTCTCAGCAGTTCCTCCCGGTCGGGGACAATGCCCAGGGGCACCGGCTCCGCCCCCGCCTGGGCCAGCAGAGCGGCCACCAGAGGGCCGTTTACGTCCCGCACCTGTCCGGGGCCGGGGTCCTGCTCCGGGGGCACCAGCTCGTCCCCGGTGGAGATGAGGCCCACCCGCAGTTTGGGGACCACCGGCACCTGAGTCACCCCCAGGGCCGCCAAAGCCCCTACGTCCTGTGGCTCCAGCCTGCGGCCCTTCCGCAGCACCAGGTCCCCCGGCTTCACGTCGTCCCCTTTAAAAATCAGGTTGGCCCCCGGGGGAACGCTTTTCACAATGCCAATCTCCCCGCCGCCGTAGTCCTCGGTGTGCTCCACCATCTGGACGGCGTCGGCGCCTTCCGGCAGGGCCCCACCGGTGGGGATGGCGCCGCATTGATAGGGGCCCACGGCAAAGGCGGGCTCCTTCCCCATCTCCACCGCCCCGGTGCAGGTGAGCAGGGCGGGGATGGACTCACTGCACCCGAAGGTGTCCGCCCCCCGCAGGGCGTAGCCGTCCACGGTGGAGCGGTCAAACCCGGGCACATATTCTTCAGCCAGAATATCCCGGGCCAGCACCCGGCCCAGGGCACGGTCCAGCTCCACGGTTTCCGGGGGCCGGTCCAGGGGGCCGAAGGTATTTGCAATCCGTGTCAAAAGTTCCTCAGGGGTCATGACGGTGAGCATGGTCCCCCTCCTTTCCCACCCCGAAAAAGTCCAGGGCAAAGGCTTGAAATTCCAACCCCACAGGGCTGAGATGTTTTTCCCGCTTGAAGCACAGCATCAGGGGCCGGGCAAACCGGCCGCTGGCCAGCCGGGCCAGGGCAATGCGGGAGTCTGCCCGGTAGGGGGCGGCGGCCCCCTCGGGCACAAAGCCCAGGGCCAGTCCGGCGGCCACCACCTGCCGGTGGCCCTCCCGGTCGTTGACCAGACAGCGGGTGGCCGGATGGAGATTGAGCCCGGCGCACAGGTAGTAGGGCTCCTCCAGCCAGTGGCCGGGGCTGCTGAGAAAGACCATGGGCTGGCCCTCCAGGGCCTTCAAATCCACCGGCTCCCGGCGGGCCAGAGGGTGGTGGGCAGGCAGGGCCAACAGGTAGCGCTCGCTGCCCAGGGGGTAGCCCCTAAACTTCTCATACCGGCTGTCGTCGGGACAGAGCAGCATATCGTATTTATTGATGTCGGGGACCTCCAGCTCCTCAATGCGGCAGTCCAGCTGGAACTCCACCCCTGGCCGGGCATCGGCAAAGGCGGCCAGACAGGCGGCCACCTTCTCCTCCCCGCCGCAGCACCCCACCGACAGCCGCTTCACCGGCCCGGCGGACAGCTCCCCCAGCTCCAGCAGGGTGTCGTCCAGGTCCCGGAGCATCGCCCGGGCGCTCTCCAGAAACCGGCGGCCCGGCTCATTGAGCAGGATACGCTTGCCCGAGCGGGTGAACAGCGGGGTGCCCAGCTCCTCCTCCAGCCGGGCGATGCTGCGGGACAGGGAGGGCTGGCTGAGGTGGAGGGCCTCCGCCGCCTTGGACAGGTTTTGCAGCTGGGCGGCGGTGACGAAATATCGGATCTGGGCGATCTGCAAGCTGCTCCCTCCTTATAGCCAAAAGGTATATGCCCTCAGGCCGGGAATCTCCGGCGTTCCCCGGTTTTCGCCCCGGTTTCTGTGGCAGAACGTACAGTTTAGCTGCCCTTATTATACGGCTCTTTATGCACAAAAGCAATATGAATTCCCAGTCCTTCCCTTTACTTCCCGCCCCCGTGCTCCTACACTAAAATCAGGAGTTCAAATTCTGTTTCAAAAGGAGGTGTGCCTCCGTTCCCGCCGGGAATGGGAGGAAAGGGATGAAACAACTCGTTGTCAAGCCGGAGAAATGCATCGGCTGCCGCACCTGCGAGCTGGTGTGCTCCTTCGGCCACTACCAGCAGTTCAACCCCCGCCTGGCCAACATCACCGTGCTGGAGTATGAGGCCGCCACCCTGGCGGTGCCGGTGGTGTGCCAGCAGTGCGAGGACGCCAGCTGCATGAAGGTGTGCCCGGTGAAGGCCATCCGCCGGGACGAAAACGGGGCCTGCGTCATCAACTACGACAAGTGCATCGGCTGCAAGATGTGCCGCAGCGCCTGTCCCCTGGGCAATATGTCCTATTCCACCATTGTAAAGAAGGTATTCAAGTGCGACCTGTGCGGCGGGGACCCCAAGTGCGTCAAGTACTGCCCCGGCGGGGCCCTGAGCTTTGAGGACCCGGACGCGCGGGACGTACGAAAAAAATTGACGGCGGACAAGATTGTGGCCGCCATGGGAACGGAGGGGTGAGCCATGGGAAACGGATATACCGGCACGATTTTACGCATTGATCTGGCGGCGGGGTCCATCCGCAGGGAGCCCCTGAACCAGAAGAACGCCCAGGAGTATGTGGGGGCCCGTGGTCTGGGCACCAAGTATTACTGCGACGAGTGCGACCCCAACTGCGACCCTCTGGGGCCGGACAACAAGCTGATCTTCATGACCGGCCCTCTGACGGGCACCTGCGCCACCTCCTCCGGCCGGTACAACGCGGTGGCCAAGTCCCCCCTGACCGGCACCATCGGGGCAGCCAACTCCGGCGGCCACTTCGGCCCCGAGCTGAAATACGCCGGGTACGACGGCATCATTTTTGAGAACATCTCGGAGAAGCCGGTGTACCTTTACATCAACGACGGCACGGTGGAGCTGCGGGACGCCTCCCACCTGTGGGGCAAGGACGTGTTCGAGACCACCGACCTGCTGCGGGAGGAGCTGGGGGACGAGTTCCGCATCGCCTGCATCGCCCCCGCCGGGGAGACCGGCTGCCTCTTCTCCGCCATCATGAACGACAAGCACCGGGCGGCGGGCCGGGGCGGTATGGGCACGGTGATGGGCTCCAAGAAGCTGAAGGCCATCGCCGTCCGGGGCACCGGCTCGGTGACGGTGGCCCGGCCCGAGGCCTTCTTCGAGGCCTGCGTGGACGCCCGGGCCAAGCTGAAGGCCCACCCGGTCACCGGAGCCGGCCTGTCGGCCTACGGCACCCAGATCCTGGTGAACATCGTCAACGCCACCGGCGGTCTGCCCCTGCGCAACGGCCGGGACGGCTCGGTGTATGATCTGGCCGACGACATCTCCGGCGAGACCCTGGCCGCCAAGTACCTGCTGCGGAACAAGGGCTGCTTCGGCTGCTCCATCGGCTGCGGCCGGGCGGTGGAGATCAAGGAGGGCCCCTTCGCCTCCAAGGGCGAGGGTCCCGAGTACGAGGCGGGCTGGTCCTTCGGCGCCGACTGCGGCATCAACGATCTGGCGGCGGTGTGCGACGCCAACTTCCTGTGCAATCAGTACGGCATCGACCCCATCACCATGGGAGCCACCGTGGCCTGTGCCATGGAGCTCTTTGAGCTGGGGGCCATCCCCGAGTCCGACATCGGCTTCCCCCTCCGCTTCGGCGACGCGGCGGCCATGGTGAAAGCGGTGGAGATGACCTGCAAGGGGGAGGGCTTCGGCAGGATCATGGGCCTGGGCTCCTACCGCATGGCGGAACAATACGGCCATCCCGAGCTGTCCATGTCGGTCAAGAAGCAGGAGATGCCCGCCTATGACGGCCGGGCCATCCAGGGCATCGGCCTGGAGTACGCCACCTCCAACCGGGGCGGCTGCCACGTCCGGGGCTACATGATCTCCCCCGAGGTGCTGGGCATCCCCATGAAGATGGACCCCCTGGTCACCGAGGGCAAGGCGGGTCTGCTGAAAACCTTCCAGGACCTCACCGCCCTGGTGGACGCCACCGGCATCTGCCTGTTCACCACCTTCGGCATCGGCCTGCCCGAGGTGGCCGCCCAGTACCGGGAAGCGGTGGGCAGCGACGAGAGCGACGAGGAGATCCTGCTGAAAGGTGAGCGGATCTGGAACCTGGAGAAGCAGTTCAACATTGCCGCCGGCGTGGAGAAGGACACCCTGCCCCCCCGGCTGCTGCGGGAGAAGCTGCCCGAGGGTCCGGCGGCGGGCAAGGTCAACGACCTGTACACCATGCTGGCGGAGTATTACGCCGCCCGTGGCTGGACGGCGGAGGGTATCCCCACCCCGGAGAAGCTGGCCTCCCTCAACCTGAAATAAGCCTATGACGGTGAAATTCTTTGCCTATCTGCGGGAAAAGGAGTTTGCCGGGACCAAGGAACTGGTCCTCTCCCCGCCCCCCACCGTGGGGGCGCTGGGGGAGGACCTGTCCCGGCGTTTTGGCCCCCGGTTCCGGGGGGAGTTCTTCTCCCCCGCCGGGGACGCACTGGGGGAAAAAATCATCGTGCTGGTCAACGGCCGCCGGGTGGAGTTCCTCTCCGGCCTGGACACCCCGCTGAAAGACAGCGACACGGTGCAGATCTTCCCGGTGGTGGCCGGGGGCTGAGCCCCCGCTCCCCCGCCAAACCCAAAAAAGGCGGTGAAACCCATATGGATATCCCCATGGAGGACATTCAGGCCATCTTACAGGCCTATCCCCCGGAGCAGCGGTTCAGCCTGGCCATGCTCCAGGATATGCAGCATAAATTCAACTACATCCCCCGGGAGGGCATGGAGGCCCTGGCGGCCTATCTGGGCTGTCCCCTGTCCTCCCTGTACGCCATGGCCACCTTCTACAAGGCCCTGAGCCTCAAGCCCAAGGGCAGGCACATCATCAAGCTGTGCGACGGCACCGCCTGCCACATCCGGGGCTCCACCACCCTGCTGGACGGGGTGCGGCGGCTGCTGAGCATCGACGCCGGGGAGACCTCGGAGGACGGGCTGTTCTCCCTGGAGCTGGTGAACTGCCTGGGCTCCTGCGCCCTGGCCCCGGTGATGGTGGTGGACGGCACCTACTACGGGCGGGTGACCCTGGAGAAGCTGCCCAAAATTCTGGACCAGTACCGGGAGGTGGAAGGCCATGAGTAAAACGGTATTGGTGTGCTGCGGCACCGGCTGCCTGGCCAACGGCAGCGCCAAGGTGGCGGAGGCCTTCCGCACTCTGCTGGCGGGCACCGGCCATCAGGTGGAGTGTTTCGTCAAGGAGACCGGCTGCCAGGGGTTCTGCGAAAACGGCCCCATGGTGCGGATACTCCCCGACGACATCACCTACTACAAAGTCAAGCCCGCCGACGCCGCCGAGATCGTGACCCAGACGGTGGAACAGGGTCAGCCTGTCACCCGGCTGCTGGCCAAAAACGACGCCGGCCAGCCGGTCACCCGCCGGGAGGACAATCCCTTCTTCGCCCCCCAGGTGAAGGTGGCCCTGCGGAACGTGGGCATCATCTCCCCCGCCAGCATTGAAGATTATGTCAACCGCGGCGGGTACAGCGCCCTGAAAAAGGCCCTTGCCATGACCCCCGATGAGATCATCACCCAGGTGGAGCTGTCCGGCCTCCGGGGCCGGGGGGGCGCCGGCTTCCCCACCGGCCGGAAGTGGCGCACCGCCGCCGGGTATGACAACTTCCCCAAGTATGTGGTGTGCAACGGCGACGAGGGCGACCCCGGCGCCTTCATGGACGGTTCCATTCTGGAGGGAGACCCCCACAGTGTGCTGGAGGGCATGGCCATCTGCGCCCTGGCTATCGGGGCGGAGACCGGCTTCCTCTACATCCGGGACGAGTACGCCCTGGCGGTGGCCCACATTAAGGAAGCCATCGCCAACGCCGAGGCGGCGGGCATTTTAGGTGATCACATCTTGGGATCTGACAAGAAATTAAAACTCTCCGTTGTCAGAGGCGGCGGCGCTTTCGTGTGCGGCGAGTCCACGGCGCTGATGGCGTCGGTGGCTGGCCGGGTGGGCGAACCCCGGGCCAAGTACATCCGCTCGGTGCAGCGGGGCCTGTGGGACCAGCCCACGGTCCTCAACAACGTGGAGACCTTCGCCAACATCCCGGTGATTCTGGACCGGGGCGGAGCGGAATTTGCCAAGCTGGGCACCGATGGGTCCAAGGGCACCAAGGTGTTCTCCATGGTGGGCAAGGTGAAGCGCACCGGCCTGGTGGAGGTGCCCATGGGGGCCACCCTCCGCCACCTGATCTTCGACATCGGCGGCGGCATCCAGGGGGATCGCCCCTTCAAGGCGGTGCAGACCGGCGGCCCCTCCGGCGGGTGCATTCCCGAGGAGCTGCTGGACCTGCCGGTGGACTTCGACACCCTGAAAAGCCACGGGGCCATGATGGGCTCCGGCGGCATGATCGTTATGGACGACCGCAGCTGCATGGTTGAGGTGGCCCGGTATTATGTAAAGTTCCTCTCGGAGGAATCCTGCGGCAAGTGTACCCCCTGCCGGGAGGGCTTGAGGCATATTCTGGCCATCCTCACCGACATCTGTCAGGGCAAGGGGCAGCTCAGCGACCTGGACCTGCTGGAGGAGCTGTGCCACACCCTGGCGGACAGCTCCCTGTGCGCCCTGGGCAAGTCGGCCCCCAACCCGGTGCTCACCACCCTGAAGTATTTCCGGCAGGAGTACGAGGCCCACATTCTGGAGCACCGCTGTCCGGCGGGAGTGTGTACCGCCCTCACCAGCTTTGCCATTGAGAAAGACAAGTGCGTGGGCTGCGGGGCCTGTAGCCGGGCCTGCCCCGCCGGGGCCATCTCCGGCGGCGTGAAGGAGCCCCATGTCATTGACCCCGCCCGGTGCATCGCCTGCGGCTCCTGCCGGGAGGCCTGCAAGTTCGGCGCGGTGGAGACGAAAGGCAAGGTGGCGGGATGATCATTACCATAGACGGAAAGCAGTGCAGCTGTGAGAAGGGGGAATTTCTCCTCCAGGTGGCCCGGCGCAACGGCATCTACATCCCCACCCTGTGCCACCACGAGGCCCTGCCCGGTCAGGGCTGCTGCCGGGTGTGCATTGTGGAGGTGGACGAGGGCAAGGGCCCCAAAATCGTGGTGTCCTGCGTCTACCCGGTGGAGCGGGAGTGTACCGTATCCACCGACAGCGACAAGATCCGCAGTCAGCGGGGGATGATTCTGTCCCTCCTCCGCAAGCGAGCCCCCGACAGTGAACTGATTGCCCAGATGTGTACCCACTACGGCGCGCCCCCGCTGGAGCGGCTCAAGCCGGTGGACAGCGGCAAGTGTATCCTGTGCGGGCTGTGTACCCGGGCCTGCGCCGAGCTGAGCGTGGGGGCCATCTCCACGGTCAACCGGGGGGTCACCAAGGAGGTGGCCACCCCCTACCACGACGAGAGCCCGGTGTGCGTGGGCTGCGGCTCCTGCGCCAGCGTGTGCCCCACCGACGCCATCCCTCTCACCGAGACGGCGGACACCCGCACCATCTGGGGCAAGACCTTTACCCTGGTGCGGTGCGCCCGGTGCGGCGCGGTCATCGGCACGGCGGAGGAACTGGCCCTGGCCGCCCAAAAGGCGGGCGAGGAGCCGGAGACGCTGTGTGAGCGCTGCCGGAAGGCCGCCCTGGCCCAGGTGCTGGCCCACACCTACGGAGACCAATAACAGCACAAAAAAGCCCGGCGCGTCGTATGACGCGCCGGGCTTTTTATGTTTGATGATCTTACCCCAGGTAGGCCAGGGGGTTGACGGCGGTGCCGTTGATCTGTATCTCAAAGTGGCAGTGGTTGCCGGTGGACCGGCCGGTGGAACCCACACGGGCGATGGGCTGGCCCTGGTACACCTTGTCGCCGGTGGAGACCAGCAGGCTGGAGCAGTGGGCGTACAGGGTGCGCACGCCGTTGCCGTGGTCGATGACCACATAGTTGCCGTAGCTCCAGTAGCTGCCGGTACCGGTACCCGACCACACCACGGTGCCGCCGTCGGCGGCCTTGATGGTGGTGCCGTAGGAGGTGGCGATGTCCAGACCGCTGTGGTAGCTGTAGGAGCCGAAGATGGAGCGGTAACCAAAGCTGGAGGTGATGTTGCCGTACACCGGCCAGATGTAAGTGCCGGTAGGCAGCCAGGAGGGCCGCACCTTGGTGCCCACCGCGATGACCTTGTTGGTGGCCTCACGGGTGACCTGGGTCTCCAGCACCGTGCGCTCCTGCTCCACGCCGTTGAGGTAGGACACATCGGCGGTGGCCACCTGCTCGCCGGGGGTACCGGCGTCCAGCACCTTGGACTCACCCTGGTACATGGAGTCATCCTCCACTTCCACCACAGGGCAGGCAATCTCCTCGGTGTAGGTCACGTGATCCACCGTCTTAACGGACAGGAAGGGGATCTCTTCCTTCACGTTGACGATCTGACCGATGTAAATGCGGCTGCTGTCCACACCGGGGTTGAGGGCCTCCAGCTCGGACAGGGTCATGCCGTTGGCCACGGCGATGTCCACAAAGGTATCGCCCTGCTGCACCTCATAGGTGGTCTGGCCGTTCTGATTGGCGGTGAGGGCGGCCACCATGGCGTCGGCATCCTGGTTGACGTCGGAGGCGGTGTACTCGTGGGTGATGTACACGCCGGAGGTAAACTCGGCGGAGATGGTGTTCTCATTGATATAGGGGGCCTTCACCTGGTCCAGAACGATATCCAGAGTCTCACGGTCCTGGGCGGCGCCGATAAACTGGCCGTTGACGGTGAGCACATAGTTCTTCATCACGTCGCCGATCTGATCGAAGAGATAGGTCTCAAACTCAGCGGCGGGGGTAATGTTCTCCTGCTCAACCAGGGCGAAGGAGTAGGTAATATCACCGTCCAGAGTGTAGTCATATCCCAGGATCTGCGTGGCCCGGGCCTCTACCCGATCCACCGCGTCCTCAAAGACCTGAGGAGAGGTGACGGTGCCCAGAGCCACGCCGTTCATCTCCACCACATAGGCGGGGGTGTAAACGGAGGTGACCACAGCGGCCACGCCCACAACGGCGGCCACAGCCAGGAAGTGGAACGGGCTGACAATGCGGCCGCCGCCGGCAGTGGCGGCGTCGGCCCAGTGCTGGAGCCGCTTGGCGCCAACGCGGATGGCGTCGCCGGCAGCCTGAGCCTTGGCCCGCAGCCGGGCGGTCAGGCGCTCAGCCTCCCGTTCCTGAGGAATATGAAGGATCTCGTCCATGGGGGGATTCCCCTCCTATATCGTGGAATATCAATGAGTCTGTATCCGGTCTGTATCCGATCGGTAACAGCCGGAAACGAAAAGGTTACAAATGGTTACAGTCGTAATGATACACGCATCTGATCCAAAAGTCAAGGCTTTCCGGGAAAAGCGAACAGTTTCTCTCCCTGTGGAGAAAGGAATTTTCACACCACGACATCTGGTGGACAGAATAAAAAAGGGACCGCCCCACCCCCAAGACCGGCTGTTTTGGCCCCGGTATCCTTTTTAATATTTCGTCACATCGCCGGAGAAAGCGGGTGGCCACAAAGGCCGCCCCTACGAATACGGTTATATAACAAAAACCGGAGCGCCCCTGAGAGCGCTCCGGTTTTTCATTAAGTAGTCAATTAGGCCAGAGCCGCGGTGATAATGGCCATGGAGTAGGCCCCACAGGCCAACGGCCTGCGGGGATCCCAATTTTGACATCTGCTCGGGGCAAATGAATTGCCCCGGCATCAAGGTTTTGTGCCAAGGACACAAAACACTTGGCGGCGCAGGCGCCGGTCCCGCCCCAGGCGGGACGGAGGTCTCCTCCATGGCCATAAAAAGACCGGAGCGCCCCTGAGAGCGCTCCGGTTTTTCATTAAGTAGTCAATTAGGCCAGAGCCGCGGTGATAATGGCCATGGAGTAGACCTCCTGGGCGTTGCAGCCGCGGGACAGGTCGTTGATGGGGGCATTCAGGCCCAGCAGCACGGGGCCGTAGGCGTCGAAGCCGCCCAGACGCTGGGCGATCTTGTAGCCGATGTTGCCGGCGTTGATGTTGGGGAAAATAAAGGTGTTGGCGTAGCCGGCCACAGGGGAGCCGGGGCACTTGAGCTGGCCCACCTTGGGGGACACGGCGGCGTCAAACTGGAGCTCGCCGTCCACGGCAAAGTCGGGATTGGTGGCCATCACCTTCTCGTAGGCGTGGCGCATCTTGTCCACGGTCTCGCCCTTGCCGGAGCCCTTGGTGGAGTAGCTCAGCATGGCCACCTTGGGGTCGATGCCGAAGGTACGGGCACAGTGGGCCACCTCGGTGGTGATCTCCACCAGCTCGTCCTCGGTGGGGTCGATGTTGATGGCGCAGTCGCCCATGGCCAGCACGGTGTTCTCGCCCACGCCCTCACGGACCAGGATGAAGCAGGAGGACACGATCTTGTTGCCGGGCTTGGTCTTGATCAGCTGCAGGGCGGGACGGACGGTGTCGGCGGTGGAGTAGGTGGCGCCGCCCAGCAGGCAGTCGGCCACGCCCATCTTCACCAGCATAGTGCCGAAGTAGTTGCCCTTCTTCAGAGCAGCGCGGCACTCGTCTGGAGTCATCTTGCCCTTACGCAGCTCCACCATGGCGTCCACCAGCTTATCCATCTCGGGATAGGTGGCGGGGTCAATGATCTCGGCGCCCCGGATGTTGTAGCCGGTCTCCTCAGCAGCGGCCTTGACCTCCTCCTCGTTGCCGATGAGCACAGGAGTCAGGAAGGTACCGGCCAGCAGACGGGCGCTGGCTTCCAGGATACGGGGGTCGGTGCCCTCGGTGAACACGATGCGCTTGGGGCTCTTCTTCAGAGTGTCAATCAGGGTCTGAAACATATGAATAGCCATGGGAATCTCCTCCAATTCAAAGTTCCGTACTTTTGCCAAATACTTGGCGGTATAGCTATTATACACCTGCTCTCAGGACAATCACAAGGACCAGTGCGAAAAAATATTGTGGAAAAATCCGCTTTACTTTTGGTATTTTTGCAATTATACTATACACACTGTTTTTTAGGAGAGGTGTGCTATGACTTCTGATTTTTCCCGCTGCCTGTCTCTGCTGCGGCAGGAGAAGGGCGCGTCTCAGCGGGCGGTGGCCAAGGACCTGGGCATCAGCCAGGCGCTGCTGTCCCACTATGAAAACGGCGTCCGGGAGCCCGGCCTGGCCTTCGTCATCAAGGCCTGCAACTACTACAACGTATCCGCCGACTTCCTGCTGGGCCGGACCCTGAGCCGGGACGGCACCACCATCGCCGCCGAGGAGCTGTACGACTACTCCACCGAGAAGGACAACGTGCTCCACGGCTCCATCCTGGCCACCCTGAACAAGAAGCTGCTGGTCAACTCCACCGGCGTGCTCTTCGACCTGCTGGGCAAGACCGGCAAGAAGGAGGCCATCAACGCCGCCGCCGACTATCTGGGCACCGCCATCTATAAGCTGTTCCGCCACCTCTACCGGGCGGACGGCACCCAGAACGAGGACTTTTTCTCCGTCCCCGCCCGGCAGTTCACCGCCGGGGTGCCCTTTGCCGACATGATCTGCGCCGAGGCCGACTACACCGAGGCCCTGGCCGCCCACGTCAAGGACAAGGGCAACTTCCCTCCCATGAACAACGACGCCCTGATGGAGAACTATCCCGGCCTGTACCAGTCCCTGCTCCAGATCATCCACAATACCGGCGAGCGCATCAACCGCCGGACGGCAGAGCGCCGGGAGAAGTAACAGACCTTCCCCCCACCCCATCACCAAAATCACATCATTACGGGAGGTATGACCTTGACCGACCAATCCAAAATCCGTAACTTTTCGATTATTGCCCATATTGATCATGGTAAGAGTACCCTGTCCGACCGGCTGATCGAGCAGTGCAACGCCGTCACCGCCCGGGAGATGGAGTCCCAGCTGCTGGACAACATGGATCTGGAGAAGGAGCGGGGCATCACCATCAAGGCCCGGGCCGTCAAGCTCAACTACGCCGCCGAGGACGGCAACACCTACGAGCTCAACCTCATCGACACCCCCGGCCATGTGGACTTCAACTACGAGGTGTCCCGGTCCCTGGCCGCCTGCGAGGGCGCCATTCTGGTGGTGGACGCCGCCCAAGGCATTGAGGCCCAGACCCTGGCCAACACCTACCTGGCCATGGAGCACGACCTGGAGATCCTGCCGGTGGTCAACAAGATCGACCTGCCCGCCGCCGACCCCCAGCGGGTAAAGGACGAGATCGAGAATATCATCGGCATCCCCGCTCAGGACGCCCCCGAGATCTCCGCCAAGGTGGGCATCAATATCCCCGCCGTGCTGGAGGACATCGTGAAGAACGTCCCCGCCCCCAAGGGGGACCCCAATGCCCCCCTGAAGGCCCTGATCTTTGACAGCCAGTACGACGCCTACCGGGGCGTCATCGTCTACTTCCGGGTGATGGAAGGCACCATTAAGACCGGCATGAACGTGAAGCTGATGGCCTCCGGCGCCACTTATCAGGTGCTGGAGTGCGGTCACCTGCTCCCCCTGGGCATGGAGAGCTGCAAGGAGCTCATCGCCGGCGAGGTGGGCTACTTCACCGCCTCCATCAAGAACGTGAAGGACACCCAGGTGGGCGACACCATCACCGGCGCCGATTCTCCCGCCAACCAGCCTCTGCCCGGCTACCGCCCCGCCCGGGCCATGGTGTACTGCGGCATCTACACCGAGGACGGCTCCAAGTACCCCGACCTGCGGGACGCCCTGGAGAAGCTCCAGCTCAACGACGCCTCCCTGTCCTTCGAGCCGGAATCCTCCGTGGCTCTGGGCTTCGGCTTCCGCTGCGGCTTTTTGGGGATGCTCCATATGGAGATCATCCAGGAGCGGCTGGAGCGGGAGTTTGACCTGGACCTGATTACCACCCTGCCCTCCGTCATTTACCGCATCACCAAGACCGACGGCAGCGTGGTCATGGTGGATAACCCCCACAACTACCCCGATCCCGCCGTCATTGAAATGGCGGAGGAGCCCTACGCCAAGGTATCCATCGTCTCTCCCCCCGACTATGTGGGCAACATCATGCCCATGTGCCAGGAGCGCCGGGGCGAGTACAAGGATATGCAGTATCTGGACACCAATCTGGTGGAGCTCCACTACTCCATGCCTCTGGGCGAGATCATCTACGATTTCTTCGACACCCTGAAGGCCCGCACCAAGGGCTACGCCTCTCTGGACTACGAAATGGACCGGTACGAGCCCTCCGAGCTGGTGAAGGTGGATATGCTCCTCAACGGCGACCAGGTGGACGCCCTCTCCTTCATCGCCCACAAGGACAAGGCCTATCCCCGTGCCCGGCGGCTGTGCGAGAAGCTGAAGGAGAACATCCCCCGTCAGCTCTTTGAGGTCCCGGTCCAGGCCGCCATCGGCGGCAAGGTCATTGCCCGGGAAACCGTGAAGGCCATGCGCAAGGACGTGCTGGCCAAGTGCTACGGCGGCGACATCACCCGTAAGAAGAAGCTGCTGGAAAAGCAGAAAGAGGGCAAGAAGAAGATGCGGAGCCTTGGTACGGTTCAGATTCCGACAGAGGCGTTCATGGCTGTGCTTAAGCTGGACGAGGAGTAAACGAAAAGCATCTTCTTGTTGCCCTCCGGGGCCCCGCAAGGCGGGGCGGCGCTGTGCGCCGTACAAGCGTTTTGGGGCAACGTCCCAAAACCTTGGCGCAGGCGGAATTCACTTCCGCCGAGCATATGAAATAAAATGGGGTCCCCACAAAGAGCAAACTCTTTGTGGGGCGGGCAAGAAGAAGATGCGGAGCCTTGGTACGGTTCAGATCCCGACAGAGGCGTTTATGGCCGTGCTTAAATTGGACGAAGAATAAGGCAAAAGACCTGCTGCATGATTGCAGCAGGTCTTTTTTGTATCCGCCTCCTCAGCTGAGGAACAGCTCCACATCCTCCACCGTCAGGCCGGTCTGGAGGGCCAGGTTGATGCCGAACCCCACCACCTTGGCCAGGTCGGTGACCCGGGCGTCGATGTCCCTGGGGGTGACCATCAGCCCCTCCCCCGCCCCCTGAAGGGCCTGGGGGTCCAGATGGGCCTGGCCCGCCTCAGCCAGCAAGTCGGCGGCCAGGGTGGCCCCGTCCACCACCGTGGGCACCCCCACGGCAATAACGGGCACCCCCAGGCTGGCCCGGTCCAGAGCCGCCCGGGCGTTGCCCACCCCGGAGCCGGGGGTGATGCCGGTATCGGCCAGCTGGACGGTGGTACACACCCGGCTCAGGCTGCGGGAGGCCAGGGCGTCCACCGCAATGACGCAGGAGGGGCGGATCTTCTCGGTCACCGCCCGCACCAGCTCCCCGCTCTCCACGCCGGTGGTGCCCAGCACTCCCGCCGCCAGAGCGGCCACCGGCCGGAAGGAGCCGAAGTGCTCCGGCACCTGCTCCACCAGATGGCGGGTGACCATGGTGTGGTCGGCGGCGGCGGGTCCGATGTTGTCCGGGGTGATAGCCCGGTTGCCCAGCCCCACCACCAGGGCAGGGGCCCCTTCCGGCAGCTTGAGCAGAGCGGACAGCTCCGCCGCCACCGCCCGGGCCGCCCGGCCGAAGGCGTCCTCCTCCCGGCGGACCAGAGCCGACAGGTCCACCGTCACGTAGGTGCCCACCGGCTTGCCGATGGCCTTTGCCCCCCGGTCGTCCAACACTTTGACTGTGGTCACCGGGTAGCCCTCCCGGGTGGATTCCTCCTGAGTCACGCCGGGCAGCTCCCCGGTATTGCCCCCCTCCCGCCACAGCTGGGCGGCCTCCAGCGCCAAATCCGTCCGTCTTTGTTCCATATACGTCCTCCTGTACACCCCAAGATATGGTGTTTTGTATGCTGCTTGCCTCTATTTTTTGCGGAGAGCGGCCCCATATACAAAAAAAGTGAAAAAACCTAAAAAAAACTGTTGCAATTTCTCTTGCTTCCTGCTAGAATGTAAAAATGCACAGGCAAACTATGTGTATTTACTATCGTCATCGGAGGAGGTGTTTGGTTTGCCGAATATTAAATCTGCCAAGAAGCGTGTCCTGGTGAACGAGACCAAGGCCATGCAGAACAAGGCCGCGAAGTCCGCTCTCAAGACCGACATCAAGAAGTTTGAGGCTGCGCTGGCTGAAGGCAACCGCAGCGAGGCCGAGGGCGCTTACAAGGTGGCCGTTAAGGCGGTCGACAAGGCCGTGGTTCATGGTCTGCTGCACCGGAACAACGCTGCGCACAAGAAGAGCGCCATGACCATCAAGCTGAACAAGCTGGCCTAATCTGTGGTCAACATGAAACCGCCTGCCATGCAGGCGGTTTTTTGCTGCCCAAACGGGACAGGCCGGTCTCTCCCCTTGCAATATCTTCCATTTTATGGTATATCTAAAAGGAACCTGTGTCCGGGAGGTGGGCCCATGCCCAAAGAGCTGCTGAAAAAGAAGCCGGTGAAATTTGTGCTGGAGATGGTGGACATTTATTTCTCCAAGCACATCTCCCGCTCGGCGGCGGAGCTGGCCTACTTTCTCATCCTGTCCTTTTTCCCGCTGCTCATCTGCATCAATGCATTTATCAGCCTGCTGCCGGTGGATCTGGAGGAGGTGCTGGCTGCCGCCTCCCCCCTGCTGCCCAGGGCGGCCCGGGATATTCTGATGGAGTATGTGGGCTATATCACCACCAATCAGTCTCCCGGCCTGCTCATTGCAGGGGTTTTCATGACGGTGTTCTTTGCTTCGGCGGCCTTCCGGGCCCTGATGAACATTATGGAGGAGATTTACGGCCGTAAGGGCTACCGGGGCCTGCGGCAGGTGATCGCCAGCGTGCTCTTTGCCCTGCTGCTGCTGGTCACCATCTTTCTCTCCCTGGTGGTGCTCCTCACCGGCGGCTGGCTCTTCCAGGCGGCGGAGCGGTTGCTCCATCTGGATACCAACTCCCTGCCCTGGGATTGGCAGTGGATGCGCTTTCTGCTCCTCTTTCTGCTGGTGTTTCTCTTTGTGATGCTGGTGTACCGGGTGGCCGCCCCCCAGGGCAAACCACGCCCGCCGGTAATGACCGGGGCCTTTCTGACCGCGGTGGTGCTCTCCGTCTTTTCCATCCTGTTTTCCTGGTTCATCGGCCTGTCCTCCCGGTACTCCCTGGTGTACGGGTCCCTGGCCTCCATCATTATCATGCTGGTGTGGCTCTACCTGTGCGGCAATATCCTCATCATCGGCAACATCTTCAACTGCGTGTGGTACAAGCACAAAAAGCTGAAGCTGCTGAAAGATCTGAAAAAAGAAGAGAAATAAAAAAGCACGCTGCTGTGCAGCGTGCTTTTTTCATTAGTTATTTTGTTTCCAAATCTCTGCTAATCCCAGGAAGGTCAGGTGAGGCTCCCAGGCGGTGGAGATGGAGAGCAGAGGGCGTACCAGAGTGCTGTTGCCGCCGGTGAGCACCACCGTCAGGGGACCCAGCTCCTCCTCCAGACGCCTGACAATGCCCTCGATGGCCCCGGCGGCCCCGTAGAGGGCGCCGTACTTCATGCAGGACACGGTGTCTGTCCCCAGCAGCCCCTCCGGCGTGGACAGGGTGATGGGGGGCAGCTGAGCGGCCCGGGCGGACAGGGCCTCCAGGGACAGGGCCAGGCCGGGCAGGATCATGCCGCCCCGGAAGAGGCCGCCCTTGTCCACCACCGACAGGGTGGTGGCGGTGCCCATGTCAAAAACGGCCACCGGAGGGGTATACCGGGCCAGAGCGGCCACGCAGTCCACCACCCGGTCCATGCCCAGGTTGGCGGTATCGTAGCCGCTGAGATCCAGTCCGGTATCGGTGGTTTTGTCCACCACCAGGACAGGCTTTCCGGTGATGGCGTTCAGCCCCTCCCCTACCGGGCCGGTAAGGGCGGGCACTACCGAGGAGAGAACGGCCCCTTGGGCCTCCACCCCCTCCAGCAGATCTTGGAGAGATGCGGTCCAGTCCAGAGCGGGGTCACTGGGCAGCTTTTTTACAAAGGCCACCCGATCCCCCCGCAGGCCGGCGATGGCAACGGTGGTGTTGCCGATGTCAACCGTCAGCAGCATCTCAGGCAGGCTGCTCCACAGCGGTGGAAGCCTTCTTCTCCAGCTTGAGAGCGCGCACCATGGGCACGCACACCGCGGGGGTGATGACGGCGGCCACAATGGCCTCAGGCACGCCGTTGGCGGCCACAATGCCCAGGATGAAGCCCAGCACCGCGTCGGCGGGGATGCCCTGGGCGGCGGCATAGGCCTCGGTGAAGATGACGCCGATGGAGCCCATGACCAGGGCGGTGTTGGTGAGCGCGCCCACAATACCGGCGATCACCATGCCAACCGTCTGGATACCGGCGTTGGACTTGCGGAAGAGGGTCTTAATGAGGGTGTACACCAGCCAGGGGGTGACGCCCACCAGGATACGGGGCACAAAGCAGATGAACAGGGCCCAGGGGCTGCCCCGGTCCAGGCCGGGCACGGGAATGAAGGGGGAAAACACAAAGGAGGAAAGACCGGGTACCAGCGTATTTTTGATCATGCTGGACAGACCGAACATTCCTCCCAGGAACGCGCCCTTCTTGGGCCCCAGCAGAATGGAACCGATGATGACCGGCACATGGAGAATGGTGGCCTTGATCACAGGCAGGTCGATAAGACCCAGGGGTGTAAAGGTGAGCAAAAAGATGATGCCGGTAAACATAGCCAGAATGGCCATACCCTGCACCTGCTTGCTCCGCTGAGACCGGGTGAGCGCTTTTTTCATATTCAATTACCTCCAGCTGCCGTTCCTCTTAAGAGGATACAGCGCATATTTTGGGTGACTGACCACCGATGGGCTGGGACCTGCCGTCTCCTGAGAGTACAGCGGTCCCCGACGGGGACAGCCGGAGCTATTATAGCGGTTTTATCCCCAAAATGCAATGGGAATGTGGAAAACTTACTTTGTGTCTGCTATAATTGAGGGACACATCACGGCGGCGGAAGGCCGTCCCTACAGATCATAAGGAGCTTCTTGCTATGCAGTTAAAAGGAAAAACCGTGCTGCTGGGGGTCACCGGCGGCATCGCCTGCTACAAATCCGCCAACCTGGCCTCCGCCCTGGTGAAGCAGGGGGCCAACGTCCAGGTGCTCATGACCAAAAATGCCACCGAGTTCATCGGTCCCCACACCTTTGAGTCCCTCACCGGCAACCGGGTGAGCGTGGACACCTTCGACCGCAACTATCAGTTCCAGGTGGAGCACATCGCTCTGGCCGACCAGGCCGATCTGGTGCTGGTGGCTCCCGCCACCGCCAACGTGCTGGCCAAGCTGGCCCACGGCCTGGCCGACGATATGCTGACCACCACTATTCTGGCCTGCAACTGCCCCAAGATCGCCGCCCCCGCCATGAACACCAAAATGTACGAGAACCCCGTCACCCAGGACAACCTGGACATTTTACGGAAATACGGCTGGGAGATCGTGGAGCCCGCCAGCGGCCGTCTGGCCTGCGGGGCCGTGGGCAAGGGCAAAATGCCCGAGCCGGAGGATCTGCTGGAGACCGTCCTCCACGCCCTGAGCCACGAGAAGGATATGTCCGGCCTGAAGGTGCTGGTCACCGCCGGTCCCACCCGGGAGGCTCTGGACCCGGTGCGCTATCTCACCAACCACTCCACCGGCAAGATGGGTTACGCCATCGCCAAAGCCGCCGCCGCCCGGGGCGCCCAGGTTACCCTGGTGTCCGGGCCGGTGAACCTGAAAAAGCCCCCCTACATGGAGGTGGTGGACATTGTGTCCGCCCAGGATATGTTTGACGCGGTGACCAGCCGTGCCCCCGACCAGGATATCATCATCAAGGCTGCCGCCGTGGCCGACTACCGCCCCGCCACCGTGGCGGAGGACAAGATCAAAAAGAGCGGCAACGATTCCGATCTATCCCTCCCCCTGGCCCGCACCAGCGACATCCTGGCCTGGCTGGGTGAGCACCGGGCGCCCGGCCAGTTCCTGTGCGGCTTCTCCATGGAAACGAGGGACATGGTGGCCAACTCCAAGAAGAAGCTGGAGAAAAAGCACATCGACCTCATTGCCGCCAACAACCTGAAGCAGGCGGGTGCAGGCTTCGGGGTGGACACCAACGTGCTCACCCTCATCGCCGCCGACGGGGCCAAGGAACTGCCCCTCATGAGCAAGGAGGAGGCCGCCCACGCCCTGCTGGACGAAATTATGGGCCGCCGGTGAGGATTCCCCCCTTTTTGCCTTGACGGTAGGGGGAAAAAATGATAGAATAGCCCGCGATAAGGCAGTGATCGGGAAGAGTACCCCCATGTTTCCGCACCAGAGAGGAGCCGGACGGTGCAAGGCTCCGGCGGAGGTGGAGGGAAGGCGCCCGTGAGCCGCGGGGAGGCAATGCCCCGCCGGTCCCCCGCCGTTACCGGGAACGAAGAGCGTACCAGCCAGGTACGAATTCAGGTGGAACCACGGACATTTTGTTCGCCCTGAGCCGAAAAACGGCTCAGGGCGTTATTTTTTGTTCTGAGCCAGACAAAAGGAGTATGTGACATGAAAAACACCGAAAAGACCATGGAGCAGATCGTCACCCTGTGTAAGGGCCGGGGCTTCATCTTCTCCGGCTCCGAGATCTACGGCGGCCTGGCCAACACCTGGGACTACGGCCCTCTGGGTGTGGAGCTGAAGAACAACGTCAAGAAGGCCTGGTGGAAGAAGTTCGTCCAGGAGAACCCCTATAACGTGGGTCTGGACGCCGCCATTCTCATGAACCCCCAGACCTGGGTGGCCTCCGGCCATCTGGGCGGCTTCTCCGATCCTCTGATGGACTGTAAGGAGTGTAAGGAGCGTTTCCGCGCCGACAAGCTCATCGAGGACTGGTGCGCTGAGAACAGCGTGGAGCTGCCCAAGCCCATCGACGCCTTCTCCCAGGAGGAAATGAAGAACTTCATCGAGGAGAACAACATCCCCTGCCCCACCTGCGGCAAGCACAACTTCACCGACATCCGTCAGTTCAACCTGATGTTCAAGACCTTCCAGGGCGTCACCGAGGACGCCAAGAACACCGTGTACCTGCGGCCTGAGACCGCCCAGGGCATTTTTGTCAACTTCCAGAACATCCAGCGCACCACCCGCAAGAAGCTGCCCTTCGGCGTGTGCCAGGTGGGCAAGTCCTTCCGCAACGAGATCACCCCCGGCAACTTCACCTTCCGTACCCGTGAGTTCGAGCAGATGGAGCTGGAGTTCTTCTGCAAGCCGGGCACCGACATGGAGTGGTTCCAGTACTGGCGCTCCTTCTGCAAGGAGTGGCTGCTGAGCCTGGGGATGCAGGAGGAGAACCTGCGGCTGCGTGATCACAGCCCCGAAGAGCTGTGCTTCTACTCCAAGGGCACCACCGACTTCGAGTTCCTCTTCCCCTTCGGCTGGGGCGAGCTGTGGGGCGTGGCCGACCGTACCGACTACGACCTGACCCAGCACCAGAACGTCTCCGGCAAGGATATGACCTACTTCGACCAGGAGACCGGCGAGCACTATATCCCCTACGTGGTGGAGCCCTCCCTGGGCGCCGACCGCGTGACCCTGGCCTTCCTGGTGGATGCCTTCGATCAGGAAGTGGTTGGCCAGGACAAGAAGGGCAACGACGACATCCGCACCGTGCTGCGCCTCCACCCCGCTCTGGCCCCCTTCAAGTGCGCCGTGCTGCCCCTGAGCAAGAAGGAAGTGCTGGCCGGCCCCGCCCAGCAGCTGCGTGATGAGCTGGCCCGCGACTTCATGGTGGACTACGACGACGCCGGCTCCATCGGCAAGCGCTATCGCCGCCAGGACGAGATCGGCACCCCCTTCTGCATCACCCTGGACTTCCAGACCGTGGGCGACGAGAACACCCCCGCCGACAACTGCGTCACCATCCGTGAGCGCGACTCCATGGAGCAGGTGCGCATTCCCATGGACCAGGTCAAGGCTTATATTGCCGAGCGCGTGAAGTTCTAATTTCCATCAAAAAAATCCCTGTTGCTAACGCAACAGGGATTTTTTCTTACTTTTTATGCCTTCATGGCCTCCCGGGCGAAGTCGGCGGCCTGGTCCAGATCACTCTGGTCCGGGTGGGTCAGGGCCAGGTCAAAGGCCTGGATCATGGATTTCAGCTTGGCGTTGTCCGGGTCGGCCTTCAGCTGGGCCTCGTACCGGTCCTTCACCGTCTGGGGCATCTTGCCGGTGCAGAAGAAGCTGCTCACCACCTGGTTGCCCTTGGGGACCTCCGCCTTGAAGCGGTCGGACAAAGAGGCGAAGTACAGCTCGGAGATGCCGAAACCGGCGGTGCCGAAGATGGCCACCCGCTTGCCGTACAGGCTATGTAAAAATTCCTGCATAGCCGGAGTGAGGGTACCCTTGTCGGTCCAGGACCCGGCAAAGACCAGCTCCGCCTGGTCCACGTTCTGGGGCGGCGGGCCGAAGGCCACAATGTCGTGGCCCTCACAGGCCTCCCGGATGGCCTGAGCCACCTGGGCGGTGTTGCCGGTCTGGCTGTCAAATACAATGGCGATTTTCATAGGTCCTCCTTTGGACAATGGACGGGCCGATGTGGGCAGAAGGTGAATTGCCCCAAAGGGGCAAGAGAAGCCACCCTGGGGTGTCGGCCCCTACTTATACTTCCGGCTTTCGGTCACCGCCAGCTCATCGCAGCGGTTGTTGTACGGGTTATCAGCGTGGCCTTTGACCCAGTGGAGGTGGACGGTGTGGTAGTCGCACAGGTCCAGCAGGGTGGCCCACAGATCCGGGTTGAGGGCGGGCTTCTTGTCCCCCTTCACCCAGCCTCGGGCCTTCCAGCCCCGGGCCCAGCCCTTTTCCAGGGCGTCAATGACGTACTTGGAGTCGGAGTAGAGCTCCACGATGCAGGGCTCCTTCAGGGCCTTCAGGGCAGTGATGACGCCGGTAAGCTCCATACGGTTGTTGGTGGTATGGGCCTCCCCGCCGGAGAGTTCCTTTTTGAACTCCCCATATTGCAGAATGGCCCCCCACCCGCCGGGGCCGGGATTGCCCGAGCAGGCCCCGTCGGTGTAAATGGTAACTGTTTTCATAGTTCTCCTATTACAGCTCCTTCAAAATCTCCTGCCGCTTCTGCTCATACTCCTCGGTGGTAATGAGCCGGCGGTCATAGAGGGACTGGAGCTGCTCCAGCCGCTGCTCCGGGGTGCCCTTGGGGTTGTCCACCGACACCCCCTCCTCCTCGATGCGGATCTCGGGGCCGATATACTTCTTGCCGAAGGCAGAATAGAAGTTGGTACCGGCGATGACAGCGGCAAGGATGGTCCAAAAGATGCCGAAGATGAGGCCAAAGCCCCCCACCATGGCAAACTGGGGAATGACGACGAACAGGCCGATGAGCACAAAGACACAGCCCACCACGCCCCCCGCCACCGAGCCGGTCTTACTGGGACGGTAAGTTACCCGTTTTCTGGACATGGCTTATTCCTCCCCTTCGGTGGCGCCGGTGTCCTCCTCTTCTTCCTCGTGGTCGGTACGGGCGAAGGAAATGACCTTCACACCCTCCTCCAGGTTCATGATCTTCACGCCCTGGGCGGTGCGGCCGTAGGTGGAGATGCCGGACACCGCCATGCGGATGATAACGCCGGCATCGTTGATGACCAGCACGTCGTCGTTGTCATTGACCACCTTGACGCCCACCACGCATCCTGTCTTTTCGGTGACGTTGTAGCCCTTCAGGCCGTAGCCGCCTCGCTTCTGGGGACCGTCGGCACGGATATACTCGTCCATCTCGGTGCGCTTGCCGTAGCCGTTCTCGGTGATCATCAGCACCTGATGGTCGTACTTGGCCCGGGCGGCGCCTACCACGAAGTCGCCCTCCCGCAGGCTGATGCCCCGGACGCCGCAGGCGTCACGGCCCATGCAGCGCACGTCGGTCTCCTTGAAGCAGATGGCCATACCGTCGTGGGTGACGATGAGGATGGCCTGCTCCCCGTCGGTCTCCCGGACGGTGATGAGCTCGTCTCCCTCCTCCAGGGTGATGGCCCGGATGCCCGCCTTGCGGGCGGTAAAGATGGAGGAAAGCTGGATGCGCTTAACGGTGCCGGTGCGGGTGACCATCACCAGATACCGGTCCTCGGGGAACTCCCGCAGGTGGATCATGGCGGTGACCTTCTCGTCCTGCTCGATGGGCAGCACGTTCACCAGGTTGGTGCCCTTGGCGGTGCGGCCGGCCTCGGGGATCTGGTAGCCCTTCTTCCGGTGGACCCGGCCCTTATTGGTGAAGAAGAGGATGTAGTCGTGAGTGGAAGCGGTGAACACCGTATCCACATAGTCCTCCTCCTTGGTGGCCATGGCAGTGATTCCCTTGCCGCCCCGGCGCTGGGTGCGGTAGGTGGAGGCGGGGGTGCGCTTGATGTAGCCCCCGGCGGTGAGGGTGAAGACGCACTCCTCCTCCTCGATGAGGTCCTCGATGTCGATCTCGTCCTCCACGTCCTGGATCTCGGTGACCCGGTCGTCGCCGTACTTGTCCCGGATGGCGGACAGCTCGTCCTTGAGCACGCCCCGCAGCATCTCCTCGGAGCCCAGCAGCTGCTGGAAATAGGCAATGCGCTCCTCCAGCTCCTTGTACTCGGCCTCCAGCTTTTCCCGGTCCAGGCCCTGGAGGGCTTTCAGGCGCATATCCAGGATGGCTTGGGCCTGCACGTCGTCCAGGCCGAACCGGTTCATCAGGTTCTCCTTGGCGTTGTCGTAGCTGGAGCGGATGATGCGGATAACCTCGTCGATGTTGTCCTGGGCAATGAGCAGACCTTCCAGCAGGTGGGCCCGCTCCTGGGCCTTCTTCAGGTCGTACTTGGTGCGGCGGATGATGATCTCCTCCTGGAAGGCGATGTACTCGTCCAGGATGTGCCGCAGGGACAGGATTTTGGGCTGGGACTGGTCGTCCACCAGGGCCAGCATATTGATGGCGAAGGTGGTCTGCAGCTGAGTCTGGGCAAACAGGCGGTTGAGCACCACCTGGGGATTGGCGTCCCGCTTGAGCTCAATGACCACCCGCATACCGTTGCGGTCGGACTCGTCCCGGATGTCGGAGATGCCCTCCAGACGCTTGTCCTCCACCTGGTCGGCCATGTTCTTGATGAGCTGGCGCTTGTTGACCTGGTAAGGGATCTCGGTGACGATGATACGGGTACGGTTCTGGCCGAACTCCTCAAACTCGGTGCGGGCCCGGACGCACACCCGGCCCCGGCCGGTGGCGTAGGCGGCCCGGATGCCGGAGCGGCCCATAATGATGCCCTTGGTGGGGAAATCGGGGCCCTTCACGTGCTCCATCAGGTCGGACAGGGTGGCCTCCGGATTGTCCAGTACGCAGATGGTGGCGTTGATGACCTCCCGCAGGTTGTGGGGCGGGATGTTGGTGGCCATGCCCACGGCGATACCCGCCGAGCCGTTGACCAGCAGGTTGGGGAACCGGGAGGGGAGCACACGGGGCTCCTTGCGGCTCTCGTCAAAGTTGGGGTCCCAGTTCACCGTGTCCTTCTCGATGTCCCGGAGCATCTCGTCCGAAATCTTGGACATCCGGGCCTCGGTGTAACGGTAGGCGGCCGGGGGGTCGCCATCGATGGAACCGAAGTTGCCGTGGCCGTCCACCAGGGGATAGCGCATGGAGAAGTCCTGGGCCAGACGGACCAGGGCGTCGTACACGCTGGCGTCGCCGTGGGGGTGGTACCGGCCCAGCACATCGCCCACGCAGGTGGCGGACTTCTTGAAGGGCTTGTCGGCGGTCAGGTTGTCCTCGTACATGGCGTACAGGATGCGCCGGTGGACCGGCTTCAGGCCGTCCCGCACGTCGGGCAGGGCGCGGCCCTTGATGACGCTCATGGCGTACTCAATATAGGACTGCTCCATCTCCTTCACCAGAGGTGAGGTAACGATGGTCTGGTCCGGGTACCGGATCTCCTCCGGATCGTACTGTGGCTTTTTGCTCATGCTGTTGCCTCTCAATCTTTATGATAGGGTGGTTCACGGCAGGCGGCCTTTACGGTCGCCCGACCCCCCTTAATAATCCAAATTCACCGCGTACTTGGCGTTGCGCTCGATGAACTCCTTCCGGGGCTCCACCTTCTCGCCCATCAGGACGGTGAAGGTCTGGTCGGCCAGCACGGCGTCGTCCAGCTCGATGCGCTTGAGGGTGCGCCGCTCCGGGTCCATGGTGGTCTCCCACAGCTCATGGGGGTTCATCTCGCCCAGGCCCTTATACCGGGAGATATCCACCTTGGCGTTGGGGTTGTCCCCCCGCAGCTCGGCGGACACCTGGTCCCGCTCCTCGTCGGAGAAGGCCACCCGGGTGGTCTTGCCCCGGGTCAGCTTGTACAGCGGAGGCACGGCGGCATAGACGTAGCCGTGCTCGATGAGGGGCCGCATAAAGCGGAAGAAGAAGGTGAGCAGCAGGGTGCGGATGTGGGAGCCGTCCACATCGGCATCGGCCATGATGATGATCTTGTGATAGCGCAGCTTTTCCAGGTCGAAGTCGTCTCCGATGCCGGCGCCCAGAGCGGTGATGACGGGGGTCAGCTTGTCGTTGCCGTACACCTTGTCGGCCCGGGCCTTCTCCACGTTGAGCATCTTGCCCCACAGGGGGAGGATGGCCTGGAAGCGGCTGTCCCGGCCCTGGGTGGCCGAGCCGCCTGCGGAGTCGCCCTCCACGATGTAGAGCTCGGTGAGCTCGGGGTTGACCTCGTTGCAGTCCCGCAGCTTGTCGGGCATGGCGGCGCCGCCCAGGGCGGTCTTGCGGCGGATGGACTCTCGGGCCTTCCGGGCGGCCTCACGGGCCCGGTTGGCCATAAGGGCCTTCTCCAGAATGGCCTTGCCCACGGCGGGATTCTCCTCCAGGTACTCGGACAGCTTCTCGGTGACGATGTTGTTCACCAGGGTACGGATGGAGGCGTTGCCCAGCTTGGCCTTGGTCTGGCCCTCGAACTGGGCCTCGGTGAGCTTGACGGAGATGACGCAGGCGATGCCCTCACGGCAGTCCTCGCCGGACACCTTGTCCTCGTCCTTGAGGATCTTCATTTTTTTGCCGTAGTTGTTGAGCACGGTGGTGAGGGCACGCTTGAAGCCCTCCTCGTGCATACCGCCTTCGGGGGTGTGGACGTTGTTGGCGAAGGAGACGATGGTCTCGTTGTAGCCGTCGTTGTACTGGAAGGCCACCTCCGCCATGGAGTCCTCCTTCTGCCCCGCCATATAGATCACGTCGGGGTGGATGGGGTCCTTGGAGCGGTTGATGTAGGACACGAACTCCCGGATACCGCCGGCGTAGTGCATGGTGTCGCTCTGCTCCTTGCCGGGGCGGTTGTCGATGGTGTGGATCTTCAGGCCGGCGTTGAGGAAGGCCTCCTCCCGCATCCGGGTGTGGAGGGTCTCGTAGTTATACTCGGTGACCTCGAACATCTCGGGGTCGGGCTTGAACACCACCTCGGTGCCGTGGCGGCCGGTGTCCCCCACCACCTGCATGGGCTGGGTCACCTTGCCTCGGGAGAACTTCATCTCGTAGATCTTGCCCTCCTTGTGGACCCGGACCTCCAGCCACTCGGACAGGGCGTTGACCACGCTGGCGCCCACGCCGTGGAGGCCGCCGGACACCTTGTAGCCGCCGCCGCCGAACTTGCCGCCGGCGTGGAGGATGGTGAACACCACTTCCAGGGCGGGCAGGCCGGTCTGGGGCTGGATGTCCACGGGGATACCGCGGCCGTTGTCCACCACGGTGATGATGTCGCCCTCTCCGATGGAGACGGTGATCTCATCACAGTAGCCCGCCAGGGCCTCATCGATGGAGTTGTCTACGATCTCGTACACCAGGTGATGCAGGCCGGACTCGCTGGTGGAGCCGATATACATACCGGGGCGCTTACGGACGGCCTCCAGACCCTCCAGCACCTGGATCTCGGAGCCGCCGTACTCATGCTCCACCTGGGTGGTGTTCAGTTCCAATTCTAACTCGTCAGACATAATAACCTCCGCTAGATTAACCATAGGTTGGGTATATTTTATGAAAAGCAGCGTATTTCCCATCAGGGCAGGGGCGTAAAGTCAATGACTGCCGCCTCATCCATGCTGCGCTCAAATGCTTCCTCGGTAATGGACTGACTCTGTCCGTCCATATACTTGCTGTAGTGTGTTTCCTCGGTCTGGCCGTTGGTCTCAAAGGACAGGGAAAACAGCGCAGTCAATGTGGCCGGGTCCTCCAGACCAGAAAAGGTCACACTATCAAAAAATATTCCGTTATTCAGCTCCCGGTACACCAGAGCCCGGTGTTCCGCGCTGTACAGGATGGACGCAAAATACTGTCCCACATACCGGCTCCCCATGACGTTGTTCTCTATCTCAGCCGGGATCACGGTATCGCTGTCTTGGTCATAGACGAACACCGCAAAGTTAAAAAAGCCCATGTCGCCGCCGCCGGTGATGAGCAGTTCGTCCTGCCCGTCCCAGTTCAGTTCCACCATGGCGTATTCTTTGGGCTGCTCATAGTACCACTCATCCAGGTAGGACAGGTACCCTTTTTCAGCCAAAAATGCCTCAAAGGCCTCTTCCGCCCGGCGGTTTCCTTCCAGCATTCCTTCAATCTCATTGAGCTGCTGAAGAATGGTCTCATCCATCCCGGTAGCGTCCAGGGCCTCTTTCAGGGTGTCCACCGCCCCCTGGGTATCCTCCCGGAGCAGGCACAGGTCGGTCAGACCCAGCCAGGCGTCCACGTTACCCTCGTCCAGTTTGAGGGCCTGCTCAAAATCGGCCTGGGCCTCCTCCAGATAGTCCGCGCTGTCGCCCGGATAGATGAGATAGGCCTGGCCCCGGCCGGCATAGCTCTCCGCCTTCATGGGATCGGCCTCAATGGCGGCGGTAAAGTTAGCGATGGCCTCATCGTAATATCCGTCTCTCAGCTCATCCATGGCCTGGTCGTGGTAAACCTGCCACTGGCTGGCCTCCCGCTTGACGGTGCAGCCCGTCAGCAGCACTCCCGCCAGCAGACACAAAAGGGCAATTCGGCGTATGCGATGCTTCCTCATACTCCATCCTCTCATTTCTTTCCGCTACTCAAAGCTGTTGTTCTCCGCCCGGCGCAGCAGGGTGGCGGCGGAGAGCTGGCACAGGTAGACCACCGGCGGTCCCTCCCGCCGGGCGCACAGCACAAAAGAACGGGGCAGATCGTCGGACACGTTGACCAGCCGCCCCTCCTTTTCCGCCCGCTCCAAAAAGGACCGGGTCAAGTGGGAGGAGGAGGTGTTGTCCAGATCGAAGAGCCCCACCACGTCTCCAAAGGGCACCACCACGTTCTGACCGATGTGCAGATACATCTACTTGCCCTCCTTCTTGTCCCGGACGATTTTGGGCTTCCACAGCCAGCGGTACAGCTTCCAGCCCAGAAAGAGCCCCACAAAGAAGCCCAGAGCGGGCAGGCCGGGAATGAAGAGCAGCTGGGTCACCGGGGAGGTATCCGCCTCCCACAGGTTGAGCCGGTGGACCACAATGGCGGCTGTCACCAGAACGGCAGCCACCGGAGGGATCAGCTTCCACAGCTTGCTTCCCTTCCGGGTAAACTGGCACACCAGAAATTCCAGCAGAAAGCCCCCCACCAGGGGGACCAGGGCAAGGATCAAAAGTATCATAGTGTTCTCCTGAATCTGATCTGTATCACGGGCCGGTTTGTCATCCCACCAGTACGCCGTTGTGAATGTGGAAGGTCTTGCCCTCCCCCAGCCGGTCCAGGCTCATTTCCTCGCAGCAGGTGATAAAGACTTGACCGCCGGTAATCCGCTTCAAAACGAACTCCTGCCGCCGGTGGTCCAGCTCGGACAGTACGTCGTCCAGCAGCAGCACCGGCCACTCCCCGGTCTCCTGGAAGAAAATTTCCCGGGAAGCCAGCTTGAGGGACAATGCCGCCGTCCGGGTCTGGCCCTGGGAGGCGAAAGTTTTGGCGCTCACCCCGTCCAGTTCCACGACCAAATCGTCCTTGTGGGGCCCCGACAGGCACTGCCGGGCCTCCAGCTCCGCCTTCCGGTGGGAGTCCTGATGTTTCAGCAGCTGCTCCAGCAGAGTACGGGTGGGGGCCAATGGATCATCGATGGTGCTCACCGTCTGGTAGCTCAGCCCCAGCTCCTCCCGTCCGCCGGAGAAATCCCGGTGGATGGGAGGCGTCACCTCCCGCAGCCGTTTGATGAAGTAGGCCCGGTAGTGGATGAGCATGGCCCCGGTCTGGGCCATGCGCAGATTGAACTCATCCAGAGTGTCCAGCAGAGAGGGATGCTCCTCCCAGTCCCGCAAAATCCGGGTCTTATGTTCATAAAGACGCCGGTATTCCGCCAAAGCCTCGGCATAGCGGGGCCGCAGCTGACAGATGCAGTCGTCCAGGAACCGGCGGCGCACCGCGGCCCCCTCCCGGATAAGCCACAGATCTTCCGGGCAGAAGAGCACCGTGTTGAGTACCCCCGCCAGCTCCCCGGCGGTCTTTAATTTCACGCCGTTGGAGAAGAGCTGCCGCCGCACCCCCCGGCCCAGCTTGGCCTCCAGGGTGAAGTCCCGCCCCCGGGAAAAGACCTCCGCCTTCACAAAGGCGTGGTCCACCCCCATCTGGATCAGCTCCCGGTCGTACCGGGCCCGGTGGGAGGAGGCGGTGGACAGGTAGGCGATGCCCTCCAGCAGGTTGGTCTTGCCCTGGGCGTTCTCCCCCCAGATCACATTGACATTGGGAGAAAAGTTCCCCTCAAAGTGAAGATAATTGCGAAAAAAGTCCAGGCAGACCGACTTTACGATCATAAAACTTCTACGCGCAGGTCATCCAGGGTGACCACGTCGCCGGGGCGCAGCTTCTTGCCCCGCATGGTGCACACCTCGCCGTTGACCTGGACCTCTCCGTCCTGGATGCGCTCCTTGGCCTCCCCGCCGGTCTCTACCAGACCCTCAAATTTCAGCAGGGATTCCAGTTTGATAAATTCCGTTGTGATTTTGGACTGAATGGTCTTCATACTTCCGAATTTCTCCCTTCTTCGTGCAGGGATTGCAGCAGTTCCCACAGGTCGGGCAGAGCCTTTTTCAGGGCCACCGGCCGGGCCTTGGCCCGGTCATAGAAGAAGTGGCCGGAGGTGCCCTCCGCCCGCAGCTCCCCGGTGTCGGCGTTGACCATCTTGTAGGACAGCTGCATTTTGGCGGGAGACAGGGACTCCACCGCCATGTGGATGGCTACCGTCTCCCCAAACCGGGTCATGGAACGGTACTTGCAGCTCACGTCGGTAACGGCAAAGTCGATGCCCACGTCCACCGCTCTGTGGTAGCTCCAGCCGATCTGGTCCATAAAGTCGGTACGGGCCTCCTCCATCCAAAGGATATAATTTCCATGGTGGACGATGCTCATGCCGTCGGTCTCATAAAATTGAACCTTATGCAGGTAAGGATGCAGTTCCAAGGCATTTTTCCTTTCTTTCAGAACCTTTGTGCCCAATTTATTCCCCGGCCTTCAGGCGGACGGGCAGTACCATATACAGGAAATTCTCCTCCCCCTCGGTGGGCAGGATGACACAGGGGGACACGCTGGTGGACAGCTCCAGCCGAACCTTGTCGGCGGGGGCGGCCTTGAGGGCATCCATCAGGTACTTGTTGTTGAAGCCGATCTCCAGCCCCCGGCCGTCGCCGGTGACAGGGCACTGGTCGTAGGCGTCGCCGATGGCGGTTTTGGTGGAAATCTTCATCAAACCGTCCTCAAACACGCACCGCAGGGGACATTTCAGCTTCTCGGTGATAATGAGGGACACGCGCTCGATGGAGGACAGCAGGGCCCGGGTCTCGCCCTCCAGGCAGATGTCGTTGCTGCGGGGGATGGCCTGGCGGTAGGCCAAAAACTCACCCTCCAGACGGCGGGTCACCAGCATGGTGGAGCCGGCCTTGAACATGATGTGCCGGGCGCCCTGGGTCACCGACACCGGCTCGTCGCAGTCGGTGCAGATTTTTTCCACCTCGGACAGGGCGGAGCCGGGGACAACAAAGGAGAATTCCGGAGCGCCGTCCTTTTTGTCGATGGCCTCGTGGCGAAGGGCCAGCCGGAAACCGTCCACCGACACCACGGTGAGGCCGTTTTCGCTAGCCTCAAAGAGGGAGCCGGTGTGGACCGGGCGGCTCTCGTTGTCGCTGACGGCAAAAATGGTCTGGGAAATCATGGCTTTCAGCTTGGACTGGGACAGGGTGAGGGAGTTCTGATATTCCACTGTGGGCAGCTCGGGGAATTCCTCCGGGTCGGTGCCCAGGATGTTGAACTCACTGGGTCCACAGGTGATGTGGACCATATAGTTGTCGGTCTGGAAGGTGACGATGTCGTCAGGCAGCTTCCGGATGATCTCGCCGAAGAGCCGGGCGGCCAGTACCAGGGTGCCGGTCTCGCTGATGTCGGCAGGGACGATGGTGCGGATGCCGGTGTCCAGATTGTAGCCGGTGAGCCGCAGCTCCTGTCCGGCCTCCAGCAGAATGCCCTCCAGAGCGGGAATGGAGCTCTTGGGGGAAACGGCACGGGAGGCGGTGGAGATAGCGGATTGCAGCAGGGCTTTTTCGCAGGAAAATTTCATATTTGTTCGGTCCTCCGTTTCGTGGGGAGAGAAGGGGCTCCCCGGGATCTCTCGCGCTCCTCCGGAGAGAGGAGGGATATAGTTCGTAATAGTAAGCCGTAGGGGAAAACATTGTGGAAAAGTGGCGAAACTCCTTGAGGCCCATGGTTTGGCCCGTCCACAGGGGGTGTGGACAAAAAAGAGGGGGTTTCCACAGGGGAAAAGGAGCAAAAAAGTTTTCCACATCCCCTTTTCCACATGTCCCCGAAAGAGGGTGGAAATGTGGAAAGCGGTCTGGAAACCGGATTTCCAGTCGGAATCCAGTTCCATTCATATTTATGCAGGAATATTCAGAAGCCATTCGGTCTTATTCATACCGGGCGTTGATGTTGGCGTTGATGTCCTTGATGACTTCTGCAATTTCGGGGCTCTGCTTGGTCAATTTCTCGATGCGGTCAATGGAGTGCATGACAGTGGTGTGGTCCCGGTTATCAAATTCCTTGCCGATCTCCTTCAGGGACAGGTTGGTCATGCGGCGGATCTGGTACATGGCGATCTGGCGGGCCAGCGCGGTGTCCTTGGTGCGGCCCTGGCCCCGGAGGGCCTCCTCGTCAATGTTGTAGAACTTGCTGACCTCGTCAATGATGATCTCCGGCGAGGGGAGGAACTCCGCCTTGTCCTTGAACATATCCCGGACGGCCCGGGTGACGGTGTCCACGTCCACGCTCTCCCCCATCAGCTCCTGGAAGGCCAGGATCTTGTTGACGGTGCCCTCGATCTGCCGCACATTGGAGGTGATGTTCTCGGCGATATATTGGAGGACGGGATCGGGCAGGTTCATACCCCGGCGGATGGCCTTGGTCTTGATAATGGCCACCCGGGTCTCATAGTCGGGGGGCTGGATGTCCACGGGCAGGCCCCACTCGAACCGGGTACGCAGCCGGTCGTCCAGCCGCAGCATCTCCTTGGGGGGACGGTCGGCGGTGAACACGATCTGCCGCTTGGCCTCGTACAGGGTGTTGAAGGTGTGGAACATCTCCTCCTGGGTGGACTCACGGCCGGCGATAAACTGCACGTCGTCCATGAGGAACACATCGGCGGAGCGGTACTTCTCCCGGAACTCCGGGTTGCGGCCTTCCCGGATGGCCTGGATCAGCTCGTTGGTGAAGGAGTCGCCCTTGATATACACGATGCGGTAATCGGGGTGGGACTGATGGATTTTGTGGGCGATGGCGTAGAGCAAGTGGGTCTTGCCCAGGCCGGACTCGCCGTAGATAAACAGGGGGTTGTAGGTCTGGGCGGGCTGCTCGGCCACCGCCAGGGCGGCGGCGTGGGCAAACTTGTTGGAGGCGCCCACCACGAAGCGCTCGAAGGTGTACTCCTCAGTGCCCGGGAGGAATACATCGTCCACCTTCTTCTTGCCGTAGCCCTCCAACTCCCCCTCTCCCAGCACCACAACCTCGAAGTCGGAGGAGAACAGCTCATGGAGGGCCTTCTGGATGTTGGGGATGTAGCGGGAGTTGATGATATCCCGCTTGAAGTTGGTGGGGGTGTGGAGCACAAACCGGTTGGACTCCAGCGCCACGGGGGTGGCGTCGTCAAACCAGGTGTTGATGGCGGTGGCTGTCATCTCCCCCTCCATCAGAGAGAGGACCTTGGCCCAGAGATCGGCCGGTAGATTCACGGAAAGACCACCTCTTTTGTAGAATAGATGGCCGCTGTGGGCGCAGCAAAACAAGACCTTGAAAGCCTGGGCTTTCAAGACCTGGGTCGTGGATGCTGCCGCCAGCGGCGGGAGTACAGATAATTTAACGCGTATCATTATAATGCGTACGGAACAAAGCCGAAATCCTTGGTTTTCAAGGTTTTCGGCTTTGTTCTAGTGCAAGAATTTTGGACAATAGTTCTCAAAATCCTTGCACCTTTCATTGGAACGCAGGACGTTCCAATGAAAATACGCATTGTAACAATGTCTGAATTCCATAAAACGGCCCCCCTGAGCCGTTTTATGGAATTGCGCGGCTGCTGCCGCGCAAATAAACTGATTTGCAGTTTATTCAGTAGACATTATTATAGCAAATCACCCTGTGGAAAGCAACGATACAATTATAAAAAGAAACTACTTTTCCACACAGGTTTCCACACAGTCTGACGGTGGCCGGCGGGCAGCCGGAACGGCCGCCCCTGCCCGGAGCCTCAAAAAAATAGGGCAGAAGGGCTTATGCGTGGGGGTGTGCTCAACAGGGGCCACAAGATATGGTATTTCCCTGCCGGACCCAGAAAAAAACCAAAAAAGAAACCAAATTAGTGGTTGACAGCCTATTTTGAAATAGGCTATAATACCATGTGCATCATGTAAACTGCTATGGTGTAAAGCAGTTTTGTTTGACGACCGCAGCCGAAAGGCTGTTGTGGTGGGCGGGGCAACCCGCTTGATTTTTGTACAGGAGGTGTCCCAACATGGTTCGTACCTATCAGCCCAAGAAGCGCCAGCGCTCCAAGGAGCACGGGTTCCGTAAGCGTATGCGTACCGCCAACGGCCGCAAGGTCCTGGCTCGCCGCCGCGCGAAGGGCCGCGCCCGTCTGACCCACTGATGGGTCCGCAAATGGAATAGGGCATTTCATAGGGGCGGGGGAGCTTTTCCCACCGCCCCTGCGCAGCATACGGAAGTTTGGACCGGGAAAGGAGGACCGCCGTGGAGCACACCGTATCCCTGAAGCAAAATCATGTGTTCCGCCGCCTTTACAGCAAGGGTAAGAGCGCGGTCAATCCCTGTCTTGCACTCTATTGCCGGAAGAACAACTCCCCCCGCAGCCGTCTGGGCATCACCGTGGGGGTGAAGGTGGGCAAGGCGGTGGTGCGCAACCGCACCCGCCGCCGCATCCGGGAGGCCTACCGCATCCATGAGGACCGCTTCCTGCCGGGGTACGACCTGGTGGTGGTGGCCCGTGTCCGGGCCGGCCACAGCCGGTACCGGGAGGTGGAGCGCAGTCTCCTCTCTCTGGCGGACAAGCTGGGTCTGCTCCGAAAGGAGGAGGCCTGAGTTGAAGCGCCTTCTGCTCTGGTTGATCCGGTTCTACCGCAAGCATATCTCTCCTGCCCGTCCCCCCTGCTGCCGTTTTATCCCTACCTGCTCCCAGTATGCGCTGGAGGCGGTGGAGAAATACGGCGCGCTCAAGGGGGGCTTTTTGGCCATTCGCCGTATTCTCAAATGTCAGCCCTTCCATAAGCAGGAATCCATCGAGTACGACCCCGTGCCGTAACGGCAAGACAATGTAACTTGGAGGCGCACAAATGGAAATTATCCTCACCCCCTTTGCGTGGCTGCTGAAGGCTTTTTACAGCTTCTGCGGCAGCTATGGCCTGGCTCTGGTGTTCTTTGCCCTGGTGGTCAAGGTGGTGCTCTTCCCCCTCTCCCTGAAGGGCAAGCGCAGCATGATCCAGATGAACATTCTCCAGGGCCAGATGCAGAAGCTGCAGAAGCAGTACGGCAAAGACCGGCAGCGCTATAATCTGGAGGTCCAGAAGCTGTATCAGAAGGAGAAGGTCAATCCCATGGGCGGCTGCCTGTGGTCCTTCATCCCCCTGCTGATCCTGATGATCCTCTACCCCATCATCCGTGAGCCCATCCACTATATGATGGGCATCAACGACGCCAATTCCCTCAACGCCATTGCCCAGGCCGTGGACTGGAGCACCCAGGCCGTGAACATGGGCTGGATCAAGGAAGCCGCCGATACCTTTACCAACAGCGCCTATAACCAGCTGTATCTGGCTTCCCTCATCAACGAGAACAACCTGGCTGCCGTGCAGCAGGCGGTAACTGCCGCCGGCGGTGTGGGCGCCAACGTGTTCTCCATCAACTTCAGCCTGTTTGGTCTGGTGGACCTGTCCCAGATCCCTCAGCTGCAGTTCTGGACCATTGCCGGCGGCTTTGGTCTGTTCCTGCTGCCTGTGATCTCCGCTGTGTCCGGCGTGGTCTTCTCCCTGATCTCCATGAAGACCAACGTGATCAACAAGCAGAGCGCTCAGGCCAACAATAGTACCGCCAAGACCATGCTCATCATCTCCCCCCTGATCTCCCTGTGGATCGGCTTCACCATGCCCGCCGCCCTGTGTCTCTACTGGGTGGCTAACAACGTGCTGAGTATGATCCAGGAGTTCCTGTGCAGCCGCATCCTGAAGAAGGACTACGAGGAGGCCGCCCGCAAGCAGGCCGAGCGTGAGCAGCAGGAGAAGGAAGAGGAGAAGGAGGAGCGCCGCCGCAAGGCCGAGGAGCGCGCCCGCCGCATCGAGGAAGAGAAGCTCAACAAGGGCAAGAAGAAAAAGGCCGAGAAGAAGCACGAGGACGAGGAGAAGATCCCCGGCATCGTGAAGGAGTACAGCTGTGTGGGTCTGCGTCAGTATGCCCGCGGCCGTGCCTATGATCCCTACCGCTACAGCGAGGACGGCCCCACCTGCTATCCCGGCGAGGCCCCCATTTTCGGCAGAAAGCCGGACAAGGCCGCCCCTGTGCAGGAGACTGCCGCGGTGGAGGAGGCCCCCGCTCTGGAGGCCGCTCCCCAGGTTGACACCTCTGCCGCTGACACCCCTGCCGCCGGTGACGGCGAGACCAAGGAATAACGGCACCTGCCGTGGATTCATAAGGAGAGATACCCAAAATGCTGAAATGGATCGAGAGCACCGGCAAGAGCGAGGAGGCCGCCATCGAGGCCGCCCTGCAGAAGCTGGGCATGGATCGGGACGAGGTATCTGTGGAGGTCCTGGAGCGGGCCAAGTCCGGCTTCCTGGGGATCGGCAGCTGTCCCGCTAAAGTGAAAGTGACCTACGAGGCGCCCGACGAGCCCGAGACCCCCGCCCCTGTGGAGGAGGTCCCCGCCGCTCCTGTGGCTGAGCCTGTCAAGGAGGAGAAGCCCGCCCCCGTGGTGGAGGCTGAGGCTCCCGCGGCCCAGCCCGCTGCCGCCCCCGCTCAGGGGGACAAGGCGGAACAGATCGACGCCTTCCTCACCGGCCTGCTGTCCCACATGGGGGCTGCCGCCAAGCCGGTGATCAAAATGGACGAGAACGGCACCTATCAGGTGGAGCTGGTGGGCCAGGACCTGGGCGGTCTCATCGGCCGCCGGGGCGAGACCCTGGACGCCATCCAGCAGCTCACCGGCTACGCCGTCAACCACGGCCAGTCCAAGCGTGTCCGCATCCACGTGGACGCCGAGGGCTACCGGGCCAAGCGGGAGGAGTCCCTCATCCGTCTGGCCCACAAGGTGGCCGGCAAGGTGGTCAAGTACCGCCGGAACGTGACCCTGGAGCCCATGAACGCCTACGAGCGCCATGTGATCCACACCGCCCTGCAGGATACCCCCGATGTGACCACCTACTCCATCGGCACCGAGCCCAACCGCCGGACCGTGGTGGCCTACAGCCGGGGCGAGCACCGGTAAAAAAATTTGACGAAAAAGACCCTGCGGGTCTTTCCCGTCAGGGGGCTGCATGAGGAATGAGGTTCGATTTCTGGCGAAATTGTCACCCCATTCCTCATGAGAAGAGTCCTTTCCGAGGCTCATGTCCCCGGAAAGGACGAATTTTGATTTGATTCCACCGCCTGCGGGCGGTGGAACTCTGCGAGGCTGAAAGGGCCTGTTGCAAAATGCGCAGCTCGTACAAAGACCCGTCATTCCGAGAAAAACGGCCGCCCGGTGGGCGGCCGTTTTTCGTGGGAATCCGCCCCTTTTGCCGGGGAAACGGATTGC
>NZ_NFHC01000008.1:0-110878 GCF_002161245.1 Flavonifractor sp. An9
ACCAAGGTGCAACCGGACTACGCCTGCTGTATTCAGTTTAGCAAATCCTTCGGTTAACGCACAGACTATATTTTCATTCTCAGCTGTGATGGCATTTCATGAGGCGTTGAAAACTGAATATGGAGGACACTGGATGGCAAAAAGCAAAAGCGATATTTTTACACCCCGGACAGGGCAGGTCATACAAGCAGAGAACGGCACGCAGTATTTTGTATGTGGGAACAACCGTATAAAAATCTCCGAACACTTCGCCGCAGGCGGGAAGCCCCTCGGTGATCTGATTGTAGATGTGGTGCGGCATACCGCAGAAAAAGCCGCTTCAACCTGATAGCCCATCATTGATAACACGCCCACGCTTATGATATAATTGCCATAGAGCAAAAGTATTGTAAGCGTGGGTTGTTTCTTTAGAAGGAGGATTTTTAACGGTGAAACAACCTTACAATACTACGATTTACAACACGGCGCTTTATATGAGATTGAGCCGGGACGATGAACTGCAAGGAGAAAGCGGGAGTATTCAGACACAACGCATGATGCTCCGGCAATATGCCGCCGAGCATAGCCTGAATGTCATAGATGAATATATCGACGATGGATGGTCTGGAACGAACTTTGACAGGCCGGATTTTCAGAGAATGATTGATGACATTGAGGACGGGAAAATCAACTGCGTTGTTACGAAGGATTTATCCCGCTTAGGCAGAAACTACATTCTGACCGGCCAATACACGGAAATCTACTTTCCCAGCAAAGGAGTCCGCTATATCGCTGTCAATGACAATGTGGACACCATCAACGGAGAGAATGAGCTTGCCCCATTCCTCAACATTCTGAATGAAATGCACGCCCGCCAGACCAGCAAAAAGGTAAAAGCGGCCATGCGGACACGGTTTGCAAATGGCGCACACTATGGAGCCTATGCCCCGCTGGGCTATGTCAAAGACCCGGATAAGAAAGGCCATCTTCTGATTGACCCGGAAACAAGGTGGATTATCGAAAAGATTTTTGACCTTGCCGTTCATGGCCGGGGAGCCGCCAGCATTACACGGATTTTGGTCGAAGAAAAAGTGCCTACTCCCGGCTGGCTGAATTTCCAGAGATACGGCACTTTCGCAAATATCTATGCCGGAGCGCCGGAGGAAAAAGCCTATGCGTGGACGATAGCGCAGGTGAAAAGTATTCTGAAAGAGGAAACCTATATCGGACACAGCGTCCACAATAAGCAGACCAACATTTCATTCAAAAACAAGAAGAAAGTACGCAAGCCAAAAGAGGAATGGTATCGTGTGGAGAACACCCACGAAGCGATTATTTCCGAAGATGTGTTCCGTCAAGTACAGGAGCAGATTTGCAACAGGCGCAGACGGCAGAAGAACGGCACAACACAGATATTTTCCGGGCTGGTAAAATGTGCGGACTGCGGCTGGTCGCTGGCCTATGGTGTGAACAGCCAGAACAAAAATCCCTATGCCCACTACCATTGTAGCAAGTACGGGCAAGGATTGCACCAGTGTTCCATGCACTATATCCGCTATGATGTGCTTTACGCCTATGTCCTTTCCCGTCTGCAATACTGGTCTGTGCTGGCACAGCAGGATGGGGACAAACTTCTGAAACGGCTACTTAACGCCAGCGACAAGGAACGCAATACTGCAAGGAAGCGGCAGACAGCCGAACTGAAAAAGGCGGAAAAGCGCAAAGCAGAAGTAGACACCCTGTTTGCAAAAATGTATGAGGACTGGTCTGCCGGACGCATTACAGAATACAATTTCAATATGCTGTCCGAAAAGTATCAGGGCGAACAGCGAGAATTGGACGCAAAAATTGAACGGCTTCACGAAGCGATGGAGGTCGCCGCCCAGACAGCGGTTGACGCTGAAAAGTGGATAGGTCTGATGAAACAGTATGTCAATCCCACAGAATTGACGGCTGAACTTCTGAATACGCTGATTGAAAAAATCCTTGTCCATGAAGCGGTCAAAAGTGAGGACGGAAGCCGGGAACAGGAAGTGGAAATCTTCTACCGCTTTATCGGCAAAATCGAATGACACATCTTGAGATACCCAACAATATCTTTAACTAAGGGAAACGGGCCTGTCCGTTCCAGATTCCGATCTGTTGATCTCCCTGTCGGAAGCCCTTGAGACACCTGTGAGCACATTGCTCGGAGAGACGGTGATGGAGGCGGAGGTGGATGAGGTCAAAGCGCTCTCCGAAAAGCTGGAAATCATCAACTTACAGCTTGCGCGGAGAAAGGTGATGCGAAAAGCAATCCTCCATTGGCTGCTCATCGCGTTATGCGTCGGCATTGTAATCATTGCTGCGATCTTGTTCGTGGGGAACAGTTTTTACCTGAGATGGGATTACAGTGCCCCGGAGACTGCCGTCATGGGCGTGGCCATTCACGCCTTTGAATGGGTCTTTGTCCGTCTGGCGCCCTTCGCCTTGATTGTGGCACTGGTGGGCGTGTTTCTGACGCGGAAAAAGGCTGGCTGAAATCAGCACGAAATCTCAATTGTGTCGTTCGCTTTTGGCCTTGTATCCTCTATGATCATATCAGCAGCTGCGAAGAATTGATGATTAGAGGAGACATCACTATGAACACAGATAAGATTTTTGCGGAAGCCATTGCCAACGAATATGCCCCCAAGGACACCTCTAAGGTCGTCGCTTTGAAAAAGCTGGATTGGAAAGCAAAGCGTTCGGCGACGCTCTTTGCCTATGGTTTTGGTATCGGGATGGCCCTGATCCTTGGCCTGGGGATGTGCCTTTCCATGCAGGTGATCGGAGGAGGCGGTATCCTGATGACGGGCGGCGGAATTCTCCTGGGAATTCTGGGTATCATTGGTGTGGGTTTGAACTACCCCATCTACAAAAAGCTCCTGCGGTCCGGCAAGGAAAAGTATGCCTTTGAGATCATGCAGCTGGCCCGGGAGATCAGCGAATCGGCAGAATAAACACAGGGAGGGCGGCAGATGAACAAGTCTGAAAGTAAATACTTCAATACCGCCCTGCGGATGGACGAGGCCCTCATCGCACTGCTGGAGAAGAAGGACCTGGAATACATCACGGTAAAAGAGATTTGCCACCTGGCCGGCGTAAACCGTTCTACCTTCTACCTGCACTATGAGACCATCGCCGACCTGGTAAACGAAACGTTGGAGATGATCAATCAGCGATTTCTCTCCTATTTTCCCAAACAGGAAGAAGAGATTCTGGAGAATATGGGCAGCAGGGAGCGGGAAGACCTGGTGTTGGTCACTCGGGAATACCTGCTCCCCTATCTCCGGTTCATTCAAGACAACAAAAAGGTCTACCGGGCGGCATTCAGGAACCCCAGCAGCGTGCAAGCTCATGTGCGGTATCGTGAGCTTAAGCAGCGCATCCTGGGTCCTATTCTGGAGCGGTTTGAGATTCCAACCGCCTGGCATCCCTATTACATGGCTTACTATGTGGAGGGAATCAGCGCGATTGTCAAGGAATGGCTGCGGCAGGACTGCGCGGATGAGGTGGAGATGATTGCCGACATCATCGAGTCCTGCGTGCGGCCCAGGGGCGGCAGCTATGAGAAATAACGGCAGAGCTGCGCGCTTTCTCCGGACATGGCGGGAGGACTATATCTATCGGACTCTCATGAGTTCCGCTGTATCCTTTGGGTTTACGGCGCTTTTTGCCCTGTACAATGGGTATTTGGGCCTTTGCTATGGATCGGTCTGGCATGGAAGTATCGGCATATTTTATCTCCTGCTTATGGCGATTCGGGGTATTGTCCTTCTGACAGAGCGGAGAAATCGGACACGGCTTGCGGCGGAACGAAGTGGCTGTCGTCGTCGGACCTTTCTGATCAGTTCCATACTGCTGCTGGTGCTGGATCTGTCGCTCATTCTGCCTATTTCCATGATGGCGGTGCTGGACAAGCCTGTATCCATCGGACTGATTCCGGCGATTGCCATGGCAGCCTACACAACCTGGAAGATCATCATGGCTTCTATTCACATTGGCCGGCAGAGGCGCAGGTCAGCAGGTAATATCCTGGTCGCGGAGCTGCGGACAGTCAATTTTATTGATGCGCTGGTGGCAATTCTGACGATGCAAAATACATTGATCATGGTGAACCGGACGGCGACAGATAAAAATGCCATGCTTCCGGTGTCCGCCGCCTCCAGTGCCGTGACCTATGTGGTGATCGTGGCCATCACTGTGCGGATGCTGTGGAAGGGCGTGCAGCAGACAAACAGTTCCTTTGGTCAAAAGCAAATATAAATCCTCCTATGCTGTTTTTCCTCAGAAGAGACGGCATAGGAGGATTTTGCTTTGGTTAGTTGCTCACCGGAAGAGCCTTATTTCGCCCAGTGGACGACGGCGTCCCGCAAAAAACGGACGCAGCCGGGAATGCGCTTATCATAGTAGGCGGTGAACCGCTCATCCATCACATACAGCTCCGCAATCCCACGGTGCCTGGCCGGGTCGTACCGGTTCCCAGTGATGGTAAGCCACCGGCGGTGGAGGGTGCAGATTTCTTTTCCCTCCTCGCTTTCCGGGGAGAGGTCAGCCTGGACAGCCGCTTCCAGCCGCTCTTGAATCTCCTGACCCAGGCCGGTCCATGCCCGATATTGCTCCTGGGTCAAATTCATCACCGCGGCGTTGGCCTCGTCTACCTCTTTATCTCCGTACTTGGCCCGGGTCTCGGCTCCGTAAACTTCCTCGTTGTGGGCTACCGTGCGCTCCTTGAACGCCTCAAATTTCTGCTCGTCGCTCATAAATTCCTTCCTTTCTTCCGCTCCGATGGTCTCTTTTACCGACCGGATCAGTTTCCCCAGCCTTTCCTGCTCTGCCTCCAAAGCGGCAAGATGGTTTCGCAGGGCGGCCAGACGGTCAAAGGAGGGATCGTCCAGGCATTCCTTGATACGGGCCAGCTCCACCCCGAGGGCCCGGTAATAGAGAATGTCCTGCAGCCGGTCTACCTCTGCCTTGCCGTAATAGCGGTAGCCGCTCTCCGCTACCCGGCTGGGCTTCAGCAGCCCGATCTGGTCGTACCAGCGCAGAGTGCGGGTGGTTACCCCGGACAGGTGCGACAGTTCCTGAATGGAATACTCCATAAACATCCCTCCTGGGGATACTGTATCAGTTGACGGAGCGTCAGAGTCAAGGGGAAATGTTAGACTTGATGGATCTCCTGCTGCAAATGCTCTAAAAATTCTGCCGCCGGAATTCTGTCCATCTGGGTGTGGTGGAACTGGAAGGACACCGGCAGGATGGTACACAGCCACTTTTTTCGATATTTAACCCTAAATCCATACGGATCATCATAGCGCTTCCAATCTTTTTTAGAGAGAATCTGGGGCTATTTTGGCTTCTTGCCAAAATAGGCATTTTCAATCAAACCCAGGTGTGCCAATTTTGCCTCAATTGCGCCCCGGCTTCTTCCGTGCTCTCTGGCAATGGCGGAGAGTTTCATTCCAGAATAAAACTCATCAACCAATTTATCTTGTTCTGCCTGAGGCCAGGACTTTCCTGCGTTTGGCGTGTTCGCCCCTTTTTTGGCGTCCTGAGTCGAGGAGAGGATATGGTGCAGCGCGCGGATGATATCCGGATGATTGCAAATATGGTTTGGTGGAAAGAGTTCACCAGTAAACGGGTCCATACCGTCCGCCAAGGCGGACAACAGTTCTTTTGCGCGAATAGTATCCATAGAGCCAGCCTCCTTCCTTTCCATGCAAAACAGTTCCCTGATGCTGTATTCAGTATACTTGGATTACCAAGATACGGCAAGTAGAGCTGTGCAGTTTTGCATTGACTGAAACACAAGTCCTGCTCTATAATATCTCTATTAGATATATTGGAGGGCGTTATGGAATACCTGATTTTAGGGCTGCTGATTCTATCTCCCATGACGGGGTATGAGTTGCAGCAATTCATCAAGAAAAACCTGGCCCTGATCTGTTCCCATAGCGCGGGCAGCGTGCAGACGGCTCTTGCCAAGCTGAAGAAAGAGGGCAAGGTGACAGCCTGTGAAGTGATCCAGGGCAAGCGCCGTAAAAAGCGCTTTTCCATCACGGAAACTGGCAGATCTGTTTTTTCTGCCTGGGTGGCTCAACCCATGCAGGCGGACAGGGTGAAGAACATGGAGCTATCCCGTCTGTTCTTTGCGGGGCTGGCACGGCCGGAGGAGCGCCTGGCCGCTATTCGGGACTACATCCGGCAGATGAAGGAGACCCGCGGGGTCCTCTGTGCCATTCAGCAGCAATTCCGGCAGATGGACCCGCAGGAATTGCCGTCTGGGACCGATTGGTCCCAGATACTGCGCTTTCAGGGATACACCATTCAGTACGGTATCGCCGCCGCTGACTTTGAAATTGGCTGGTACAGCCGTCTGCTTCACGAATTGGAGGAACAACCATGAAAATTCTTGTTTTGAATGCCAGCCCCAAGGGCAAGAATTCCACCACGGTCCACACCGCGCTGTATTTGCAGGCGCTGCACCCGGAGCATACCTTCACTGTCCTTCCGGTGGGCCAGCGCATCAAAAACTATGAGAAAGATTTTGCTCCGCTGCGAGAGGAATTGGAGCAGGCGGATCTGCTGCTGTTCTGCTATCCGGTCTATACCTTTATTGCGCCCTATCAGCTTCACCGGCTCATCGAGCTCATCAAGGCAGATGGTGTGGACCTCTCCGGCAAGTTTGCCTCTCAGATCACCACATCGAAGCACTTCTATGATGTGACCGCCCACCGCTATGTGGAGGAGAACTGCTTTGATTTGGGCATGAAGGTGGTGCGGGGGCTGTCCGCCGATATGGATGACCTGCTCACCCAGCAGGGGCAGCAGGAGGCGCGGAACTTTTTCGATCAGCTGATATTTTCCTGCGAGCACGGGCTGTTTGTCACACCGCTTGCCAGAGCGCCCCGGCGGGAGAAGCCGGTCTATCAGCCGGTGCTGCATTCCGTGTCCAAGAGCAAAGAAAAGGACGTTGTGATTGTTACCAACTGTGCCCCCGAGGATGAAACTCTCCGGAATATGATTGCTGATTTCCGTGCTGCGCTGCCCTTTGAGAGCCGGGTGGTAAATCTACGGGACTTTCCCTTTGCCGGTGGCTGCCTTGGGTGTTTCGGCTGCGCCATCACAGGGAAATGCGTCTATACCGACGGATTTGACGCATTTTTGCGCAATACCATCCAGACCGCCGACGCCTTTGTCTATGCCTTTACCATCTCCGACCATTATACCCACTCCAGCTTCAAATGCTTTGACGACCGGCAGTTCTGCAATGGCCACCGTACCGTTACCCACGGTACGCCCATTGCCTACCTGATCAGCGGCGACTATCAGTATGAGAGCAATCTGCGCATGATTGTGGAGGGTCGCAGCGAGGTGGGGGGCAACTATCTGTGCGGCGTAGCCACCGATGAGGGCAATACCGCTGCCGATGTGCAAAACCTGGCCGATGCTGTGGTATTTGCCATGGAGAAGAAGCTGTCCCGCCCGGCCAATTTCTACGGGGTGGGCGGAATGAAGATTTTCCGGGATCTCATCTATGTGATGCAGGGCATGATGAAAGCCGACCACAAGTTCTATAAGACCCACGGCATCTACGACTTCCCCCAGAAGCAGAGAAAGCGCATTCTGCAAATGAAGCTGGTAGGAGCCATGCTGGCGGTTCCCTCTGTACAGAAGAAGATGAAGGGACAGATGAACCAATACATTATTGGGCCGTACCAAAAGGTAGTAGGGCAGGCCCGGGAAAGTGCCGGATCGGCGAAGCAGAATTGATTACGGATCTGATTGAAGGGTGCTCTCCGCTCAGCGGTGAGCACCCTTTTCAGCAAAAATACATGGGGCCTTCATGACAATTTTAGCCTTGCTGTGCTATACTGTAGCAAACAGAAAAGAAGGGATTTAGACGTGCGGATTTTAATGCTGGGCAACAGTTTTACCTTTACCAACCATATGCCTCAGATGCTGGCTCAACTAACTGGGGCGGAAGTGGTCCGCCACACCCGGGGCGGGGCGCGGCTGTCGGAGCACCTGAACCCCAAGACCAAGCTGGGTGCAAAGACGCAGGAGGTGCTGGACAAAGAACATTGGGACTATGTGGTCCTTCAGGAGATGAGCCACGGGCCCATAACCGCTCCCGGCAGCTTCTTTGCCAGCGTGGAGCAGCTCTGCAACAAAATTTGGGAGAATGGGGCAGTCCCCATTCTCTACGCCACCTGGGCTTACCAGAGAGACGGGGCCAAGCTGACAGCCAAGGGCTGGGATTATAGTGAGATGGCCCATAAGATGTCTGAAGCCTACCACAAAGCCGCCCGAGAGAACCACGCCCTCCTTGCTGATGTAGGGCGGAAGTTTTATGAGTTGTCCGATACTCAGAACCTCTATGCCGCCGATGGCGTGCATCCCAGTGAACTGGGTTCCCGTATCGCGGCGGAAACCATTGCGGCGGTCATTCAGGAGCAAAAGGAGAAATTACGATGATTCGAGATATCTGCAAAGATGAGACGTTCCTGGCCCAAAAGGCGGTGCCTGCCACGCTGGGCGATGTTCAAGTGGCTGCCGACCTGCTGGAGACACTGGAGCACCACAAGGCCGGCTGCGTGGGTATGGCGGCCAATATGATTGGGATCAATAAGCGCATCATTGCTTTCGATAACGAGGGCAGCTACATGGTCATGTTCAACCCGGAGATCGTTAAAAAGTCCGAGCCCTATGACACGGAGGAGGGCTGTCTCTCCCTGACCGGCGTCCGCCCGGCCAAGCGGTGGAAGACCATCAAGGTACGCTGGCAGAACGAGAAATTTCAGGAGCGGCTGAAAACCTTCACCGGCTGGACGGCTCAGATCATCCAGCATGAGATCGACCACTGTGAGGGCATCATCATATGAAAAAGTGCAGGATCACTGTCATGCGCATCACCCGATACGAGGACCTGATGGCCCAATATGAGAATCCCATCGCTCATGCCTGCGACATGGAGGTGGGCCAAGTCTTTATCGCCAATGGCTGGGAGAAGCCTGTGGGCTTTTGCCAAAGCGCCTGGGATACCCTCTCGTCCTTTGTGCTGGCCCTAAGCCACGGGGGTGAGAACTTCTACGACGGCTGGATGAAGAACCCCCAATCCGCCATGCTCTCCTGTAACGACGGGTTCCGGCCGGTGAGCTTTCTGGTGGAAACCCTGGATGAGGACGCGGACTGAGGAGGAAACGCCATGTTTGAACATAAAGTTGCCGTGGTTACCGGCGGAGCAAAGGGTATCGGCAAGGCGATTGCGGAGGAATTCCGGAAAGCAGGCGCCGAGGTATGCGCGATTGACCTACTTCCCAACGATTATTTTGTGGGTGATCTGGCCGACCAGACCGTTCTGGAGGATTTTGCCCGCAAGGTGATTGCCGACTATGGTCATGTGGACTTTTTGGTCAATAATGCCCTGCCCCTGATGAAGGGCATTGACGCGTGCAGCTACGAGGAGTTCAACTACGCCCTGCGGGTGGGCGTTACCGCCCCCTTTTATCTTACCAAGCTGTTTGCGCCCCACTTTGCACCCGGCGGGGCCATCGTAAATATCTCCTCTTCCCGGGACAGGATGAGCCAGCCCCAGACCGAGAGCTACACGGCGGCCAAGGGTGGCATCTCCGCCCTGACCCATGCCCTGGCGGTGAGCCTGGCCGGTAAGGTGCGGGTCAATTCCATCTCGCCCGGTTGGATCGACACCGACTATACCGTTTATGACGGTCCGGATGCCATTCAGCAGCCCGCAGGCCGGGTTGGCAATCCCCTGGACATTGCCAATATGGTGCTTTACCTGTGCTCGGACAAGGCGGGCTTTCTTACGGGGGAGAACATCTGCATTGACGGCGGCATGACCCGCCAGATGATCTACCACAATGACTTTGGATGGACCCTGCAAGGAGGAACCGGTCTATGAAAACCGCCATCTGCTACTATTCCCGCCACCATGGGAACACGCTGAACGTTTTGGAGGCCATGGCGGGCGAGGGGGATGTGGACCTGATCGATGTTACCACCCGCCAGACCGTCCGGCTGGAGAAGTATGACTGTATCGGTTTTGCCTCCGGCATCTACGGTTTTGAATTCCAAAAGGCTGTGGTGGAGTTTGCCCGGCAGTACCTGCCCCAGGGCAAGCCGGTGTTCTTCGTCTATACCTATGGCGGCGCCAAGGGTAGTGGGGCCAAGGCTGTGGCGAAGATCGCGCAGGAGAAGAACTGCCGGATGCTGGGGGAGTTTTCCTGCAAGGGCTATGACACCTTTGGCCCCTTTAAGCTGGTAGGCGGTATTGCCAAGGGACATCCGGACGAGCGGGATCTGGAGAACGCCCGTAAATTCTATCGGGAGATTCAGGCGCGAAATACGCACGGTTAAGGAGGTCATGTTATGTTTGGACCGGACCCGAATGCTGTCCACCCGAATGAGAACATCCCCAGCGTTTGCTACATCAAGAATGTTATCACCCGCCTCAACATTGAGGTAGGCGATTATACTTATTATGACGACGCTGCCACCGGTGGAGAGGATTTTGAGGACCATGTGACCCACCACTATCCCTTCATCGGGGACAAGCTGATCATTGGAAAGTTCTGCGCCATTGGTAAAGGCGTGGAGTTTGTAATGAATGGGGCCAACCACCGTATGGAGTCGGTCACCACCTACCCCTTCAATATCTTCGCCCACGGCTGGGAGAAGTGCACGCCTTCATTGGACCAGCTGCCCTTTAAAGGGAATACGGTGGTGGGCAATGACGTGTGGATAGGGCAGGATGTCACAGTCCTGCCCGGTGTCCACATTGGCGACGGCGCCATTATCGGGGCCAATTCTGTGGTGGCAGGCAATATCCCGCCCTATACTGTGGCGGCAGGGAACCCCTGCCGTGTAGTCAGGCCCCGGTTCGGCCAGGAGCTGACGGAGTATCTGCTCAAGCTGCGGTGGTGGGATTGGGAGGCGGAAAAGATTTTCTGCAACCTGGAAGCACTGTGCAGCGGTGATCTGGAGCAAATTCGCCGCATTGAGTTATAATGGAGGAAACTACATGAAGCTTGCCATTCTCTCCGACACCCACGGCCTGCTGCGGCCGGAGGTGGTGGAGCAGCTGAAAACCGCCGACGCCATTCTCCACGGCGGCGACATCAATAAACAGAGCATTGTGGACCAGTTGAGGCAATACGCGCCTCTCTATGTGGTCCGGGGCAACAACGATAAGGAGTGGGCGGAAGACATCCCCCATGATCTTACCATCACCTTGGATGGTGTGACGTTCTATATGGTCCACAATAAGAAAGAACTTCCCGCAACGCTTAACGGTGTGGATGTGGTGGTATTTGGCCACTCCCACAAGTATGTGCAGGAGGAGAAGAACGGTATTTTGTGGCTCAATCCCGGCTCCTGCGGCCCCCGGCGGTTCCATCAGGAGATTACCATGATGATGGCGGAACTGGCAGATGGGGAGATTCAGGTGGAGAAAATCTCCATTCCCCACGAGGTAAGGTGATGGAACTGGGACTGACTTTCCCCCTCAAGCGATTTTTGAAGATGAAAACGCCGGCCTACGGCACGCAGCCAGACCGGCGTTTCTGCTGGGACCTCCATGTCATCGATCTGCGGGGGTGCAAGTGTCTGCTGGCTGTCCACTGTCACAGCCGGTATACCTTTGTACGCTATGATGTAACGCCCCTTCAGTGGGCGGACCTGCCCGGCCTGTTTCGGGAGGGATTGACGGAGAGCTTTATCGCCGCTGGATTTACAGCGGATCAGGTGGAAGCATATCTGCGGCAGGCGGGCGAGATTGAAATCACCCGTACCCACGGACGCCGGGAGGTGGCCTTTCTCAACCGGGCCTGGGAGGATGTATTGGCGCTGGATCTGTGCCTGGACACGGATTGTCAGGCCCAGCCTCTGCTGGACCATGCCGTCAATACAAAGCCCAGCCGGTGCGTGGGTTTTGAGGGGCTTGGAACGAGCCTGGAGCGGGTGAATGTCATATGAAAATGAAGGGAGACTCAGACTTGAACAGGGAGGAATGTCTGATTTGTAAGGCGCCTTTGGAATATCTGACCCAGGATGAGGTCATGGAGTGCGCCATCTGCCATAAGAAGGAGTCCAGCAAAACCCGTTGTGTAGCGGGTCATTATGTCTGCAATGACTGCCATACCCAGGGTATGGACAGCATCTTTGGCCTGTGTCTCTCTGAGACTTCTGCCGATCCTGTGGCCATTCTCCGCCGGATGATGGAGCTGCCATTCTGCCATATGCACGGTCCGGAGCACCATGTAATGGTGGGCGCGGCTCTGCTTACTGCCTATAAAAACGCCGGTGGTAACCTGGAGTTTGAGAAGTCGCTTCGGGAGATGTATAGCCGGGGCAAGGCGGTCCCCGGCGGAGCCTGCGGCTTTTGGGGAGCCTGCGGAGCGGGGATTGCCACAGGACAGTTCCTGGCCATTGTTACCCAGTCCACACCCCTGGCCGGAGAGCCCTGGGGGCTGAGTAATCAGATGACTGCCCGAGCGCTGGAGAGCATCGGTCAGGTGGGCGGCCCTCGATGCTGCAAGCGGGACTCCTTCCTGGCCATCCTGGCCGCCGTGGACTTTACCAAGGAGCATCTGGGGGTGGAGATGGAGCGGACAGTTCCTGTCTGCTCTTACAGTGGCCGGAACAACCAGTGCATTGGCAAGCGCTGTCCGTTCTCGGCGGCGAAAGCACTTGAAACGAAAGAGATTAAAACTGTTAAACGTGCAAAGCTGGTAAAACTATCTTTGAAATGAACACAGCCCGGAACTTCTGGATGATAAGAAGTTCCGGGCTCGTTGTTGTTATGCCTGTATTTGTTCCAGTTCCTTCTCAATCAGAGAAACAGCAATCGTAAAGGCCTGGATGCGGCGTCTGGCCAGTGTGATCTGGGATTTCAATCGGGCGGGATCTTCTTTCCCTTCCAGAGTCTTGACGGTTTCCCGCAGCTTATGCAGGGTAGAGTCGATCTGCCGTTTGGCCTCCACAAGTTCATCTTTGGTATAGGTCATGCTTTGCCTCCTAAAATGGACCTTACTTATCGTGGTGTTGCGGGAGATCATCCTTTAGCGGCGGTTGCTCTTCCGCTTGCGAAAATCCTCCTCAATATCGTCTTTCCAGTGCTCATCCAGCGTAGCACAACACCGGACAGCGGTGACAGCCTGACTCACCACCTCGTAGTTGAGGCGAGTACCCTCGCTGTCACAGTGGTAGTTTACCGCCCGATCCGGGGCGATGCCCAGCGATCCCGCCGTTTCCACCGCGTCGATGTTTGCACCCAAAAAGAGGAACTCCCAACCGTACTTCTCCTTCTGGCGCTGGATCATGGTTTTGACCTGCTGAGAGGTATAGCGGCGGCTGGCATTCTCCATGCCGTCGGTGGTGATGACGAAGAGGGTGTGCTCCGGTACATCCTCACTCCGGGCGTATTTGTGAATGTTACCGATGTGATGGATGGCACCGCCGATTGCGTCCAGCAGGGCGGTGCAGCCCCGGACATAGTATTCTCTGTGGGTAATAGGCTCGACCGCTTCAATTTTTACCCGGTCATGGAGCACCTGGGTATGGTCGTTAAAGAGAATGGTGGAGACAAAAGCCTCGCCGGGCTCCTTTTTCTGCTTCTCCAGCATGGCGTTGAAGCCGCCGATGGTATCGACCTCCAGTCCCTGCATGGAGCCGCTGCGGTCCAGGATAAAGACCAGTTCCGTCAAATTCTTTTTCATAGAAAAATCCCCCTGTTCTGTGTTGTTTGGTTTACGAGCACAGTATAGAGGGATTTTATGTTTGTTTGGTCGCCTGGCGGGCGACAATTATGCTCTCAAAATTTGCGCCATGGGTTTGCCTTTGGCCAACTCATCCACTAGCTTATCCAGATACCGGATTTCCCGCATCAACGGGTCCTCGATTGCTTCCACCTGAATGCCGCATACCTTGCCGGTGATGAGGGTTCGATTGGGATTCATGGCCGGGGCATTTCGGAAGAAGTCCCCATAGCTGGTATCAGACTGCTCCAGGCGGGCAATGTCCTCGACGCTATATCCGGTGAGCCAGGTGGTCACCTGGTCCACCTCTTCCCGGGTACGACCCTTTTTCACTGCCTTGTTGATTAGAAGCGGATAGAGCTTGGCAAAGGACATCTGTGTCACATCGGTACGGGGCATGGTATTAACCTCCCAGCAGGCTCTGATCAAAGGCGAAGAGAGCCTCGTTGATCTCAAAGATGTTGTAGTTTTGGTGGGCGATGAAATACTCCACGATGATGTCGAACTTACTGGCGTGGGAGAAGGCAAAGCCTGCCTTTCCCAGCATCTCACGGGCCTCCTGCAGAGGCAGCTCCAGGGCCACGGCGAAGGCCATAGCGGTGGGCTTAGAGGGCTTGTAGTGGACGTCCGAGCGGATCTTGGAGAAGAGTTTTCGGTCAATGTTGGCCTTTTTATAGCACTGGGCGTCGGTGAGACCACGCTCATCGATCTTCCGCAGCAGCATCTGAGAAAAGCTTTCATCCAGTTGACTGAGGGCCTCGTCCAGACTGATGGTCAACGATGTGGGGGGCAATGGTACTGCTGTAGGGGTCAGTGGTGTTCCTGGAATAGACTCCCACATTGACGTTGTTAAAAAACGCTCATCCGGCTGGCTCAGGTTTTCGTCCGACCAATGCGCTGCCTTTGCAGGAGTCCACGGTACTTCTGTCATGGAAGGGGCGTTAAAGCCCGCGGAACGGCGGCGCTGCTCTTCCAGACTGTCGGTATGTTCGGACACATAGTGGTCGTCGATATAGGCGGCAATATCGGCAAAGAGCTTTCCGCCGATGGTGTAGGCGGCTCGGTCGAAGATCACCAGATAGACGGTCATATCGTGGGAGAGCAGGAAGTCTCCGATAGTGTCCACCGCCACCTTCAGAGCCTGGTCCTTGGGGTAGCCGTATGCCCCGGAGGAGATAAGGGGAAAGGCCACCGTTTCGCACTTGTTGGCGAAGGCCAGCTCCAGGGAGGAACGGTAGGCGGAAATGAGAAGCTCCCTCTCGCCGCAACTTCCACCCTGCCAGACAGGGCCGACGGTGTGGATTACAAACTTGGCAGGCAGGCGGTAACCCTTCGTGATCTTGGCCTGTCCCGTTTTGCAGCCGCCCAAGGTACGGCATTCCTTCAAAAGATCCGGCCCGGCGGCGCGGTGAATGGCGCCATCTACACCCCCGCCTCCCAGAAGGCTCTCTTTGGCGGCATTGACGATGGCGTCCACCTTCATAGTAGTGATATCATTTCGCACGATGTGCAGGGGCATGAGAACACCTCCTCATTGATTGGTTTTATGATACCATGAACTGGTCGTTCTGACAAGGAACGGACATTTGCCCGCCTAAAAACCTGTTGGAAGTCTTAGCTATCTCGATTTGTAGAGAAATTGCAGCATCCGGCCCAAAAATGCTTGACAAAAGAGAATAAAACACTATAATGAACGATATTCATATTGAGGTGATAGGATGAATACCGTAGTTACATCCAAAGAGGAGATCCTGAAGACCAGCCGTGAGCTCATCCAGCAAGCGGGGTGGTCTGTGGTCAATATTCGCTCAGTGGCGGCCGCCTGCGGTGTGTCGGTTGGTTCCATCTACAACTATTTTGATTCCAAAGCTGCTCTGATGGGTGCCACAGTGGAGAGCGTCTGGTGTGAGATCTTCCGCCGCCCGGAGGATGAGGCAGTATTTCAGGATACCCAGGCCTGTATTACCTGGCTGTACCAACGGATGGAGTACGGCTGCAAACGGTATCCCGGATTTTTCAGTCTTCACTCGTTGGGCTTCATGGGGGAGGATAAATCCGATGGAAAACGGCGGATGCAGCAGACCTGGCAGCATATTTTAGATAGCCTGCATTCTGTCTTGCTGCGGGATACCAGAGTCCGGCCAGATGCCTTTACCGAAGCATTTACAGCGGAAAAATTTTCGGATCTCCTGTTTTCACTGATGTTGTCTGCGTTGCTGCGGCAGGATTATGATCCCTCGGTTGTACTGGAGATCGTCCGCAGGACCCTCTATTAAAATTCCCACAACTCTGTGGGAATTTTGTATCCCGGAAATTGAACATTGTTCATTAGAAGGAGGCAAGGATGAAAGTAAAACGGAATACGCTGCTGCTTCTGGCCTGTCTGGTATGGAGCGCGGCGGGATTCAATATCCTTCGGATCGGCGTAATGGCCTATCCGACCTATGTTACGGTGCTAAATGCCCTGTTGTCGGTACTGGTGTTTACTGTATTTCAGTATTTTATCTTTGGAAGGCTGGTCAAAAAGCACACTGCCCGGATTGCCGCCTATTTGGAGGAACGGCACTTTTTCCTCAAATTTTTTGACGGAAAGGCTTTTGTTATCATGGCGGTTATGATGGCCGGGGGCATTGGCCTCCGGGTGAGCGGGCTGGCGCCGGAGCGGTTTATTGCCGTATTTTATACGGGCCTGGGCGCTGCACTGCTACTGGCAGGATTGCTGTTTGGCAGAAACTTTATCAAGGCGACCATTGCAGCAGGCGCCGTCCAAAACAAAATGGAACAAGAAGGAGAATATGAAACGGGAATGCAAATAAGGAGAGGAACTATATGAAACGCTATGCGAATACCGCGCTGCTGTACGCCATCCTGGCCATGGTGGGCGGCGTGTTTTATCGGGAGTTTACAAAATTCAACAGCTTTACGGCTAAGACCACGCTCTCTGTGGTGCATACCCATTATTTTCTGATGGGTATGGTGTTCTTCCTGCTGCTGCTTATGCTGGAAAAGGCTTTTTCCTTCACAGGTGCAAAGACCGGACGGGTGCTGGCACTCTATCATGTGGGCCTGAACCTGACCGCCGTGATGCTGGTGGTGCGGGGAGTGTTCCAGGTGCTGGGGATCTCGCTGTCCGCTGGTATGAATGCGGCTATCTCCGGTATAGCTGGAATTGGGCATATCCTGCTTGGAGTCAGTCTGATTTTGATGTTGCTGCAGATCAAGCGCAGCGTAACGAAATAAGACAGAAGAACGGGGTTGGTACTGCATTGCAGTACCAACCCCGTTCTTCTGTTTATCTTGGCGGACGATCATCCTGCCTATTGACATGGAGTTACAATTGGCATATACTTAACGGAGTTAAATAAATGGGAGATTGTACAATTATGGAATGGACAGATATGGTGCATTATCAGCAGCAGCTCCAAAAGGTTATGCGTTCGCTCCTTCCACTACGGAAATCCGTGCTTACCGCCAGCGAATGTGAACTTTTGGCTCATCTCTATCTGAAGCCGGAACAGAACACGCCAGTTTTACTCAGCCAAAACAGCGGCATGAAAATTGAGGCGGTCAGCCGGTGTCTGAAATCGCTCCATGAGAAAAACTGCATACGCAAGCAGCGGAAGGAAACAGACGAGCGGAGTTATCAGATTTTTATCACGGAAACCGGTCTTGCAGAATTGAAAAGGGGATACGAGAGTATTCTGCAGCCCTTCTATGATTTATGGCGCAGCTCCAGCCAGGATTTTGAGGCGTTTGTGTATTATGCGGACAGACTTGCCGTGCAGATTGAGAAAGGACAGGAAACGCCCCATGACCATGAAGTTCTATGACGCGCTGCAGATGGACCCCTCCGTGCTGAAGCGGAAGATCGCTGCCTGTGAAGTAAGACGGGAGAAAACCTATTACTGGGTTGCGATAGCGGTTCGGTCTGTGCTGATCGTAGCCTTTGCCATTGTGTTTATCAGTTTGTTGTCCGCTGTGTTCGGGAGCGACAACACACCTCTGGCAGTGGCGCTGTTCTGCATGATGCTTGGGATTCGCTTTGTCAATTTTGAGTATTGCATCGGAGATTCTCTGATTACCCTGGCAGCGGTGCTGGCTATCCTGGTTCTGGTTCCCAGTGCGGCGGCGGTGGTTCCGCCGGTTCTGTTGATTCCGCTGCACTTTGCGGGCTTTTTTGCCATTCTCTGCATGACCACCCAACGGCCTGAAATGGGCAACGGCGGCCTGTACAGCTTTGCCTACATCTATCTGACAGGCAATCCCGTCGTGGGAGAGGCACTGGTTCGCCGCGGACTGTTGGCGCTGGTGGGCTATCTCATCTGCGGCGCCATCCTGTTTGCCAAGCACCGGGATCAGCATAGGACGACGTGTTTTCACCATGTCATGCGGAAGTTTGATCTTGCTGTGCCGGTTTATCTGTGGCAGTTTCGCATGGCCCTTGGCGTGAGTCTGGTGCTGACTGCGGGACAGGTGTTTGGAGTAGAGCGGTTCATGTGGATGGGATTTGCCTGTGCATCGCTGCTGTCGGAATATCCTTACTCCGGCAATACGGTTACCCGTTTCTGGCAGAGAATTGTGGGGGCTGTGGCGGGCTCCTGCGCGTTTTTCGTGGTTTACCTGGTGACGCCGGAAGCGCTTCACCCGTTAATGGGCCCCTTGGGAGGACTGTGTCTGGGCTTTTGCACCGATTATCGGTATAAAACGGCGATGAACTGTTTTGGTGCGCTGATGTTGGGGACCGGAATCTACGGACTCCAGGGAGCGGTGATCCTTCGTATTGTAGATACCATCTTGGGTGTGACCTTCGGCCTGGTATTTGCGGTTATCTTCCATCGCCTGGCGGCGGCAAGATTTCTGACAGTACCGGAAAGAGAATAAGAAAACAGAAAAGGGGGCGGGCGACTGAAAGCTTTTTCGGGTGCCTGCTCCTTTAGTCCGTTCAAGCGGATGTTGCAGATCAGTATGTGTAGAACGCATGACAACAATTTGTGTGCAGTTTTGTTGGGGAACGGCTTTTTCTGTTCCTTTTGCCGTGCTATACTGTTTATAGAAATCTTTGTATGGCCGGAAGGGAGCGGATAATATGCCTATGCTGGGTGCAATCCTGACCCCACATCCTCCGGTGCTGCTGCCTGAAGTGGGCAGGGGCCGGGAGTGTGAGATCAATGCCACCGGTCAGGCCATGCGTGCCGCCGCTGCAGAGGTGGCGCGGTGGAAGCCGGATGTGCTCATTGTAGCCTCACCACACACGGTTTTGTACGGAGATTATTTTCACATTGCTCCTGGAGCGGGTGCTTCGGGCGATATGTCTGCCTTTGGCGCCCCCCAAGTGCGCATTGAGGTAGAGTACGACGGGCCGCTGCGGGATGAAATTGTGCGTCGAGCCCGGGAAAAAGGTCTGGAGGCTGGCACCCTGGGCCAGCGTAACCCTGCTCTGGACCATGGAGCATTGATTCCTCTTGTTTTTCTCCGCAAAGCGGGCGTGGATTGCCCCATCATACGGATGGGCCTTTCCGGCTTCTCTTCGCTGGAGCACTACCGACTGGGACAGTGCGTAGCCGAGGCGGCAGAGGCATTGGGCCGCCGGGCTGTGTTTGTGGCCAGCGGCGATCTCTCTCATAAACTGAAATCTAACGGCCCCTATGGATTTGCGCCGGAGGGACCGGTCTTTGACCGGCGGGTGACAGAGACTATGGCGTCGGGTGATTTTCTGCAATTCCTCACCATGGACGCAGAGCTCTGCCAGCGGGCGGCTGAATGCGGCCTGCGTGCCTTCCAGATGATGTCTGGAGCCTTGGATGGGCTGGCGGTGGAGCCCCGGCTTTTGAGTCATGAGGGTACTTTCGGGGTGGGATACGCGGTGGCGTTGTTTCCGGTCACCGGACGGGACGAGGGCCGTCGGTATGCTGCCGCATTCCAGCAGGTCAGGCAGGCCCAGCTGGAGGAGAGACGTGCTAAAGAGGACCCCTGGGTAAAGCTGGCCAGGTTGTCGCTGGAGACTTATGTGCGGACCGGTGATCCTCTGGGGCAGCTGCCTGCGGGATTGCCCCAGGAATTGACCAGTCAGGCGGCAGGAGCCTTTGTGTCCCTCCATAAGGACGGACGGCTCCGTGGCTGCATCGGTACCATTGCGCCAACCCAGAGAAATGTGGCCTGGGAGATCATACAAAACGCCATTTCCGCCGGGACCCGTGATCCGCGGTTCCCGGCGGTGCGGGTCCAGGAGCTGGATGAGCTGGAGTACAGCGTGGATGTATTGGGAGAGCCGGAGACTGTGAATTCCCCCGATCAGTTGGACCCCAGACAATACGGAGTCATTGTCAGCTGCGGGCAGCGGCGGGGACTGCTGCTGCCGGACCTGGAAGGTGTGGATACAGTGGCGCAGCAGCTGGATATTGCCCGGCAAAAGGGCGGGATCGGCGCGGAGGACCGGTATCAGATCCAGCGATTTCAGGTGGTGCGGCACCGATGAGCATCTCGTGTGAATTGTGTTTTCACCGCTGCCAATTAGCGGAGGGACAGACCGGGCTGTGCAGGGCCAGAGGCAACCGGGGCGGACGGATTGTCCCGCTCAACTATGGCAAGCTGACCGCGCTGGCCCTGGACCCCATTGAGAAAAAGCCGCTGCGCCGGTTCCATCCAGGCAGTATGGTACTGTCGGTGGGCAGCTTTGGCTGTAATCTGAGCTGTTCCTTCTGTCAGAATATTGAGATCGCTGGAGCAGGGGAGGCATTTCCAACCAGGGATTGCGCACCGGAGCCGCTGGTGCAGGAGGCTGTACGTTTGGCCAGCCGGGGCAATATCGGTGTGGCCTATACCTATAATGAGCCGCTGGTTGGCTATGAGTATGTGCGGGACTGCGCCGAGCTGGTACACCAGACCGGGATGCTCAACGTGCTGGTGACCAATGGTACCATTGCAGAGGACTGGTGGCGGAAGCTGCTGCCGCTGATCGACGCGGTAAACATTGATTTGAAGGGCTTTACCGAACGGTGGTACTGCGCCCTGGGAGGAGATCTGGAGAGCGTGAAACGCTCCATCTCCCTGGCTGCCGGCCGCTGCCATTTGGAGGTCACCACGCTGATTGTGCCGGGAGAAAATGACACGGAGGAGGAGATCCGGGCCCTGTCCCGATGGCTCTCCTCGGTCGATTCCCGCATTCCCCTGCACATCTCCCGCTTTTTCCCCCGCCATCGTATGGCGGACCGTCCACCTACGCCGGTGGAGACGGTTTACCGCCTGGCAGATGTAGCACGGGAAGAACTGCACGATGTTTATACAGGTAACTGCTGAAAACCATCAAACAGGAGGTATCTTTTATGCGTAAGAATTTTGGAGCAAAACCCTGGACCTATCCCCAGCCGGTCTTTATCCTGGCCACTTATGGCGAAGATGGCACGGCGGACGCTATGAATGCGGCCTGGGGCGGCATCAGCGAGGAGAAGGAATTGTCCATGTGTATCAGTGCCGGTCATAAGACCACCGCCAATATTCTGGCCCGGAAGGCTTTTACGGTAAGCATGGCCACGGCAGAGCAGATGGTGGCCTGCGACTATGTGGGTATTGAATCGGGCAATAACGTGGCCAATAAGCTGGAAAAAGCGGGCTGGCATACCAGCAAAGCAGAATTTGTGGATGCGCCCCTTATTGATGAGCTGCCTATGGCTGTGGAGTGCCGCCTGGTCAGCTATGATCCGGAGAGTTGCCGTCTGGTAGGCGAGATCGTGAATGTCTGTGCTGATGAGTCGGTTTTGGGAGAGGACGGAAAGATCGATCCGGACAAGCTGCAGCCCATTATCTTTGACCCCATCCACAATACCTACCGCAAGCTGGGTGAGAAGGTGGGCAACGCCTTCCGGGACGGGGCGCAGCTGAAGTAATCGAAGGAGAATGATTGGCGCAACAGACCTGCAGTATCCTTGAATTTACAAACAAAGAAAGAACCAAGCAACAAAATGGACGCCCGGCATCAGCCGGGCGTCCAAGTTATTTGCTTACGTTTTGAGAAGAGGACAGGTGATTCTGCAGTTGCTCCAGGAACAGTTCTGCTGCCTTGGAAAATGTCTGGGATTTTTTCCAGACCAGGTGCATCCCCAGCTCCAGCTTTGGCTTCAGGAGCCGGAAGCACAGGTTGCTGCCAGTGGTGTTTACCAGTTTGTCCAGGGTAAAGGCGTATCCCAGCCCCTCGTCCACCATTAACGAGGCGTTGTAGATCAGATTATAGGTGGCCACGGTGTAGAGCTCCGAGGGCTCTTTTTTGAGCCAGCGGTACAGGCCGCTTTTATTATCCACCTGCCGGGAGAGGATCAGAGGCTTGTCCCACAGATCATGGGGAGAAACGGTGTCCTGCCGGGCAAGAGGGCTGTCTCGCCGCATCAGTACCCCCCAGGTGTCCTTCATAGGCAGCTCCATATAGTGGTATCTTGTTTTGTCCATGTCCCCAAGAAGAACGCCAAAATCCAACAACCCCTTGTCCAGCCGCTCGCATACGTCCACAGCGTCGCCGCTGACGATGTGGAAATGGATACCCGGGTAGCGCTCCCGCAGCTGTTTGGCAGCCCCAACGATTTGGCGCACGCCGTCCGTCTCACCGGTGCCGATATAGATATCCCCGTTGACGGTGTTGCCGGACTGCATAACCTCTTTCTCCGTCCGGTCCACCAACTCCAGAATCTCCTCCGCCCGTTTCCGCAGCAGCATACCGTCCTCGGTCAGCGTGATCTTCCGGTTGCCCCGGACCATCAGCTGCTTACCCAGCTCTTCCTCCAGCTCCTTGAGCTGCCTGGAGAGGGTGGGCTGTGTCAGGTGAAGGGATTGTGCCGCCGCTGAGATATTTTGCTCCCGTGCCACGGCCAGAAAATATTGAAGCACTCTTAACTCCATAGCGCTCACCTCTGTATAGATAATAGCATGACTTAACTATAGGTTTCAAGCATAGTAAGATATTCTATATAGGTATTTGTTATCTGAAAGCGCCGGTGATACAATGAAACCAAATACCTGAAGAATTGGGAGCGTAACATGGAGCTAGAAGAATTTTTGAATGAACTGAACAGCGGTAACGTGGTGCAGGGCGGAAGCGAGGTTCACCAATTCATGCACGGCGTCAGCCAGGAGGCCCTGCGGATTACCGCGGAGATCAACGGGAGCTATCATGAACCGGCGCAGCTGCGGGCCCTGTTTTCTCAGCTGATCGGCAAGCCGGTGGATGAGAGCTTCGGGCTTTTCCCGCCTTTTTACACGGACTGTGGAAAAAACATCCATATTGGAAAGAATGTGTTTATCAACGCGGGGTGCAAATTTCAGGATCAGGGCGGCATTTTTATCGAGGATGGTGCCCTCATCGGTCATAATGTGGTGCTGGCGACCCTTAACCACGTTGCCTCGCCAAAAGACCGAGGCAGCATGATCCCCGCACCGATCCGAATCGGGAAGAATGTGTGGATCGGCGCCAATGCTACCATTCTGCCTGGTGTGACCATCGGGGACGGCGCCATTGTGGCCGCCGGCGCGGTGGTGAACAGAGATGTGCCGGAGAATACCGTGGTAGGCGGCGTACCTGCAAAAGTCATACGGACCATCGGCGAGGAGGACGAAGCATGAGCAAGAAAGTTTTGGTGATTTCTACCAGCCTGCGTCACAACAGCAATTCTGATCTGCTGGCCCGGCAGTTTGTCCAGGGTGCCCAGGAGGCCGGCCATCAGGTGGAGCTGCTCTCCCTACAGGGGAAGGAATTGCACTTTTGCAGGGGCTGTCTGGCCTGTCTGAAGCAGTCCCGGTGTGTGATTCAGGACGACGCCAACGCGATTGTGGAAAAGATGGCGGCAGCGGATGTGATTTGCTTTGCCACCCCGGTGTACTATTACGAGATGTCCGGCCAGATGAAAACCCTGCTGGACCGGGCCAATTCTCTGTACGCCGCCGACTACGCTTTCCGGGACATCTACTTGCTCACCGCCTCCGCTGAGGAGGAGGACAGCGCCTCCGACGGCCCTGTCAACGGCCTGAATGGCTGGATCGCCTGCTTTGAAAAGGCTCGGCTGGCCGGTGTGGTACGGGGCGGCGGGGTCAATGACCCGGGCGATATGGCCCGTCTGACCGAAAAGCTGGCCGAGGCCTATAAGATGGGTAAGGGCGTATGAGAACCGCGGCAAAGTGGCTGTGTATGCTCCTTGCCCTATTGGGACTGTCGGCCTGCGGCGGCAGCGTTCCAGAAGAGACACAATCTGCGGAGACGGCATCCGGTCAGGAGGAAACGGCATTGAAGATCACAGTAGGCGATGAGGAACTGCTGGCTACCTTGGAGGACAACAGCTCGGCCCGTGAATTCAAGGAGCTGCTGGCACAGGGGCCGGTGACCATCGAGATGGAGGATTACGGTGGCTTTGAAAAAGTGGGCCCGCTGGGTACCACGCTGACCCGGAATGACCAGCAGATCACCACGGAGCCGGGGGATGTGATCCTCTATCAGGGCAATCAGATTACGATTTACTACGGTACGAATACCTGGAACTTCACCCGGCTTGCAAAGCTCGATGATCCCACCGATTTGCAGGCGAAGCTGGGAGAGGGAAGGGTTCAGGTTACATTTTCTCTTGAGTAGGAGGTATTTGTTATGGCAGTGAAGCAGACGGCGGGCAGAGATGCGCTGGGTGAGTTTGCTCCGAAATTTGCGGAGTTGAATGACGACGTATTGTTTGGACAGGTGTGGAGCCGGGAGGACAAACTCTCCCTGCGGGATCGTTCTCTGGTCACGGTTGTGGCTCTGATGGCTCAGGGGCTGGTGGACAGCTCCTTCCAGTATCACCTGAGCACTGCCAAGCAAAACGGTATTACCCGGCAGGAGATTGCGGAGATTTTGACTCATGCTGCCTTTTACGCAGGTTGGCCCAAGGCCTGGGCGGCCTTCCGTATGGCCAAGGAAGTGTGGGCCGAGGATGCCGGCGATGACGGTAAGGCCATGCACCAGAAAGAAATGGTGTTTCCCATCGGGGCGCCCAACGACGGGTTCTCTCAGTACTTCGTGGGCCAGAGTTACCTGCAGCCCCTCTCTGTCAGCCAGGTGGGGGTATATAATGTGACCTTCGAGCCAGGCTGCCGGAACAACTGGCACGTCCATCACGCTGACAAGGGCGGCGGGCAAATTTTGATTTGCGTAGCCGGTCGAGGCTGGTATCAGGAGTGGGGGAAGGAGGCCAGGGAGCTGCATCCCGGCGATGTGGTCAACATTCCCACCGGCGTCAAGCACTGGCATGGCGCCGCATCGGACAGCTGGTTTTCCCATCTTGCCCTGGAAGTGCCTGGTGAGAACTGCTCCAATGAATGGCTGGAAGCAGTCTCCGAAACAGAGTATAGCAAACTGGGTTGATTTTATCGTACAAAAAGGCTCCCGCCGTTGGCGGGAGCCTTTTTGTGTAGAAGGGTTTACAAACTTATGTATACTGCTTGGAACTATCTTGGGCGGGAAAAAAGGAAAATAGCAAATATTATAAAATTTCTGTTCAAAACTTGTCGAACAGCTGGATTTCTGTTATGCTATTATCAATCGCATTATCCAAAACAGAACAGAGTCCTACGCAGAAAGGAAAGTCCATGGTAAGAAGAAAAGCAGCATCCAGACTGCTGGCAGGCACACTGCTGGCAGCCATGATCCCTCTGCCTTTTGGCGGAACGGTCCAGGCCGCGGAGAGCGGCGGGTCCTTTGCCGACGTAGTCCCCGGCGTATGGTACGCCGGAGCGGTATCCTATGTGTATGACAATGGGCTGATGAGCGGCATCTCCAGCAGTATGTTTGCGCCGGAATTGTCCATGAGCCGGGCCATGCTGGCCACTGTACTTTACCGGATGGCGGGCAGTCCGGCGGTGAGCGGCAGGGACAACTTTACCGATACAGAAAACGATGCCTGGTACTCCGAAGCGGTGCTGTGGGCCCAACAGAACGGCTATGTGACCGGGTACAGCAGCCAGACCTTTGGTACCAACGATCCTGTGACCCGGGAACAGGTGGCCACCATTTTGTGGCGCTATGCAGGCAGCCCGGCCGCCAGCGCCGGTACACCCTATGCCGATGGGGACGAGATCTCGTCCTGGGCGGTTCCCGCAGTGGACTGGGCCCAGGCGGAGCAGGTGATCAGCGGTAAGCCGGGAAATTGCTTTGATCCCTCCGGCCAGGCGACCCGGGCGGAGACAGCGGTTATTCTGACCCGCTACGACCAGAACAGCCAGCCGGAACCGGAGCCCACGCCTACCCCGACTCCAACTCCAACGCCTACTCCTACTCCCACGCCTACTCCCACGCCAACACTTACACCGGAACCCACCCCCAGCGAAAGCCCGGATCCGGAACCTACTCCCAGTGAAACACCGGAGCCCACGCCTACGCCTACTCCAATGCCGATCCCATCCAACCCCTATGACAGCGAGGCGTTTTATGTCAATGAGGACGGCTTCCTCAGTTACAATGGAGATGCGGAGAGCCATGTGGGCATCGATGTCTCCTCCCACCAGGGCAAGATCGACTGGGACCTGGTGGCGGAATCCGGAGTGGAATTTGCCATCATTCGGGTAGGTTATCGAGGGTATACCGTGGGTAAGATCGTGCAGGACCCCTATTTTACGTATAACATAGAAAACGCCACCCGAGCGGGTATCGATGTGGGGGTTTACTTCTTCTCCCAGGCGGTCAACGAGGAAGAAGCTATGGAGGAGGCCTATCAGACCCTGGAGTGGATCGAGGGATATGATGTGACCTATCCGGTGGTATTTGACTGGGAGTATGTCAGCGACAGCAGCAGCCGTACATACAACATGACCTACCAGGAGATCATTGACTGTACCAAAGCATTTAACCAGGTGATCCAGGATGAGGGATATCAGCCCATGGCCTACAGCAATCCCAATCTGGTAAACAAGGGGTTTGACCTCTCTCAGCTGCAGGACTATCCTTTCTGGCTGGCTCACTATACCACCGGCTGGACACCCACCACATTCCCGTATTACTATGATATGTGGCAGTATTCCAGCAGCGGAACGGTAAGCGGGATCGAGGGTAAGGTGGATCTGAACATCTGCCTGGTGGATCTGAAGAAAAACAATCGAAAATAAGAAAAGATTGGGGGTGCGGCAATCCGCTGCACCCCCATCTTTTTTAGAATGATATTGACATATGCCGGAAATAAGCGTATGATAAAGCTATAATAATTGGCATATGCCGGGAAAAGGAGCGACGAACCATGAAGATCGCAGTTGCCAGCGTGGGAACAGAGGTAGGGGGCCACTTCGGCCATTGTGAACATTTCCGTATCTACACTGTGGAGGACGGCAAGATTCTGGGGGAGGAGCTGGTACCCAATCCGGAGCACAAGCCCGGATTCCTGCCCAATTTCCTGGGGGATATGGGGGTTGAGGTAGTCATTGCCGGAGGCATGGGTGCCCACGCCGTGTCTCTGTTCCAGCAGCGGAACATCAAGACCATGATGGGGGTTCAGGGGGACGCCCGCACCGCCGTGGAGCAGTACCTGAAAGGGGAGCTGAAGTCCACCGATGCCGTCTGCCACCACCATGATCACGAACACGAGCATCATCACGACCACAACTGCGGTGGTCATCATCACGACGCGTAAAAAATGGACAAAAGGGGTCCCGCCGGTTTACCGGCGGGACCCCTTTTGCGTTGTGAGATTACAGCCCGTCGTGGTTGACGGCCCGGTTGATGGCGGACAGGATGCCCTTCAGGGGAGCCAGGTTGATGTTGTGGCTCATGCCCACACCGAACCAGTCCCGGCCCTCCTCATCCTGGAGGTGGATGTAGGCCACAGCCTGGGAGTCGGAGCCCTGTTTGATGGCGTGCTCCTTGTAGTCGATGAAGGTGAAGCGGTCCATCTTCTGACCGTGGATGGCGTTGAAGAAGGCGTCAATGGGGCCGTTGCCCGAGCCCTGAACCTGGAATACCGTGTCGGTGTGGCGAAGGGTACCGGCAAAGGTGACGTGGGAGTGGCCCTCCTCATCGGTAAACTCAGCAAAGGAGTGGCGCACCATCTCGTAGGGCTTGACGGCGTCGATGTAGTGGGTCTTGAACAGGTCGTAAATGGCCTCCGGTTTGAGCTCCTTGCCCACCCGGTCGGTCTCCACCTGAACGATGTGGCCGAACTCGGGGTGCATGGCCTTGGGCAGATCGAAACCGAAGGAGTGCTGCATGACGAAGGCGGAGCCGCCCTTGCCCGACTGAGAGTTGATGCGGATGATGGGCTCATACTGCCGTCCCACATCGGCGGGGTCGATGGGCAGATAGGGCACCTCCCAGTACTCGGTGCCGCTCTCCTCCATGTAGCGGGTGCCCTTGTTGATGGCGTCCTGGTGGGAGCCGGAGAAGGCGGTGAACACCAGCTCGCCCACATAGGGCTGCCGCTCGCCGATCTTCATCTTGGTGACCTTCTCGTACACATCCCGGATCTTGTTGATGTTGGAGAAGTCCAGCTTGGGGTCCACGCCCTGAGTGTACAGGTTGAGAGCCAGGGTGACCATATCCACGTTACCGGTGCGCTCACCGTTGCCGAAGAGGGTGGCCTCCACACGCTCGGCGCCTGCCAGCAGGCCCATCTCGGCGGTGGCTACGCCCTCGCCGCGGTCGTTGTGGGGGTGGAGGGAGATGATGGCGCACTCCCGGCTGGGCAGCTTGTCGATGAAGTACTCAATCTCATCGGCAAAGTAGTTGGGCATACAGTTTTCCACCGTAGTGGGCAGGTTGAGGATGATTTTGTGGTCGGGAGTGGCCCCAATGGCCTCGATGACCGCCTGGCAGATCTCCACGGCGGCGTCCATCTCGGTGCCCATGAAGGACTCGGGGGAATACTCGTACCGGAGATCCATACCGGCGTCGATGGCGGGCTGGCTCAGCTCCCGGATGAGCTGGGCGGCGTCCACGGCGATCTTGGTGACGCCGGCCACGTCGGTGTGGAACACCACCTTCCGCTGGAGGGTAGAGGTGGAGTTATAGAAATGGAAGATAACGTGCTTGGCGCCGTCGATAGCCTCAAAGGTCTTGCGGATCAGATGCTCTCTGGCCTGGACCAGCACCTGGATGGTCACGTCGTCGGGGATGTGGCCGCCCTCAATGAGGGTGCGGATGAACTCATACTCGGTCTCGGAGGCGGAGGGGAAGCCCACCTCGATCTCTTTCACACCGATATCCACCAGCGTGTGGAACAGCTCCAGCTTCTCCTCCACGTTCATGGGATCAATGAGGGCCTGGTTGCCGTCCCGCAGGTCCACGGAGCACCAGACGGGGGGCGCCTTCAATTCCTTGTCGGGCCAGGCGCGCTTTTCCATTTTCAGCGGGACGAAGGGAATGTACTTTTTCTGTGCGGGTTTCATAATAGCAGTTCCTCCTTGGGCCAGGGAATAAGAAAAACCCCTGACCAGATTATGGTCAGGGGCGTAAGATACGCGGTACCACCCTGCTTCCGCCCGCCGTCACCGGCGGACGCTCATGGCCTCCAACAAGGCCCCGGCCGGTAACGTGGCCGTGACGGCCTGCCCTACAACAGCAGCTTCAGGCAGGCGGCTCCGGGATCAGTATCCGCACGCTTTCCTCCACCGGTTCGCACCAACCACCGGTTCTCTGAGAAGGACGGGACGTGCCTTCTTCCCATCATTGCCTCTTCTGGGATTTGATTGTTACCCATTCTAGCCGAACCGCCCGGTTTTGTCAAGAGGCAGTTTCCGACCAGGAGAGGACATGGGAGGGGGAGTTGTTGGTATAGACACCATAAAGTTTATACACATCTGCGGGCAGACTGAACTGATAGGTCCCCAGATAGGCCAGCCCGTCCCGATCGTATACAGACAGAAAGAACGAGGTGTTCTTTTCGTCCCCTGCGTAATAGGAGTCGGCAAAGATCAGCCGGTGGCTGTCATGGTCATAGAGGGAGGAGGTGGTGCTGTACCGGGCATACCCGGTCAGCTCATCGGCTGACGGATAGTAGGTGGGGGTGTATTGGTTATGGAGGTCCCCGGTCAGATCCACCTTCCAGCCCCCCTGGCCGTCGGGAACCAGTACCGCGAAGGGGCCTTTGCCGGTGAAAACCACCAGATAGTCTCCATGCCATAGGGTACTGAGGATCTCCTGATCCTCTGTCCAGGGGAAGAGAGGCAGATGGACCACCACCTGGCCGTTTTTGGGGTCCAGCTGGGTGAAAAACAGCGTGTTCTCTTCCAAAGTCAGCAGATAGAGGCAGTCGTCTCCTTCCGGGCCGCCAAAGAGGCGGACCACCTGCCCGCCATCGGGTATGGAGTAGAGGGTAGAGATGGCGGCGTCCTCTCCGCTGGTGCCGGTGAGGGCGTATACCCCCCAGCCGCCGGGGATGTGGCTGGTGTCCAGCCGGTCGACTTGGTCACCTCCGGGAATGAGAGCGAAATAGGTAATATAGTCCCGCATCACAGTCTGGGTAGATAGACTCAAGTCATATTCCAGGTCAAAATCATAACCACAGAGCTGGCCGCTCTTCTCATCGGTCTCCAGAGAGATGATGGCATATGTGCTCTTGGACAGAGGAAAGAAAAAGTAGTCTTCCACCAACTGGATCAGCTGCTTGGATGTCAGCGGGTCGTGTATAAATTGGGTGAAAGAGCCGGAAACCTCCAGGGGATAGTGATCGGTATAGTCGGACAGGTCCACCCGCTGTTGCGAAACGGCGACGTTGGGCCGGTTACTCTGGATCTGCTTTAAAAGAGCGAGCAGAGAAGGGGAGAGCTGCTTCTCTATAGAGGAATGACTGCTTATGCTATGTCTGGAGAGCTCGATATTAAAATAGTTTCCCCAAGAAAAGTTATCCTCTGCAAAGTGGGCAGCCTGGGAAAAGGCGCAGATGGTCTCACCCTGCTCCGGGCTGTCCGCCGGAAAGGACTGGCGCCAGAAGAGGTGATTTTGATACTCAGTATAGCTGGTGACCTGGACGTCGGCGACAGCTGCCGGGTCCCCTGCCAGGGTGGTGGCGGAGACGGTTACGTCGGTACCCTGTTGCTGCAGCTGAGCATTGGTCCAGCCCAGCAGGCCGCCGAAGGCGGCCACCAGAGCCAGAAGCAGAGCCAGAGCGCTTTTCATCCCTCTCCCTCCTCCTTGCCGGTGAGCTGGTCCAGGGCCTGACTGACCCGGTCGGCCTTGTAGCGGTAGGTCTCTTTCACATAGTCCATGAGGCTTTTGCCCTGCTCCTCCAGGTCCAGGGTGGAGGCGTCTCCCACCAGCTTGCCTTTTTGCAGCAGCACGGCCCGGCTGATGAAGTGCTGTACCTCCTCCAGCAGGTGGGTGGACAGCAGAATGGTCTCGTTGGGTTCCAGAATACCCAGCAGCACCTTGTAAAAGTCCTCCCGGTTGAAGATGTCGTTGCCGGCGAAGGGCTCATCCATCAGGATGTAGTCGGCGCCCTGACACAGGGCCAGGATCACCTCGAACTGGTTCTTCTGGCCGGTGGAAAACCGTCGGATGGCTTTGTGGGCAGGCAGCTCGAAGAAGTCCAGCAGAGCGTGGAAGCGTTTTTGACGGAAGGTAGGAAACTGGCTGGTGAGAAAAATTCTGTGCTCCTCTGCGGTCAGGTTGGGGAAGAAGGAGTGCTCGCAGGTGGCGAAGGACAGGCGGGCGATGTTGGCCCGGTTTACCGGAGCGCCGTCCAGGGTGATTTGGCCCTGATAGGACAGCAGACCCAGGATACACTTGAGCAGCGTGGTTTTGCCGGCGCCGTTCTCCCCAAACAGTCCTACGATTTCCCCAGGGCCTATGGTGAGGGACAGATCATCCACCGCTATGGTGGAGCCGAAGTATTTTTTACGAACCTGATGCAGTTCAAGCATAGCAGCCTCCAATCCAGTAGAAGGGGAAGGAACCCCAACAGTTGGGGGGGAAGTGACCGTCCGGCGTCCCGTAGCGGTAGGTGAGGGCGCACAGCAGAAGCAGCAGGCCCCACAGCAGCGCGCAGGCGGCCAGGCCTACCAGAGGGATAAAGACCACCCGCCGCCACAGCTCCCAGCGGTTGGGGAGCAGCTTCATGCGGTAGATGCTGCGGCTGCCCAGCTTATGCCAGGCATAATGAAGAAAGAGGGAGACGATGAGGCAGAGGGCCACCAGAATCAGCCCCAGAGATATCCCGCCCAGCAGGCGGGAGAATGGGGCAATGACCGAACCCTCAATGAGTTTTGGGACCCACTTGCCGTCGATCCGGACGGACGTGTAGAGCTCATTTTTGGCGGAAGAAAAGGAGGCAAGAAACCGGAAATAACCGATGGCGAAGGCGACTCCCAGCCCGCCCAGTGTGAGCTGGAGGGCCTGCCTGCCGGGAAAACCCAGAGGATAGACGCGTTCAGGTGTCCACATAACGAGCCCTCCCTATCAGATTGTAGGTGACGATGATCAGAGCTGTCACAAAGACGGCCAGCTGGAAGAGCGCCACCATGATATTATCTGGCACCTTAGCGTACACATTGGGCAGACTGGCAACAAAATCGCTGCCCGGTCCCGGCAGACCGAAGGCGCCGGCATCGGCGGGAAAGCTGAGACCGGCAAAAGCGGCCAGGGGCACGACGGTAAAGGGTTTATCGCCCCGCCGCCAGTGGTAGGAGCAGGTGGCTGCCGCCATGGCCAGCGCCGTCAGCATCACCACATTGCGGATGTAGATGGGCCAGTCCAGGCCGGGCAGAATTCCGTGAAACCATCCGCTGTAATAAAACACCAGCATGGGAAAGGCGTCGTCTGAGAGGGCGCAGAAGCGCAGGGCAATATACCATGCCGCTGCGATCTGCCCGCCCCAGTAGATCAGCAGGCAGAGGAAGTGGTGAAGGGCGAATATCAGGGTGGCCCGCTCCTCTCCACAGGGCAGGCGGCGGAGGGTATAGCCCAGCTTGCTGCCGCCCCGCTCCATGCCGAAGGAGGCCAGCGACAGACAGATCAGCACCAGACCTGCGGTGAACAGCAGATGGAACAGGGAATTCTGCATAAAACCATATAGACTCACTTTGTTCAGCATGGAAATGGCCAGTGCTACCTGGGCGGCACTGGTGCCGGCGGTGATCAGGATCACTTGCCACAGCCGGGAGCGGGCGGCTACCATCAACAGGTTCACATATTGTCTCATGCTTCCTCCTCCTTTCGGTCCCACAGCCGGTCGATCAGCTCCAGAGCGGCCTCCTTCTCCAGCCCGGACTGCCGCAGAGAGCGGACAAAACCGGCGATCTCCTGCTCCAACAGTTTGGCCCGGAGAGCCTCCGCCCGGTCCGGCGGGGCGCACACTTCACTTTTGGCCCCCGAGCGGGAGGTGATGAGCCCCTCCTCCTCCAACAGGCGGTAGGCCTTCTGCACTGTGTTGGGGTTGACACCCAGCTGGGCCGACAGCACCCGGCGGGAGGGCAGTTCCTCGCCGTCGGCAATGGTGCCAGCCGCCACGCCCCGCTCCACATAGCGCACAATCTGCAGATAGATGGGCAGACCGTCCGCCGGGACGAAGCCGCCAAAGTTACACATGGCCATACCACCTCCTAACTGTATTACTGAACTAGTACACTTTCTAACTGTATTATATGAGTAATACGGTTGCCTGTCAAGTACCATGAGGCCTTTTCTTTTTCAGCCATTTCCGCTATACTATACGGGATATCGACAAAGCGAGGGAACAATATGCTGTTATCGGCGGAACAACTGACTAAGACCTACGGGACACGGAGTCTGCTGGACTCTGTCTCGTTTTATGTGGAGCCGGGGGACAAGGTGGGTATCATCGGCGTCAACGGATGCGGAAAATCCACCCTGCTGCGGCTGTTGGCCGGGGCGGAGGAGCCGGACGGAGGTACCGTTCGTCCCGACCCCAATGTGCGCCTGGCCTACCTGCCTCAGAACCCGGTATTTCCCGGGGAACATACCGTGCTGGAGCAGGTGCTGCTGGGGCTGGACGGGGACGATCGCACCCTGGCGGAATATGAGGCCAAGACCATTCTGAATCAGCTGGGGGTGCCCCGGTTTGACCAGAAGGTAGGGGAGCTGTCCGGCGGTGAGCGCCGCCGTGTGGCCTTGGCGGCGGTGCTGGCCCGGCCCTGCGATGTGCTGTTGCTGGACGAACCCACCAACCATCTGGACGACCGGATGGTTGGCTGGCTGGAGGACTATTTGAGAGGCTGGAAGGGCGCTCTGGTGATGGTCACCCACGACCGGTATTTTCTGGAGCGCATCGTCACGAAAATGGTGGAGGTGGAGGGCGGCAAACTCTACACCTATGAGGGTAACTATGACAAATATCTGGAGCGGAAGGCGGCCCGGCTGGAGAGTGAGAAAGCCAGTGAGCGCAAGCGTCAGGCCATCCTTCGACGGGAGTACCAGTGGGTGATGCAGGGCCCCACCGCCCGGGGCACCAAGAGCCGGGAACGGCTGGAGCGGTACGAGGCCCTGAAGGCCCAGACCGGCCCCACGGAAAAAAGTACCTTGGAACTGTCCGCCCGTGCCAGCCGTCTAGGGAAAAAGACGGTGGAGCTTGCGGGGGTCACCAAGGCCTTCGGGGACCGGACCGTGGTCCGGGACTTTGACTGTATGCTGCTGCGGGATGACCGTATCGGCATCGTAGGCTCCAACGGCAGCGGCAAATCCACCCTGCTCAACCTGATGGCGGGGGCCCTGGCCCCCGATTCCGGTACCGTGGAGGTGGGCGAGACGGTCCGCTTCGGCTACTTCCGCCAGGAAGTGCCCGACATGGACGGGGATATCCGGGTCATCGACTATGTGAAGGAGATTGGCAATAACATTGAGACGGCAGAGGGAATGCTCACCGCCTCTCAGCTGCTGGAGCAGTTCCTTTTCCCGGTGGAGGTTCAGTGGTCTCCCATCTGCAAGCTGTCCGGCGGGGAGAAACGGCGGCTCTATCTGCTCTCGGTGCTGGCCGCCGCTCCCAATGTGCTGCTGCTGGATGAGCCCACCAACGACCTGGATATTCAGACCCTGTCCATTCTGGAGGACTATCTGGACACCTTCCCCGGCGCGGTGATTGCCGTATCCCACGACCGCTATTTCCTGGACCGGGTGGTGCGGCGGGTGTTTGCCGTAGAGGGGGATGGCTCTGTGCGGGCCTATCCCGGCGGATATACCGAGTATCTGGACGCCAAGCGGGCAGAGGAGAAGGCCAAAGCCCCCAAAATTTCCACCTCTGACAAGGGGAAAGAGCGCCCCGCCGCCCCCAAGAAGCTGAAATTCAGCTACAAGGAGCAGCGGGAGTTTGAGACCATCGACGACGACATCGCCGCTCTGGAGGAGCAGATCGCCCAGGTCCAGGCGGAGCAGGCTGCCAAGGCCACCGACTATGTGGCCCTCCAGGAGCTCCAGGAGAAGCAGAGCCAGCTGGAGGCCGCCCTGGAGGAGAAGATGGAGCGCTGGGTCTATCTCAATGACTTGGCGGAGCGGATTGCCGCCCAGGAGAAGTAGCCCGCCGTCCTCAGAACCAAAGCAAGGAGAATCCCATGACAAGAGTATGGAAATTTGTGGTGGCCATTGTGCTGGTGTGCGCCCTGGCATTGGCAGGTATGGCCATCCGTACCCAGACCAGCGCCGGGAAGAATGAAGTGAAGAATCCCGACCAATTCCGGGCGGTGTGGGTGAGCACGGTGTACCGGCTGGACTATCCCAGCAAGGCCACCACCGACCCGGCGGTGCTGAAGGCGGACGCGGACAAGATCTTGCAGACCTGCGCCGATATGGGCATGACCGCCGTGATCTTACAGGTGCGGCCCTCCGCCGACGCCCTCTATCCCTCCAGTTACTATCCCTGGAGCGCCGATCTGACGGGCCGACAGGGTCAGGCCCCGGCAGATGGCTTTGATCCCCTGGCCTACTGGGTGGAGAAAGCCCATGAGATGGGGCTGGAGCTTCATGCCTGGATCAACCCCTTCCGGGTGACTAAGGGAGGCCAGTCCGAGTACGACAGCCTGACTGCCGACCATCCGGCCAAGGTCCACCCGGACTGGGTGGTGGAGTACGACGGCAAATACTATTTTGATCCCGGTCTGCCGGAGGTGCGGGAGTACATCATTCAGAGCGCCGAGGAGTTGGCCCGTAATTACGACATCAACGGCATCCACATGGACGACTACTTCTATCCCGGCGCAAACTTTGACGACGCCGACACCTATGCCCAGTACGGCAGCGGCTTCTCCGACATTGGGGATTGGCGTCGGGACAATGTGAACCAGCTGGTGAAGGAGATGGGGGAGCGGCTCCACGCCATTGATCCCGATTTGTCTTACGGCATCAGCCCCTCCGGCGTGTGGGCCGACAAGAGCAGCCAGTCCCAGGGCTCCAATACCACCGGCGGCTTTGAGAGCTACTATGCCTCCTACGCCGACAGCCGGAAGTGGGTGCAGGAGGAGTGGATTGACTACATCTGCCCCCAGGTCTACTGGTATATCGGTCATAAAAGTATGGACTATGAGACCATCGTCAAGTGGTGGGCGGACACGGTAAGGGGTACAGATGTTTTCCTTTACATCGGTATGGCCGACTATCAGGCGGGCAACACTGATCCCAGCAGTCCCTGGTACGGTGTGGAGGCCATCCGGCAGCAGCTGGAGCTCAACGAGACCATTGCCCAGGTGGATGGTGAAGTTCACTTCCGATATCAGTTTTTGGCGCAGAATGGGGAATTGCAGAAGCTTTATAAGGAATTTTATGCGCCTCAGCCGGAAGCAGCTCTAAATACGGCGGACCATATGGCCTATGTACAGGGCAGCAATGGACAGTTCCACCCGGACAGCTCTCTGACCCGGGGAGAGGCGGTGACGATGCTGACCCGGCTGGCGGTGGATCGTAATGGGAAACCACTTTACAGTTATGAGGAGGGCACCGGCGGCTTTTCCGACGTGAGTCTGGGGGACTGGTACAGCTCCTATGTCCATTTTGCCCGGAAATACGGCATTGTCCAGGGCTATGAGGACGGAACCTTCCGCCCCACCCAACCAGTCCGCCGGGCGGAGCTGGTGAAGATGGTGTGCGGCTTCTTTACTGTCACTGGCGGCAGTCACGCTTTTCCCGACGTGCCGGCCAGCTATTGGGCAGCCCGGGAGATCGCCTTTGCCGCTGCCCAGGGGTGGATCTCCGGCGGTACCAATGGTACCTTCCAGCCGGGCCGCAATGTGACAAGAGCGGAGGCAGTAAAGATCCTCAACCGTGCCATGGACCGGCAGGCGGGTGAGCGGGACATAGCGGCCCCCTTCACCGATGTGCGTGTGGACCACTGGGCCTACCATGAGATTCTGGAGGCCTCTGTGACCCACGACTATGAAAAGCACAGCCAGGGGGAGACCTGGCTGTAAAACAGGAAAGGCTCCCGGCGCTGCCGGGAGCCTTTTTGGAAGTCAGAAGAAACTTTACAGTCTTTTACCAAAAGGTGATGGAAAGCGCGGGGCAGGCCAAGTACAATAGAGACACCGGATGTTTTCAGACAAGCCGGAACCGCCGGGGCAAGCACCCGGACAGAGCAGAAAGGGGTTTCCGCTATGATTCCGTGTCAACAGACCTGTTCCAGTTACTGCGAAGGCTGTCACAAAAGCTGTGCCCAGTGGGCGAATTTTCAACAGCAGAAGAGCCGGGAGCGCCAGGCAAAAAAGGACTATCTCAAGTATTATAACGAGCTGTGCGGTGCGGTGGCACGGCAATTCAAGGCCATTGGCGCGGTGTATATGGCCCGTTGAAGTACATATAGAGAAAAAGCAGCACGCCCCCCACATGGGAGGGCGTGCTGTTCTTTTTATTCCAAGCCTACCAGGGCAGACTGGGCCAACAGGGCGGCGGCCAGAGGCAGGGCGTTGTCATCGGTGCGGAAGTGCTCGTTGTGCCAGCAGGGATTAAACTGGCCGGGGAAGCCGGAGCCCAGCCAATAGAAGAAGGCGGGCACATCCTGCCCAAAGACGGCGAAGTCCTCCGAACCCATGTCGGGGGCGGGGGAGACCACATGAGCCTCATCCACCAGAGCCAGAGCCGCCTTTCTGGCCAGAGCGGTCATGGCGGGGGAGTTGACAGTGGCGGGCACACCGGGGTGGAACTCCACCTCGGCGGTGCACCCGTAGGCGGCCGATACTCCCAGAGTCAGCTCACGCAGTCGCTCCTCGGCATGGCGGTGGGCGGCAGTTCCGTGGGCCCGGATGCTTCCTGTCATGGTAAGTACGTCGGGGACGAAATTGTCCGGGGTACCGGCGTGAATGGACAGCACGGAGCACACCAGGCTTTCCAGGGGATCGGTGTTGCGGCTCACCACCGTTTGAAGGGCGTTGACCACCGCCGCACCGGCCACAATGACGTCGGTACATTTGTGGGGGGAGCCGCCGTGGCCGGAGATACCATGGAGGGTGATAACAAAGTGGCTCTTGCCCGACATCACCGGCCCCTCCATGACGGCGATCTGTCCGGCGGGCAGCTCAGGCCGGTTGTGCAGGCCGAAGAGACAGTCAGGCTTGGCGGGCAGCTTGTCCCACAGCCCGTGGTCGATCATGGCCTGGGCCCCCTGGGTGACCTCCTCGGCGGGCTGGAAGAGAAAGACCACGTTGCCCGCCAGCTGATCCCGGCGCTGGGCCAGCAGGCAGGCTGCGCCATACAGCCCTACGGTATGGAAATCGTGGCCGCAGCCGTGCATCAGCCCGTCACACTGGGACATGGCCCCGTCGTGGGCGGCTTCCTGCTGGGCGATAGCATCAATGTCGGCCCGGAGGGCCACAGTCTTACCGGGGTGGGCTCCCCGCAGCAGGGCTACCACGCCGGTGTCCATGCCCAGGTCGATGAGTTCCAGCCCTAAGGCGGTCAACTTTTCCTTTAAAATTCCGGTGGTCCGTACCTCCTGAAAACTCAACTCAGGGTGGCGGTGGAGGTCGTCCTTCATGGCCCGCAGCTGAGGCTCCATGGCCTTGGCCTGCTCCAACAGTGTCAAAGAAATCATTTCCTTTCCATTGCCTGTACTTTAAAACGGTAGTATAATTAACTATTATGCATCCGTCGTATCCAAACGGCGGAGCCGGGGTTCCCTATAGGTATACCCCAAATTCATCCAAATTGCAAGAGAAGAGGTGACCGGCCACGCAAGCCCGGACCCAGAATGATTTTTCCAAGGGCAGTATGGCCCGCAATATCGTCTATATGGCGGTGCCCATGACGGTGGCTCAGCTCATTAATATCCTGTACAACGTGGTGGACCGGATGTACCTGGGCCGTCTGCCGGGGCACCTGGCCCTGACGGGACTGGGGCTGTGTCTGCCCATCATCTCCATCTTGATGGGTTTTGCCAACTTGTGCGGCATGGGTGGCTCCCCGCTGTGTTCCATCTGCCGGGGCAGAGGAGAGAATGAGGAAGCGGAGCAGATTATGGGCAATTCCTTCTCTCTGCTGCTGCTGTTTGGCACATCCCTCACAGTTTTGTGTCTCATCTTTCGCAGACCTATTCTCTATCTGTTCGGGGCCAGCGATGTCACCTTCCCCTATGCCAACGACTACCTGACGATTTATATTTTGGGCACCCTCTTCGTTATGATCAGTCTGGGTATGAACCCCTTTATCAACGCCCAGGGCTTCAGCCGTATGGGTATGATTACGGTAGCTGTGGGTGCGGTGGTCAACATCGTATTGGACCCTATCTTCATTTTCCTGCTGGACATGGGGGTAAAGGGGGCCGCGCTGGCCACGGTGATCTCCCAGGGGTGCTCGGCCCTGTGGGTACTGAAATTCCTCACCGGGAAAAAGGCCATTCTCAAGCTGCGGCTGTCTGCCCTCCGGCTCCAGGCGGGCCGGGTGAGGCGTATTTTGAGCCTGGGCACCTCCGGCTTTGTCATGTCCATGACCAACAGCCTGGCCCAGGTGCTGTGCAATGCCAGCCTGGAGGCCTACAGCGGCGATCTGTATGTAGGCGTCATGACGGTGATCAACTCCATCCGGGAGATCATTACCATGCCGGTTCAGGGCATTACCAGCGGCTGCCAGCCGGTGTTGGGCTATAACTACGGCGCCGGTCAGTATGGACGAGTGCGTCAGGGAATTCGCTTTACCACCGTGCTGACGGTAGGGTACTCGGTGGTGGTATGGGCGGTGGTGATGCTGCTGCCCGAGCCCCTGATCCGCATTTTCAACAACGAGGCGGATCTCATTGCCGCCGGTATCCCCGCCTTCCGCATCTATTTTGCCACCTTCTTCTTCATGTCCTTTCAGTTCATCGGACAGTCGGTCTTTGTGGGGCTGGGCCGGTCCAAAAACGCCATCTTCTTTTCCCTGCTCCGCAAGGCATTCATTGTGGCTCCTCTGACCCTGATCCTGCCGGCGGTGGGCTTCGGGGCGGACGGCGTATTTCTGGCCGAGCCGATTTCCAATGTGCTGGGGGGCTTGGCCTGCATCCTCACCATGTATTTCACGGTCTACCGGCGGCTGGACCGGGCATGAATTTTGGGGCGTCTGGATGACGCCCCAAAATTTTTTTATTCTCTGTGAGATTTTTTGCCCCTCCGGGGGGTATTCCTGATGAAAGGCCTTTCAAACCAACCCACAGAAAGGGAGTAGTCATGACCGACGAGACATTTGAACAGGCGGCCCGGACCTATGGCGATATGCTCTACCGGGTGGCCTACCACGCCCTGCGGAGCCGGGCGGACGCGGAGGACGTGGTGCAGACGGTGCTCCTCAAGCTCTACCAGCAGGATGGCTTTGAGAGCGAGGACCACCTGAAGCATTGGCTGCTACGGGTGGCGGTCAATGAGAGCCGGAAGGTGATGCGTTCCTTCTGGCGCCGCCGGGCGGTACCGCTGGAGGAGCGGGACGAGGCGCCCCTTCCGGCGGAGGACCGCCGGGAAGAGGTGTTTCAGGCGGTGATGGCGCTGGATGGAAAGTACCGCCTGACCATCTACCTCTACTACTACGAGGGCTGCTCCGTCAAGGAGACGGCGGCGGCCATGGGGGTCAATCCCTCCACCGTACAGACCTGGCTCCAGCGGGCCCGGGCCCGGCTGCGCCGGACGCTTTCCGAAGAAGAGGAGGGGAACGACGATGTTCGACCACAACGCATACCGTGAACGATGCTCGGAGCTTCACGTCTCCGAAGAAGCCCTACAGGAGGTCATTGAAATGGCAGAACAGAAACAGAAGAAGCCGGTCCGCCGCCCGCTGCGGGTGGGCCTGATCGCCGCCGTGGTAACGGTGGCTCTGATGGCGACCGTAAGCGCCGCCAACCCGGAGGCCCTGGAGTGGCTCTCCGCCACCATCCGCTCGTCCGCCTCTATCGGAGATTACCGGGAAGAGATCGTGATGGATGACACCGGCGAGACCATCACCGCTTTGCGGCTGCCTGATACGGCGGTAGAGGAGAGAGACGGCCGCATCATCCTTACCGTGGACGGGGAGGAGACGGACATCACCGAGGCCATGGAGCGGGACGGCAGCTACCTCTGGACCCGGGAGGATGAGGGAGCCAAGGTTTCCGTCCAGGTGACCCTGGATGAGGACGGAAAGCCTGTGGCTGTCTCCCATGTGACACTGCCCGACGGTACCGGACAGGATGCCGACATGGCTATGGTCACAGAGATCAGCGGAGTGGAATAAGACGCAAAGGACCCGGACGGCAGCCGCCGCCCGGGTCCTGTTTTATTGTCCCGCCAGGAAGGAGCGTACCTCGTCCAGCCGGGCCATGCCCTCGTCGTAGCCGTCCTGCCACAGGGCCTGGATCTTGGCCACGTCCCGCTCGGTGCGGCTGAAGCCCTGGGTATTGTGAGGAGCAAAGAGAAGCACACGCCCCTCCTTTTCCAGCTGAAAGAGCTTTTCCCGGGCCTCGTTGTAGGTATCTGCCCGGCGGCGCATGGTGTCGCAGAAGTTGGGGTACTTCCGGTAAACCCGGTCAATGAGAGGCTGGAGCTTCTCTGGCTGCCGCCGGAAGTCCCGTTCCCGGGTGAGTACCACGATCAGCCGGTCGCAGCCCTTCTCAAAGGCTCGGTCAAAGGGAATGGCGTCCGCCGCGCCGCCGTCCATGAATGGTTTGCCGTCAATGTGGAAAATAGGGAAGAGGAAGGGCAGAGCACAAGTGGCCTGGAGGATGGTAAAGCTCTTGTCGTTGCCGTCCACCGGCAAATATTCTGCCTTGCCGGTGTCAAGGTTGGTGACCGCTGCTTCCACTTCGCCGGGGAATGAACGGTAGGTATCATAGTCAAAGGGGATTAGCTCGTTCGGAATGGTGTCATAGACGAACTTCAGACCGAAATATGCCTTGTTGTCCCGGCGGAGCAGGTTGCCCATGCTCATATACCGCTTATCATTGACGTAGTTTACCATAATATCAAGGTTGCGGCGGATCTGCCTGGACACATAACTGACACCATAAGCGATCCCGGCGGAAACGCCGATGACATAGTCCGTCATAATACCGCCGGTGAGCAGGGCGTCACACACACCGGAAGAAAAGATGGTACGAATGGCTCCACCCTCCAGTACGATCCCGGTCTTCATGGACAACACATCCTTTCTTACATGGACAGTACATTTTTGCGGCACCAGGCCCGGCTGCGCCACCGCAGCAGGAAGAGCACCGCCCGCAGGCACTCGTCGCAGGCCATGGCAATCCACAACCCCGCCAGCCCCAGGCCCAGGGGCACGGCCAGCAGGAAACCGCCTACTACAGCGGTAAGCCAGGCGCTGAAAATGCAGATGGTGATGGGGAAGCGAATATCTCCGCAGGCCTGAAGAGCCCGGCACATGACCATGTTCACCGCACGGCCCAGTTCCAGGGGGATCTCGATGATCATAATGATGCGGAAGAGTTCCAGCACCTGGGGATCCTTGGTAAACAGGCCCAGCAGGGGCTGACAGAACACCAGCAGTATCACCGCCATCAGACCGGAGATAGCCAGGGAGGCCAGCAAGGTGCGTTTTACCAGCCGCTCCACGTCGGGAACCCGGTCGGCGCCCATCAGGTGGGCCACCATGACCTGGGCGGCCTGGGAGATGGCGGAGCCGAACATATAGGTGAGCATGGCGAACATATTGGCGTACACTCGGGTGTTGATGACGAAAATGGCAAACAGGTTGCAGATGGACTGGATGGCCACCTGGGACAGATTATAGGAGATGGACTCTCCGCCGGCGGGGATGCCGATGCGCAGCAGACGGCGCAGCTGGTCGGTGGGGAAGGGGCGGAGCAGCTTGAGGGAGAGCACAGGGCCAAACTTCCGGCGGAACAGGAAAGCGATAAGGATGACGCCCACCACACGGGAGATATCGCTGGACAGAGCGGCGCCTGCCACGCCCAGGGCAGGCAGGCCGAAGGTACCACCGATGAGCACCGCGTTGCCGCCGATGTTGAGCAGATTCATGATCACAGCAACAATCATGCTCTCCTTCATCATCTGGTTGGAACGGAAAAAGGCGGTAAAGGTGAGATAGACCGCCTGGAACACCATGCCCCCGCCAATAATCCGCAGGTACAGGCAGCTGCGGTCCAGGATTTCCGCCGGTACCTGCATCAGGGTGAAGATGGGGCCGCACAGAACGATAAGCAGGGTTCCTACCGCCAGACCGAAGATAGCGTTGACCAGCAGTGAAAGGGTGTAGGTCTCGTTGACCCGCTGTTTATCCTCCGCTCCCAGGTAACGGGAGATGAGAATGGTGGAGGCGGTGGAAATAACGGAAAAGACCAGCAGCACCAGATTGGTGATCTGGTTGGCGTTGCCGATGGCGCCTACGCCGTTGGGGTCAAAGTGCCCCACCATGACCTGGTCGGCGTTGCCCACCAGCATCTGAAGAAGCAGTTCGATGAAGATGGGCCAGGTGAGGGACAGAATGCCCGGCTCGCGCCGGCGAAGGACGGTTGCTTGTTCCATGGAGGGGCTTCCTTTCGGTACAGAAATGGGAAATAGAAAGTACCGTATTAGTATAGTGTCTCCATGACAAAATGCAAGGGGGAAAAACGCCGTCTTTTTCCCCTGTTTCAGGGAGCCCATCCGTTAATTTTTGTCAAAGTCAGATGAGGGCCAGGGTTTTCAGCACATAGAGCCACAGGGTCAGGGTAAAGGCGCTGAAGCCGGTGGTAAGCATAACGGTGCTGGAGGTGAGGGTGCCCTCGTGGCCCATGTTGCGGGCCATCACGAAGCAGCTGACGGTGGTGGGGCTGCCCAGCATGGTGAGGGCGGCCACCAGCTTGTCGTCCCGGAAGCCCATGGCTGCCGCGATGGGCAGGAAGATGGCCACAAAGACCACCAGCTTGAGGGCGGTGGCGGAGAGGGCGGGCTTGATGCGGCCGATAGCTTTCTTCCAATCAAAGGAGGCGCCCAGGGCCATGAGTCCCAGAGGGGTACCGGTGGCGGAGATGCTGTTCACGGTTTTGGTGAGGATGGTAGGCTGGGGAATGCGCAGCAGGGTCCAGGCCAGGCCAACGATAATACCCAGAATGATGGGATTGGTGATAATTCCCTTGGCCACTTTCTTGGCCGCCCCCTTGGAAAGGCCCTTCTGAGTGGGGCTGGTGAGGGAGAGTACCGTCACCGCCGCCGCGTTATAGAGGGGGACCGCGCCAATGATGATCAGGCTGGCGGCCCCGGCGCTGCCGTAGAGGTTCTCCAGAAAGGCGGCGCCCAGCAGAGCCACGCTGCTGCGGTAGCCCACCTGAATGAATTCCCCTCGCAGTGGGGGTTCTTTCAACATACGGCTGAACAGGGCGGTGAGCAGGATGGAGGCCAGAGTGGCCAGAAAACAGAATACCACAAAGGAGGTGTCCCACACCTGGAAAAAGTCGGAGCCGGTCAGGTCCTTGAACATCATGACGGGCAAGCCCACTTTAAACACATAGCTGTTGAGCTTATCGGCAAAGGCCTGGCTGAAAAAGCCCATTTTACGGAATGCGACACCCAGCAGCATGAGCAAAAAAATGGGTATAGTACCATTGAGACAATAGATCAGATTGTCCAGCATGACGATCTCCTCCAGAAATGACATCTATTTCATTATATCCCCTCCGCTATACAGGTGCAAGATTACCAAATGGTAAGTGGAATGGGTCAACCTGGCCGGCGCATAGGGATATCAAAAAGGGGGATTGCGCTATGGAGTGCCGGGGATCGGAGTTACGGGACAAGGAGATCATCAATATCAGCGACGGCAGCCGGATCGGCTATGTGGGGGATGTGATTATGGATCTGGAAGAGGGCAAAGTGAGTGCTCTGGTGGTGCCTGGGCGGCTGCGCCTGTTTGGCCTGTTGGGGCGGGAACCGGACACGGTTTTTCCCTGGACAGCGGTGCGCCGCTTCGGTGCGGACACCATTTTGGTGGAGGGGACGCAGGTCAGACAGAGAGAGCGGAGGGAACGAGCCTAATTTCGGGTGTTCTGCCATTGTTTTGCCAGCTTTTCCGTGCTATAATTCTATTTTAAAGCACCATATATCAAACACGTCAAATACGCAGGAGGATCGCCATGTGCGGGATTGTTGGATATGTTGGAAGGGAGGAGGCTGCGCCAATTTTGTTGGACGGCCTGTCCAGGCTGGAGTACCGGGGGTATGATTCCGCCGGTGTAGCGGTATACGGAGCAGAAGAAGGAATGCAGGTGGCCAAGGCCAAAGGGCGGCTTCAGGTGCTAAACGACCTGGTTAAGGGCGGAAGCACCCTTCACGGCACCATTGGCGTGGGCCATACCCGGTGGGCTACCCACGGGGCCCCGTCGGACGTCAATTCCCACCCCCAGGTCAGCGAGAATGGCCGGTTCGCCGTAGTCCACAACGGTATCATCGAAAACTACGCTGAGCTGCGGGAATTCCTCCAGTCCGAGGGAGTGCAGTTCGTGTCGGATACCGATACCGAGGTGGCGGCGCAGCTGCTGGAGTATTACTATCAGGGCGACCTGCTGGACGCAGTGGTGCGTACCCTCCACACCATCCGGGGCGCCTACGCCTTGGGCATCCTGTGCGCCGACTGCCCTGACCGGCTCATTGCTGCCCGAAAGGACAGCCCGCTGATTCTGGGCTTCGGCGACGGCGCTCACTATCTGGCCAGCGACGTCACTGCTCTCATCAAGTACACCAGAGAGGTGTGCTTTCTGGATGACGGTGAGATCGCGGAACTGACTGCCGACCACCTGTGGGTGTACGATTCCTACCTGCGCCCGGTGGAGAAGGAGCGCCGCCATGTGGACTGGGAGATCTCTGCGGCGGAGAAGGGCGGCTACGAGCACTTTATGATCAAGGAGATCATGGAGCAGCCCGAAGCAATCCGCAAGACCATCTCCCCCCGCATCAAGGACGGCCGTATTGTGCTGGATGACTGGCGGCTCACCGCCCGTGAGCTGGAGGAGATGGACCGGCTGTATATCATTGCCTGCGGCTCCTCCTACCATGTGGGTGTGGCGGCCAAATATATCCTGGAAAAACTGCTGCGAAAGCCGGTGGAGGTGACCTTGGCCTCCGAGTTCCGCTACTGCGATCCCATTGTGTCGGAGCGTACTCTGGCCCTGGTCATCAGCCAGTCCGGCGAAACCATCGATACCCTGGCTGCCATGCGGGAGGCCAAACGGCTGGGCGCCAAGGTGGTGTCCATTGTCAACGTGGTGGGCTCCACCATTGCCCGGGAGAGCGACAGCGTGCTCTACACCTGGGCCGGACCGGAAATCGCCGTGGCCACCACCAAGGCCTATTCCACCCAGCTGGCGGTGATCTACCTCATCGGCCTGTACTGCGCCGACCTGCTGGGCACCTTGGACCGGGCGAACTATGATGCCATTCTGGCAGAGCTCCAGCGCATTCCGGACAAGCTGCAGGAGATCCTGGAAAATCGGGAGGACATCCAGTATTTTGCCTCCCTGTACTTCAACCGGCCTTCCATGTTCTTCATCGGCCGCAATCTGGACTATGCGGTGGGTCTGGAGGGCTCGCTGAAGCTGAAAGAGATTTCCTATATCCACTCGGAGGCCTACGCTGCCGGAGAGCTCAAGCACGGCACCATCTCCCTCATTGAGCCGGGCACCCTGGTGGTGGCCCTGGCCGGGTGCGGGCCCCTGTTTGAAAAGACAGTGAGCAACGCGGTGGAGGTCAAGAGCCGGGGAGCCGACGTACTGGGTCTTACCACCCGGGACCGGGCGGCCGATCTCAGCCGTACGGCGGACCATGTGATTGCCATTCCTGAGACCCATCCCATGCTGCTGCCTTCCCTGGCAGTGGTGCCTATGCAGCTGTTCGCCTATTATACGGCGCTGCAGCGGGGTTGTGATATTGATAAACCCCGGAACCTGGCCAAGTCTGTAACAGTGGAATAAAAAAGACGGAGGAACGACATGAAACGACTGATCGCATTACTGATGGCAGCCGTTCTGGCCCTGGGGCTGACGGCCTGCGGCGGAGAGAAAGAGACCGCAGAGCAGGTCACGGTGCGCTATGGCCTATCCAATGCCTGGGACTCCCTGATGCCCTATAACAGTCCTTCGGGCAGCAACTACACCCGTATTGTCTGTGATAAGATCTATGACCGGCTGGCCTATGTCCATGCTGACGGCACCCTGGACCCCCGAGGCGCTAAAAGCTGGGAGAGTACCGACGACGGTATGGCGGTGCTCTTCCACCTGGATGAAAAGGCTGCCTTCCACGACGGCACTCCGGTGACCGCCCAGCACTGGGCGGATACCATTGCCCTCATTACCAACCCGGACTGTCCGGCCCTGGGCCGTGGTACCTTCTCCGTGCTGGCAGGCACCGACAGCAACGGCTGCGCCGTGGCGGGGGAGCAGCTGGGGGCGGAGGCAGTGGATGAGTACACCCTGAAGCTCACCTTCAAGAGCGCTACCACCCCGGAGGACTTCCTGCTGGACAAAAACCGGGAGCTCTATGTGCTGCCCACCCATCTGCTGGCGGATACCGAACCGGCGGACATTATGGAACTTGACCTGTGGGACGCACCTGTAGGTTCCGGCCCCTGCAAGTTTGTGGAGGAGATCCCGGGCAGCCAGCTGGTGCTGGACATCAACAAGGACTATCAGCTGGGCTGTCCCGACTTTGATCAGCTGGTGGTGACGGTGATCGATAAGTCCAACCTGTTGTCCTCCCTCATTTCCGGCGATCTGGATTACTATGCCTTTGGTGGCAACCTGTCCATGGATGATGCTGAAACCGCCAAAGCGGGAGGCATTGAGGTGCTGGAGGGCGAGGTCCCCAACACCTTCTATGAACTGATGCTCAACTGCGAGACCATCCCCAGTGCAGAGGTGCGCCGGGCCATCGATCTGGCCCTGGATAAGGAGGCACTGTGCCTTCAGTCCACCCATGGTTTGGGTGAGCCCACTGCCACCGACGTGACTCCGGGTACGGAGTACACCTGCTCCCTGACCTGGCAGCGGGACGTGGAGGGAGCCAAGACGCTGCTGGAGCAGGGAGGCTACGACGGGCGGACCTATACCCTGGCCTGTACCTCCAACCGCTCCGGTCTGGCTGCCCTCATGCAGCAGGAACTGGCCGAGGTGGGTATGAATGTGACCATCGAGACGGTGGACTCCGCCGCCCTCTTCTCCGGTATGGCTGACGGCAAGTACGACATGGCCATTGCCAGCCATACCCCCGGCGCGCTGCCTCTGTGGTTTACGGAGAGCCGCCTCAGTGAGAGCAACAACATCTTCCACATTGCCGATCTGGAGCCCTACACTTACTATATTGACCAGATCAAGAGTTCCTCGGGCTGGGAGACTCGCCAGGTCATGCTGGATAAGCTGCAGGAGCTGCTGGCTGATCAGCGGCCCTTTATCCCCCTGTGGTTTGGCCGTACCCTCCATGCCCAGTCTCCCACAGTGGACAACATCGACTACCCCTCGTCCAGTTTCTCCAATGAGAACATCTGGGCGTGGCGCATGAAGGAGGCCTGAAAGGCCCCTTCTCCAAACTAGAAAGACCTCCGTAGGGCCGCCGCCCATAGCGGCCCGTGCCCCTGATTGGGGCCGGAAGTGCAGGAGGAAGCGAAAACTATGGGACAATATTTCCGCCGTCGTCTGCTGACGGCCATTCCGGTCTTTTTCGGAATTACGATTCTGGTATTTTGTATGCTTAATCTGGCCCAGGGCTCCATCCTGGACCTGATGGGGGAGGGAAGTGGCGCCACCGACGCCGACCGCTCTGCCCTGGCCGCCTCCCTGGGGCTGGACCAGCCCCTGCCGCAGCGGTATCTCTCATGGCTGGGCGGATTGCTCCGGGGAGACTTGGGCAATTCCTACACCAACGGGAAACCGGTGGCTGGGCTCATTGCCCAGCGGGTAGGACCATCCCTGCTGCTCACCGGCACCGGTGTGGTGCTGGCGATAGCCATCGCTTTACCCCTGGGGGTGTTGGCTGCCTGGAAGCCCCGGTCTGGCTGGGACCGGGCGGCCTCTGCCCTTAGCTTGGTCAGTTTCGGTGTGCCTGGCTTTTTCCTCTGCCTGGCCGGCATCTTTGTCTTTTCCGTCACTCTGGGCTGGTTGCCCGCCAACGGGATGTATGCCGCCGGGCGGTTTACCAGCCTGGCCGACCTGCTCCGCCATCTGATCCTCCCGGCAGGGGTGGTGTGTCTGAGCAGCGTGGGCGAGCTGGTGAAGCAGACCAGGGCCGCCTGCCTGGAGACTTTGGGAGAGGACTATATCCGCACTGCCTATGCCAAGGGGCTCACTGAACGGGCGGTCATGGTACGCCATGCCTTCCGTGGCTCTATGATCCCGGTGCTTACCACCATTCTCAGCCACATTCCTCATATCCTGGGTGGCTCCGTGGTGGTGGAGCAGATCTTTGGCTGGCAGGGTATGGGCAGCCTTCTGTTTTCCGGTATCTCCGGCCGGGACTATCCCGTGGTAATGGGCGTCACGGTGGTCATCGCCCTGACGGTGCTCCTAACCAACCTGCTCCTGGATCTGGTCTACGGACTGGTGGACCCCAGGGTGCGCTATGGGAAGGGGTAGGGCTATGGAGGAAAAACGTTTAGGCCGCAGCCCCTGGGACCGGTTTAGGGCGGACCGGAGGGCGATGGTATGTCTTTATATACTCTGCCTGGAGATTCTTGCGGTGTTGCTGCTGCCGCCGCTGCTGGGTCTGGAGCCCAATGCCAGCGATTTGGAGGCAGGTTTCTGGGCTCCGCCGTCGGCAGAGCACCCCCTGGGTACCGACGATGTGGGCCGGGACCTGCTGGCCCGGTTGCTGAGCGGAGGGCAGGTATCCCTCTTCATTGGCCTGAGCTCTGCCGCCATCAGCACCGCTCTGGGTGTGCCTCTGGGCCTGCTGGCGGGTTACCGCCGGGGAGCCTGGGAGTTCTGGATCATGCGGTTGGCTGATATCTTTCAGACCTTTCCCTCTATCGTGCTGGTGCTCTGCCTGGTGACGGTAGTGGGTCCGTCGGCCACCAATATCGTACTGGTGCTGGGCCTGCTGGGCTGGACGGGAATTGCCCGGTTGGTGTACGGCAATACCCTGGCAGTGCGTGAGCGGGAATATGTGCTGGCAGCCAGGGCCCTTGGCGCCCGGACCGGGACCATCCTGCGGCGAAATGTGCTGCCCAATGTGATCTCCCCCGTATGGTGCTCTATCCCCCTGCGGGCGGGGCGGGCCATCCTGTCGGAATCCAGCCTTAGTTTTCTGGGCTTCGGCATCCGGGCACCCCAGGCATCCTGGGGCAGTATGATCCAGTATGCCAGTAACCTGACGGTGCTCACCGCCCGGCCCTGGGTGTGGCTGCCGCCGGGCCTGTGCATTATTCTCACGGTGCTCTGTCTGGCGGGTATCGGAGACGGCCTGCGGGATGCGCTTGACCCCCGGTTCGACGGTCGGCGGTCCTGAGAACAGCGGAATATCAGTTGGAGAACCTGAAACAGCTCCAGCCCGGGAAGGACCGGAGCTGTTTTGCAGCAAAAGGAGGTAATAGATGGTATATATGTTGATTTTATGCGGTGTGGTGCTGGTAGCCTGTATTCTGGCCAGCCGCTTCTCTCAGCGGGCCGGAGTGCCGGCACTGCTGCTCTTTATGGCTCTGGGGATGCTGTTTGGCTCCGATGGGCTGTTGCGTATCCCCTTCGATGACTTCCGGGCGGCGGAGCAGATCTGTTCGGTGGCTCTGATCTTTATTATGTTTTACGGCGGATTCGGCACCCGCTGGGAAGCCGCCAAACCGGCAGCGGCCAGGGCGGTGGTGTTGTCCACCCTGGGGGTGGCGATGACCGCTCTGCTTACCGCCCTCTTCTGCCATTTTGCATTGGGGTTTCCGCCCCTGACCAGCTTCCTCACCGGCGCGGTGATTAGCTCCACCGACGCGGCCTCGGTGTTCTCCATTCTGCGCTCCAAAAAGCTGGGCCTGCGGTACCATACGGCCTCCCTGCTGGAGCTGGAAAGTGGCAGCAACGATCCCATGTCCTATATGCTGACCATGATTGCCCTCTCGCTGATGGGGGTGTGGGAGAGCGGCAATCTGATCTGGATGGTCTTTTCCCAGATCGTATTTGGCGTTGCGCTGGGTCTGGCGGTGGCCGGCCTGTCGGTGCTCGTTCTGCGGCGGGTCCATCTGGCGGACGGCATGGACTCCATTTTTGTGCTGGCAGCCGCCTTGTTGGCCTATGCCCTGCCTGCTGCCGTGGGAGGCAACGGCTATCTGGGTACCTATCTGGCAGGGATCCTGCTGGGCAACGCCAAAATTCCTCATAAGCCCTCCCTGGTCCATTTTTTTGACGGCCTGACCGGTCTGGGCCAGATCATCATTTTTTTCCTGCTGGGCTTGCTGTCCTACCCCACGCAGATGCCCGGCGTACTCCTTCCGGCAGTGGCCATCGCCCTGTTCCTGACACTGGTGGCCAGGCCGCTGGCGGTCTTTGTGCTGCTGGCTCCCTTCCGGTGCAAACTGCGTCAGTGTTTGCTGGTGTCCTGGGCGGGACTGCGGGGCGCGGCCTCCATTGTGTTTGCCATTATGGCTCTGGCCGGGGGAGCGGAAACCGGCTATGATTTGTTCCATATTGTCTTTTGTATCTCCCTGCTGTCCGTGGCAGTTCAGGGTTCCCTGCTGCCTCTGGTGGCCCGCAAGCTGGATATGGTGGATACAGAGGACAACATTGGACGGACCTTCAACGACTATCAGGACCAGCGGCAGCTCCACCTGACCCGCTTCCGCATCCAGCAGGGACACCCCTGGGAGGGAAAGACGGTAGGGGAGTGCAATCTGCCTGCCGATGCTCTGGTGGTCACCATCCGCCGGGGGGAAGAGAGTCTGATCCCCAACGGCAGCACCGTGGTCCAGGCGGGGGACCTGCTGGTGGTGAGCACGCCCATCTATCAGGACGACGGCGGTGTCAGCCTGCGGGAGCTTCCGGTGGAGGAGCATAAGGAATGGATTGGCCGCACCATCCGGGAGCTGGATCTGCCGACGGAGGTGCTCATCGTACTGGTTCGCCGGGCGGACGGTACCACCGCTGTACCCAAAGGGGGAACGGTACTCTGCCAGGGAGATACCCTGGTGGTCAGCGAAGGGGAGAATATGCGTCCCGCGTAAATCAGAAAAAATGGATGGAGGGGCTAAAATCTCTTGCCATTACCAAACGGTAAGTGTTATCATGATAACAAAGGATCATGTGAACCGGTTTCGTGGCAAAGGAGGCCCCACTGGTGGAGTATACGGTAGAACTGGCGGAAAAAAAGCAACTGCGCGTGATGCTCAACCCGGTACGGCAGGAAATGATCCATCTGCTGCGCCTGGTGGCTCGGCCGCTGTCCGCCAATGAGGTGGCGGAGCGGATGCAGCTGTCTCCCAGTGCCGCCCATTCCCATTTGAACAAGCTGGTGAAAATAGGATTGGTGTCAGCCCGGGAGGGTACCCGGCGGGACGGGAGCAAGACGACTTACTATCAGATGCGGGATGTGCGGCTGCGGCTGTGTCTGGGCCGGAAGGACGGCTTCCAGGGCGAGCGGGAGGCCCTGGCGGCCAATCTGGTGGACAGCACCTTCCGCAGTTTGCTGGATAACGTGTACCGCTATGTGGAACAGGAACTGAAAGACTACGGGGTGCTCCGCTTTGGGGCCCTCCATCTGGATACCGCCCAGCGTAAGGAGCTGATGGAGCTGGTGACGGATTATCTGGAGAAGCACGGAGCCCTCCGGCCGGAGGCAGAGGAGCACTGGGAATATGTGGTGCTTGCTTACCGGGCCGGGGAGGAATTGTAAAAAAATCAGGGCCGGACTTTTGTCCGGCCCTGATTTTTACAGATAGATAATATCCAGTTCCAGCTCCTGCTTCATGGCATAGCTGATGGTATACATGGTGCCCCCCAGCATTCCATTGTAGATGGAGATAAGCCGGGCGGCGTGATCCACCAGATAGCGGTTACGGCGGAGCATACAGCCCTTGTCATAGCGGCGCTGTACCATGGTCTCCCCATCGCAGGCTTCCACCAGTGCGTAATACCGGTCCCGGTCCCGCTCGCCCCAGCGGGCGGCCTGCTCCTCACAGGGAATAACTGCCTCCAGCGTGACATCGGGCATCTGTTCCCGCAGAGCAAGCACCGCCTCACAGAAGTAAAAGTCAGCGCCCCGGGCCATACCGCACAGAAAATGTCGGTATCCTGCTTCATAGGCACGCACTACCGACGCGGCCAGCTTATCCTTGACTTCCAGGCAAGAGGGGGCCTGCTCGTCCTCACCCCAGGGCAGCTTTTCCGGTCGATGCCCGGTAAAGCAGCAACTGATGTCCCGTCTCATAGCCAACCCCTCTCCGCAGTTTGATGCTGCCCATATTGTAAACGATTCCCTATTGGAAGTCAATAAAAATCGAACATTTGTTTTTGCCTTAGAAAGCAGTTGCAAATTGTGTTGGAATGTGTATAATAGGGGATGACAACTGAATGACTGTCTTCAGGGCAGGGTGAAAATCCCGATCGGCGGTAAAGTCCGCGAGCCGTTTTGGCCGACCCGGTGGAACTCCGGGACCGACAGTGACGCACAGTGTGCGAAGTCTGGATGGAAGAAGACGTGTGGTACATTGGCACGCTCCCATTGCATGGAACTCTGAACGGCAGTTTGGTTCAGCAGATCCGGTAATGAGGAGTGTTTTGTTATGACCAATTCTGTTTCCGCCCGGCGGCGGGTGGGCGCCCGCGCCGTGACGGTGACGGCCATGTTTTCCGCTGTGGCCTTTGTGCTGATGTTCCTGGAGTTTTCTCTCCCCATCATCCCCAGCTTTGTAAAGATGGATGTATCCGAGCTGCCCGCCCTGCTGGCCGCCTTCGGTCTGGGGCCGGTGTACGGCGTGGTGGTGTGCCTGGTGAAGAACCTGCTCCACCTGCTTATCACCACCACCGGCGGTGCCGGTGAACTGTGCAACTTCCTGCTGGGTGCCTGTTTTGTGTTCCCGGCGGGCCTGCTCTACCAGCTCCACAAGTCCCGCAAGACCGCCATTTTGGGCGCTCTGGTGGGTGCGATCATCATGGCCCTGCTGTCCATTCCCCTGAACTACTATATTACCTACCCCATTTACTCCAACTTTATGCCCATCGATACTATCATCGGGATGTATCAGGCCATTCGCCCCTCCACCAACGGCCTGCTGGAGTGCCTTGTGGTGTTCAATGCCCCCTTCACCCTGCTGAAGGGCCTGTTGGACGCGGTGATCTGCTTTTTGATCTACAAGCCCCTGTCCCCCCTGATCCACGGAAAACGGTAAATGCAAAAACGACCGACTTCAAAAGGCGGTCGTTTTTTGTTGGAAAACTAGGTCAGGGGGATGATCCAGTTCAGATTCTCATAGTTATGCTGCCATGCACCAGATGGGTCCTCAAACAGGACCCCTGTGATCTCTACTGCGGCAATGGGTTCATCCACCGGGAATCTGGGGTAGTATTCTACATGAGCAAAGTCCTCCAGGTAGGTGTTGTGGAATCCGGCTGGATACTGTTTGCCCGAGGCGCCTATAAACTGGAGATCCAGGGCGTGGATAGAGCTGTCCCCAGTCAGCTCCGGGGACCAGTCCACAAAGTTTGTGACGCCGGAGCCGTCTTTGCTCACCAGCACTGTAATCGTTCCCTCCGGGAAGGTACGGCTGTCAGAAACGGTAGCCTCAGCTTTCCCAGGAACCAGGTTTAGTTCTTTCTCATAGGTAAAGGTCTGATACCCCTTGCTTGCCGAGCTGTTGGTAAACGTGATCCTAAACCGGTAGTTGTTGCTGGAAAATGCTCCCACCTGGAACAGATTGGAATGGGAGCCGTAGGTGCGGTAGCCCGCTTCTCGCAGGGCGGCTCCTTCCGGAGACTCCCAGTGATTGAGGTCCTCATAGGATGCAGAGCAGCGATCCAGCGCCTTTTTCTGGGGCAGCCAGGACGCATCCCAGTCTGTGGGAGGGAGCAGTTCGGCCTGCAAGTCATAATCGGGCACGCCGTCGCTGATATCCGCACCTTGCTCCAATTCGGTGGATAGGTACTCCATCTGCACGAAGAGATACGCTCCGGCCTGATAGGCGTTCAGGTGGTAAGTCCAGGTGTCGTCGGTCCAGGTCAGGGGCGCGTCCAGCACCAGCACCTGGGTGCCCTGCTCTGCCGCTCCCACCCCGGCGAAATAATCCACAATTCGCTTCATTGCTGCCGCCAGAGCCTGGTAGTTGGCTAGACACAGAATGAGTGCCAGACAGGCCGCCAGAGCCCCCAGCTGCCTCCAGGGAATGCGCCGTGCCGTCCTGGGGCTTATGGCCTCCTCTGTCAGCTCCATAAGGTCCTCATCTTCCAATAGCTCATCCCAATGATAGGCTTTCATCTGGTATCCTCCTTTCCGCCCCAGCCCAGTCCCTGTTGGGCCAGCAGCCGCTTTAGCTTCTTGCGCAGGCGGGTCACCCGGGCGTCCACCCCGTTGGGGGACAGCCCCAGTGTTTTCCCAATCTCTGCGGAGGGCCATTGGTAGAGAAACCGCAGGGTAAAGAGTCTCCGTTCCTCAGGACCTAAGGCCTTCAGAACACGGCGGACACCGTCCCGAAGGGCGGAGCGCTCGGCGTGGTCCTCCGCCCACAGGGTCCCCTGGTATTCCTCCAGGGAGTCCTCCCGCCGGGCGGTCAGCCTGCGGCGGCGGTCTTTGGCCCGGCTGCGGACCAGCACACAGAGATAGGTCTTTTCGCTCCCCCTGGCCGGGTCCCACGTTTGAGTGCCGTCTACATAGGCCCACAGAGTGTCCTGGACGCACTCCTCGGCCTCCTCCGGGTATCCGGGCAGCAGAGCGTCCGCCACCGTGCGCAGCAGTCTGCCGTACTGGTCCAGCACCCGCTGGGCCTCTCGGTCCCGGTCCATGGTGGTATCCATGCCTTTCCCCCCTTTCACCCAACAGTACGATGGAGCAGCGGAATACCTGACGATGTTCCCCACAATTTTATCAAAAAAAGCCCCTGAACGGGGGTAAATCCGTTCAGGGGCTGGTGGGAGTTGGAAAGGATCAGGCCTGGTCCACGACCTGGCCGGAGAGGACGCTTTTGGCCTCCACGGTCAGTTCGCCATTGGCGCAGTCCACGGTAAGGGTATCGCCGGGTTCCACCTGGTCGGCGATGATCTTCCGGCTGATGAGGGTTTCCACCCCGTGCTGCACAAAGCGGCGCAGGGGACGGGCACCGAAAGCAGGATCGTAGGCGCTGTCGATGATGAAGCGCTTGGCAGCGTCGGTGAGGACCACCTTCAGCTGCTTCTCCTCCAGACGGCGGTTGAGCTCGCTCACCAGCAGGTCGATGATGTGGGTGATGTTGTCCTTGGTGAGGGGCTTGTAGAACACGATCTCGTCCAGACGGTTGAGGAACTCGGGCCGGAAGGAGTGGCGCAGCAGTTCCTGTACAGCGCTCTTGGCCTCCTCAGTGATCTCGCCATTGGCGTCGATGCCGTCCAGCAGATACTGGGAGCCCAGGTTGGAGGTCAGGATGATGATGGTGTTCTTGAAGTCCACGGTGCGGCCCTGGCTGTCGGTGATACGGCCGTCGTCCAGCACCTGGAGCAGGATGTTGAACACATCGGGATGGGCCTTCTCCACCTCATCGAAGAGGACCACAGAGTAGGGGTGACGGCGGACGGCTTCGGTGAGCTGACCGCCCTCCTCATAGCCCACATATCCCGGAGGGGCGCCGATCAGACGGGACACAGAGAATTTCTCCATGTACTCGCTCATGTCGATACGCACCATGTTTTTCTCGGAGTCAAACAAGGCCTCGGCCAGGGTCTTGGCCAGCTCGGTCTTGCCCACGCCGGTGGGGCCCAGGAACAGGAAGGAGCCGATGGGCCGGTTGGGGTCGGCGATACCGGCCCGGCTGCGCAGAATGGCCTCGGACACCAGACGAACGGCCTCGTCCTGGCCCACTACACGCTGGTGGAGGATATCTTCCAGGTGGAGCAGCTTCTCGCGCTCACCTTCCATCAGCTTGGCCACGGGAATACCGGTCCAGCGCTCAATGATGCGGGCGATCTCCTCCTCGGTGACCTTATCCCGCAGCAGGGAACGGGCTTTGCCTTCGTTGGCGATGGCCTCCTCCGCCTCCAGCTGCTTGCGCAGCTCGGGGATGCGGCCGTACTGCAGTTCGGCGGCCTTGTTCAGGTCGTACTGCCGCTGAGCCTTCTCCAGCTCGGCGTTGGCAGCCTCCAGGTCCTCACGCAGCTTCTGAACCTTGCCGATGGCATTCTTCTCGTTCTCCCACTGGGCCTTCTTGGCGTTGAACTCATCCCGCATCTCGGCCAGCTCCTTCTGGATCTCGGCCAGGTGCTCACGGGAGATGGCGTCGTCCTCCTTCTTCAGGGCGGCCTCCTCGATCTCGTGCTGGATGATCTTACGCTGGATGATGTCCAGCTCGGTGGGCATGGAGTCGATCTCGGTGCGGATCATGGCGCAGGCCTCGTCGATCAGGTCGATGGCCTTGTCGGGCAGGAACCGGTCGGTGATATAGCGGTCGGACAGGGTGGCGGCGGCGATGATGGCGCCGTCCTGGATCTTTACGCCGTGGAACACCTCATAGCGCTCCTTCAGGCCACGGAGGATGGCAATGGTGTCCTCCACTGTGGGCTCGTTGACCATAACGGGTTGGAACCGCCGCTCCAGGGCGGCGTCCTTCTCGATATACTGGCGGTACTCGTTGAGGGTGGTGGCGCCAATGCAGTGGAGCTCGCCACGGGCCAGCATGGGCTTCAGCAGATTGCCGGCGTCCATGGCGCCCTCGGTCTTGCCGGCGCCCACAATGGTGTGCAGCTCATCGATGAAGAGGATGATACGGCCCTCGGACTTCTTCACCTCGTTGAGGACGGCCTTCAGCCGCTCCTCAAACTCGCCCCGGTACTTGGCACCCGCAATGAGGGAACCCATATCCAGAGCGAAGATGGTCTTGTCCTTCAGTGAGCCGGGTACATCGCCTTTGACGATACGCTGGGCCAGACCCTCGGCGATGGCAGTTTTACCCACACCGGGTTCACCGATGAGGACGGGGTTGTTCTTGCTCTTGCGGCTCAGAATACGGATCACGTTGCGGATCTCATCATCACGGCCGATTACCGGGTCCAGCTTATTTTGCCGGGCCCGCTCCACCAAGTCGGAGCCATACTTCTTCAGGGCGTTGTAGGTGTCCTCCGGGTTGTCGGAGGTGACCCGCTGATTGCCGCGGACGGCGGTCAGAGCCTGGAGCACCCCTTCCTTGGTGACGTTATAGGTACGGAAGAGTTCCTTCAGCTCCCGGTTGGCGGTGTCGATCAGGGCCAGCAGCAGGTGCTCCACCGAGACATATTCGTCCTTCATGGAGGAGGCAATGGACTCGGCGGTATTCAGGCACTTGTCCACATCCTGAGCCACATAGATCTTGCCCTGCTCACGGCCGGAGCCGGAGACACGAGGCAGTTTTTCCACCTCCGCCTTGGTGGCGGCGGTGAAAGAGGGAACGGTGAGACCCATGTTCCCCAACAGCTGGGGAATCAGGCCGGACTCGTCGCTGAGCAGTGCCAGCAGCAGGTGAGGCTGCTCGATCTGCTGGTTACCATATTCCGTGGCCAGACTCTGGGCGGTCTGGACGGCCTCCAGAGATTTCTGGGTATATTTCTGTGCATTCATAAAAAACACTCCTTTCAAGGGGCAGCTTTTTGTTTGTCCTCAGTATAGTCCCCTGCAAAACAAAAATCATGAACGGAGTGTGAATTTTTAGCACTCATATGAAGAGAGTGCTAAAACCTTCGGCGGGTGGAGTGATTTGACAGGATAGCCCCTTTACGAGCGCAGAAAAAAGAGGTATAATGCCGTGGACTGCCTGAAGGAGGAGCGAGATGAAACGGACCAACGATTTGGGGCATGATCCAGTTTTTCGCCTGGTATGTAAGCTGGCCATTCCGACCATGCTGGCTCAGCTGGTCAGCGTACTCTATAGCATCGTAGACCGCATTTACATCGGAAATATTCCGCAGATCGGGGATCTGGCCCTGGCAGGAGTGGGTGTGTGCGGACCTATCGTCACCCTGCTCGGTTCCTTTGCATCCCTGGTTGGATTGGGCGGCTCGCCTATCCTGGCCATGCGGATGGGGGAGGGGAACCGGAAGGAGGCCAGCCGGGTGCTGTCCAACAGCTTCTTCATGCTGTTGGTACTGGCGGTGGGGTTGACAGGGCTGTTCCTGCTGCTTAAGGGGCAGCTGCTCCAGTGGTTTGGCGCCAGTCCGGCCACCTTTGGTTATGCGGATACTTATTTGACCATCTACACCGCCGGCACCTTCTTTGCCCTGATGGCCACCGGCATGAACAGCTTTTTGATCGCCCAAGGCTATTCTGGCCTGGGTATGGCCACAGTGATGCTGGGGGCGGTGCTCAATATTGTGCTGGACCCCATTTTTATCTTTGTTTTAAAGTTGGATGTGGCGGGTGCGGCTCTGGCTACGGTCATCTCCCAGATGGCATCCTGCGCCTTCGTGCTCTGCTCTCTGCTGCGGGAAAAGATGCCGGTGCCCCTGCGATGGGGCGGCTTTGACCGGAAGATCATGATGCGGATCGTCACATTTGGCTTGTCCCCCTTCCTGATCATTGCCACCGACAGCGTGCTGCTCATCGTCCTCAACACAGTGCTCCAGCACTACGGCGGCCCAGAGTTGGGCGACAAGCTGGTGGTCTGCGCCACCATTGTGCAGAGCTATCTGCTTCTCATCACCATGCCCATGGGTGGCCTGACCTTGGGTACTCAGCCGGTGATCAGCTTTAACTACGGGGCGGGCAACGTCGCCCGGATCAAGCGGGCCATGAAATCCATTGTGGGATTGTGCCTGACCTTCTGCGCCCTGATGACTGTGGTGACCTACACCCTGTCTCCGGTGTTTGTCCGGCTCTTTACTCAGAATCCGGAACTGATTGACCGCTCAGTGGGCTATATCAAGGTGTTTACCGCTATGATCCTGCCTCTGGCCGTCCAGTATCCCCTGGTGGACGAGACCACCGCCCTGGGTCATGTGCGGCTGGCGCTGTTCTGTTCTCTGTTCCGTAAGACGGTTTTTCTGGCCTGCTTGCTGCTGCTGCCCGCTCTGGTGTCGGCGGAGGCTACCTTCCTGTCTGAGCCCATTGCCGATGCCGTGGCGGCTACCGTTACCACCATTCTGTTCCTTCGTTTCTTCCCCCGTATTCTGGCCGAGCGCAGCGGAACGCCTGCCTCGCAATAAAAAAGTCCGCCGCGAAGAATGCTTCGCGGCGGACTTTTTTCATGTAAGCAGGAATCAATGCTCCTTGCGCTGGCACTTCTTGGGGGTCACGCAGGTGCCCTCAGCAATGGCCACCACAATGGGCTCCTCCAGGAAATCAGCAGCAGAATCGCTGATGTCGGGGCGGGGGACAGCCACCTTGCGGGCCTCAAACTTCATCTTGCGGGAGGTATTGCCGATGTGAGTGATCTCACCATAGGCCTCGATGAAGTCGCCGGCATACACAGGCGCCTTGAACTCAATGTTGTTGTAAGCGCAGAACAGGCCCTCGTCGCCGTCACACTGGATCAGCAGCTCGGTAGCCACGTCGCCGAACAGATGCACCATATGGGCGCCATCCACCAGGTTTCCGCCGTAGTGGGCGTCCTTCGCAGACATCCGCAGACGGATCATCGAGGTGTACTTTTTCTCTTCCATGTCGATTCCACTCCTTATTCATATTTGTGAAAAGAGAACAAAAGGGACAGGACACTAAGACCATTGTACGTCTCTTTAACAGTCTTGTCAACAGCGGAAATTTGTGGTATAATTTCCTCTTTTGCTTTAGCGAGAGAAAGAATGGCTCATTTTTGGAGAAGGGCCTCGCCGGCGGTATAGATGTTGCCGGCACCTACGGTAAGGATCAGATCACCGGGTTGGGCCAACTCCTTCAGCTTGGCAGTTACATCCTCCAGGGTGGGGCAGTAAATGCTGCCGGGAATCTGGTCGGCCAGATCCTGCGAAGAGATGCCCAGATTGTTGGTTTCACGGGCGGCATAGATCTCGGCCAGCAGGGTGACATCGGGCTGACGCAGGACCTTAACAAAGTCGTCGAACAGGGCTTTGGTGCGGCTGTAGGTGTGGGGCTGGAAGGCACAGATAATCCGCTCATAACCCAGGGTACGGGCGGCGGCCAGCAGGGCCTGAAGCTCACCAGGATGATGGGCGTAGTCGTCGTACACCTCGGCGCCATTGTAAGTGCCCTTGTGCTCAAAGCGGCGGCCGGCGCCCCGGAATGCGTTGAGACCTTCGCTTACCGCCTTGGGGGAGACAGCCAGGGCGATGGCAGCGGCTGCCGCAGCCAGGGCGTTTTTCACGTTGTGTTCTCCGGGGACCCGCAGGCCTACCCGGGTAAAGACTTCGCCACGATAGATGATGTCAAAGGTGGGCAGCCCCCGACTCCATGTCAGGTTAGCGGCGTGGACATCGCCTTCCTCCAGACCGAAGGTGAGAACAGGGCGGGTTTCGCCTTCCAACGTGTGCATGGTGTTGGCGTCGTCGGCGTTGGCCACGATCAGGCCGTTTTCCGGCACCCGGTCGGCAAAGGCCCGGAAGGAGTGCTCCACATCGTCCAGGTCTTTGAAGAAGTCCAGGTGGTCAGCCTCAATGTTGAGGATGACTGCCACAGTGGGGAAGAAGGAGAGAAAGGAGTTGCAGTATTCGCAGCTCTCCAGAATAATGGTGTCCCCGTGGCCCACCCGGTAACCGGCACCCAGCAGTGGGAGAGTGCCGCCGATCATGACGGTGGGGTCCATTTGGGCTGCCATGATGATATGGGTACACATGGAAGTGGTGGTGGTTTTGCCGTGGGTGCCCGAGATGCACAGGGCGTTTTTGTACCCCCGCATGATGGAGCCCCACGCCTGGGCCCGCTCAAACACAGGGATATTCAGGGCATGAGCCTCCATAATCTCGGGGTTGTCGTCATGAACGGCGGCGGTACGGATGATCAGGTCGGCGCCCCGTACATTTTCAGCCCGGTGGCCGATGGCCACGGGAATACCCAGGGAGCGGAGGTGTTCCACGGTAGCGCTGTCGCTCATGTCGGAGCCGGTGATCTGGATACCCGCCTTGTGAAGCACCTCGGCCAGAGGAGACATGGAAACGCCGCCGATGCCGATCAGGTGAGCCTTGCGGCCAGGCGTCAGATAGTCGTGAATGTTGGGATTGGTCATGGGGTTTACACACCCTTTTCTACAGATTATAATGATAAAAGTTCAACACCATATTATAATCCATTATAGGTAAATAGCAAGCCAAACATACCGGGGGAGGTGGAGAAAATGAAGAAGTGGCCGATTCCGGAAGGCGTGCAGCATTGCTTGGATATCCTGCGGAAGGCAGGCTGTGCTGCCCATCCGGTGGGTGGCTGCGTTCGGGATCTGCTGCTGGGCCGCACGCCGGGAGACTACGACGTGTGTACCTCCGCCTATCCGGAGCAGGTAATGGGGCTGTTTGCGCATACCGTCCCCACGGGGATACAGCATGGCACCGTCACCGTCCTGACTGAGGATGGTCCGGTGGAGGTGACTACCTTCCGCCGGGAGAGCGGGTATGCCGACGGGCGGCACCCCGACGGGGTAGCCTTTGACGTGGGGCTCACCCAGGATCTGGCCCGGCGGGATTTTACCATCAACGCCATGGCCCTGGGACCGGACGGGGAGGTGGTCGACCCCTTTGACGGACGGGATGATTTGAAAGCCGGGATCATCCGGTGTGTGGGGGAGCCGGACCGGCGGTTCTCTGAGGATGCACTGAGAATGCTGCGGGCGGTGCGCTTTGCCGCTCAACTGGGGTTTGCCATTGAGCCGGAGACCGAGGAGGCCACCCGGCGCAATGCCGGGCGGATGGCCCGAGTGTCGGGGGAACGGATCAAGGCGGAGCTGGAGAAAATCCTCCTCTCACCTCATCCGGAGCGGGCGGGGGAGCTGCTCCGCTGGGGACTGCTGTCCCACCTATGGCCGGTATGCAGCTGCCCTGATCTGTCCTGTCTGGGGGAGCTGCCTCCCCAACCCATCCCCCGGTGGCGGGGGTTCTGCGCCGTCACCGGCTTTCCCATTGAATGTCTGCCGGTGGAGCGGGCCCTGCGCCGGGGGGTACGCCACCCGGAGGAGGAGGTTCTGCGGCAGCTGGCCCTGTCCGGCGGGGAGCTGGCGGCCCTTGGTCTGAAGGGCAGGGAGATCGGCGCGGCCCAGCGGAAGCTGGCCCTCCATGTATTAGAACATCCCGAGGATAACCGGCGTGACAAGCTTCTGGAGCTGCTCAAATTGGACTGAACGGTTTTGCGATTTGGCATATTGTACAAAATAACAGCGTATAAATTAAGCGCAAAGCTGAAATTGGGGAGTTTGACAAAAAGATGCTTGAAAATGGAAGCGGGAAGGAGTAAGATTCAATCACAGGGAGCTGGAAACGTTTCCATGAAACGTTTCCAGCCGAGACACGAATCAACTGTGACAGGAGGAACTTAGAATGAAGAAACGTCTGTTTGCGCTTGCGTTGACCGGTACCATGGTGGCCGGTATGCTGGCCGGCTGCGGCGGCGGCGACACCACCCCCTCCGGCGACTCCTCCCCCAGCGGCGGCGGCGACGCCACCGGCGGCAAGGTCTATTACCTGAACTTCAAGCCTGAGCAGGACGCCCAGTGGCAGGAGCTCGCCGAGCTCTACACCGCTGAGACCGGCGTGGAGGTCACCGTCCTCACCGCCGCCTCCGGCAACTACGAGACCACCCTGAAGTCCGAGATGGCCAAGACCGACGCCCCCACCCTGTTCCAGGTCAACGGCCCTGTGGGCTTGGCCGCCTGGAAGGATTACTGCTATGATCTGACCGGCTCCGCCGTGGCCGGCGAGCTGTCCAGCGACGAGTTCGCCCTGATGGACGGGGACAAGATGGCCGGCATCGGCTACGTCATCGAGACCTACGGCATCATCTACAACAAGGCGCTGCTGGAGCAGGCCGGCTACACTGCCGACGACATCAAGAGCTTTGACGACCTGAAGAAGGTGGCCGAGGACATCACCGCCCGCAAGGACGAGCTGGGCTTCTCCGCCTTCACCTCCGCCGGTATGGACGGCTCCTCCGACTGGCGCTTCAAGACCCATCTGGCCAACCTGCCCATCTACTATGAGTACAAGGCCGACGGCATCGACAACACCGACGCCATCAAGGGCACCTATCTGGACAACTACCGCCAGATCTGGGATCTGTACATCAACAACGCCACCTGTGAGCCTGCGCTGCTGTCCACCAAGACCGGCGACGACGCCGTGGCCGAGTTTGTGACCGGTCAGGCCGTGTTCTATCAGAACGGCACCTGGGCTTACAACGACGTGGCCGAGCTAGGCGACGACAACCTGGGTATGCTGCCCATCTACATCGGTGTGGAAGGCGAGGAGAAGCAGGGCCTGTGCACCGGCACCGAGAACTACTGGTGCGTCAACGCCAAGGCCTCCGAGGCTGACATCCAGGCCACCCTGGACTTCATGTATTGGTGCGTCACCTCCGAGACCGGCACCAAGGCCATGTGCGGCGGCGAGGGCGCCATGCCCTCCGGCCAGGCCGGTATGGGCTTCGTGATCCCCTTCAAGGGCAACCTGGAGTCCACCAACCCCCTGGTCAACATCGGCAACCAGTATGTGGCTGACGGCTATGAGTCCGTGTCCTGGAACTTCTCCACCATGCCCTCCGAGGAGTGGAAGAACGGCGTGGGCTCCGCTCTGACCGCCTATGCTGCTGACCAGACCGATGCCAAGTGGGACGCCGTGGTATCCGCCTTCGTGGATGGCTGGGCCTCCGAGGCTGCCGCCGTCAACGGCTGAGACTGACCCCCAAAAATAACTGCTGAACCGGCAGCGGGCGGGCATTCTGTCCGCCCGCTGCCTCTGCCTTTCTGAGCAATGAGAGAGGAGGTCGATCCTTTGGAAAAGGCAATCAAGCGGTATTTTCCCATCTTCCTGCTGCCCACCCTGATCGCGTTTACCATCGGCTTTATCGTGCCCTTCATTATGGGTATCTGGCTGTCCTTCTGTGAGTTCACCACCGTGACCGACGCCACCTTTGTGGGCCTGAGCAACTATATCAAGGCATTCCAGGACCCCATTTTTCTCCACTCCTTCTGGTATACGGCCCTCTTCGCGGTGGTCTCTTTGGTGGTCATCAATGTGATCGCCTTTGCCATCGCCCTGGCCCTGACCCAGAAGCTGCGGGGCACCAATATCTTCCGCACAGTGTTCTTCATGCCCAATCTGATTGGCGGCATTGTGCTGGGCTACATCTGGCAGCTGATCTTCAACGGCCTGCTTGCCCCCTTTGCCACCGCCCTCAACCTCAACGAGTGGTACGGCTTCTGGGGCCTCATTATCCTGGTGGCCTGGCAGCAGATCGGCTATATGATGATCATCTACATCGCCGGTCTCCAGTCCATCCCCGGCGACGTGATGGAGGCCGCCGCCATTGACGGCGCCAGCGGTCCCCAGCGCCTCTTCAAGGTCACTATCCCCATGATGATGCCCTCCATCACCATCTGCACCTTCCTGTCGGTGGTCAACGGCTTCAAGCTCTTTGACCAGAACCTGTCCCTCACTGCCGGCGAACCCTCCAAGATGTCCGAGATGCTGGCGCTGAACATCTACAATACCTTCTACGGCCGCACCGGCTGGGAGGGCGTGGGCCAGGCCAAAGCCGTGGTCTTCTTCATTCTGGTGGTGGCCATCGGCCTGATCCAGCTGAAAGCCACCCGTTCCAAGGAGGTGCAGCAGTAATGATCCGGAAAAAGCGGCTGAACCGGCTGGGCACCGGCCTGTTTACCTTCATCAGTATTTTCTATGTACTGCCCGTTGTGGTGGTACTCTTCAACTCCTTCAAAAAGAAGTCCTACATCAATCTGGAGCCCTTCAAGCTGCCCAATGAGACCACCTTTACCGGTCTGGACAACTATGCTACCGCCATCAACCAGTACGACTTCCTGAAAGCGGTGGGATGGACAGTGTTCATCACCGTGGGCTCGGTGCTCGTCATTCTGATCTGCACCTCCATGTGCGCCTGGTTTATCACCCGGGTGCGGACCAGGGTCACCAAGGCCATCTACATCCTGTGTGTGTTCTCCATGGTGGTTCCCTTCCAGATGGTCATGTTCACCCTGTCCCTGGTCACCGACCGGCTGGGCCTGGGTACCCCCTGGGGCCTCATCATCATCTACCTGGGCTTTGGCGCGGGACTGGCGGTATTCATGTTCTGCGGTTTCGTCAAGTCCATCCCCATTGAGATCGAGGAGGCCGCCATGATCGACGGCTGTTCCCCCATCCGTACCTTCTTCTCGGTGGTGCTCCCCATCATGAAGCCCACCTACATCTCCGTGGGTATTCTGGAGACCATGTGGATCTGGAACGACTTCCTGCTGCCCTACCTGACCCTGGACATCAAGAAGTATAAGACCATCTCCATTGTGATTCAGTACATGAAGGGCTCCTATGGCCGGGTGGATATGGGCGCCATTATGGCGGCCCTCATTATGGCCGTGATCCCGGTGGTTATCTTCTATCTGTCCTGCCAGAAGCACATCATCAAGGGCGTGGCCGCCGGCGCGGTCAAGGGATAAAAAAGACGCAGACCGACAAGAGGTGAGTTTCTTTGACCATCAAAGACATCGCCAAGCTGTCCGGCTATGCGGTGGGTACCGTCTCCCGGGTACTCAACAACCGCCCGGACGTATCCGAGGAGGCCCGCGCCAAGGTGATGGCGGTGGTGGAGGCCCACCATTTTACGCGCAACAGCAATGCCAAGCACCTCAAGCAGCAGGCCAGCAGCGGAGTGGCACTTATCGTCAAAGGCACCCAGAATATGCTCTTTGCCGATTTGGTGGAGCGTATCCAGACCCGTATCCGGGACAGTGGATACCCCAGCTTGATCTACTACATCGATGAGGATGACGATGAGATCGATCAGGCCATCCGGGTGTGCCGGGAGCGGCGGCCCATGGGCATCCTCTTCCTGGGCAGCAACCTGAGCCTGTTCCGGGCCGGCTTTCACAGTATCACCATCCCATGCGTGCTGGTGACCAACTCGGCAGCCGGGCTGGACCAGCCCAATCTGTCCAGCGTCTCCACCGACGACACCGACGGCGCCCGCCGTGCGGTAGAGCGGCTCATGGAACTGGGCCACCGGACCATTGGTATCCTGGGCGGCCGGGCGGAGCAGTCCGACGCCGCCCAGGCCCGCCTGGAAGGGGTGCGGCAGGCCTTTGCCGACCGGGGACTGGTCCTGGACGAGGCGAGCCAATATGAGACCGCCCGCTTCGATCTGTCGGGAGGCTACGCCGCCATGGAGCGGCTGCTGGATAAGCTGCCCGGTATGACCGCCGTGTTTGCCATGTCCGACGTGCAGGCCTTGGGGGCCATGCGGGCCCTCCATGACCGGGGTCTGCGGGTGCCGGAGGATATCTCCATATTGGGCTATGACGGCATTGTGCTGGGGCGGTACGCGGTGCCCCGGCTCACCACCGTCCGCCAGGACGCCCAGCGGCTGGCGGAGCGGAGCGTGGATCTGCTGATCCACCAGATTCAGGACGGAGCGAAGCCCGCCCATGAATTGATCCCCTATACCTTTTTGGAAGGGGAGAGCGTGAAGGAAAGGACGTGAAACTATGCGGACCGGCGGCATCCTGATGCACCTCACTTCGCTGCCATCCCCCTACGGCGTGGGCACCATGGGCGCCTGTGCCCGGCAGTTCGTGGATTTCCTCCAGGCGGCGGGCCAGTCCCTGTGGCAGATCCTGCCCATCTGTCCCACCAGCTATGGAGATTCCCCCTATCAGAGCTTTTCCACCTTTGCCGGTAACCCCTACCTCATTGATCTGGACGACCTGGCGGCCGACGGCCTGCTGGACCGGGCGGATTATGAGGGACTGGACTGGGGGAGCGACCCACAGCGGGTGGATTACGGCAAGCTGTATCAGAACCGCTATCCGGTGCTGCGGAAGGCCTGCAAGGCGCTGCTGGCCGCACCCACCGCGGATTACTGGGCCTTCTGCGAGGAAAACTCCTTCTGGCTGGAGGACTACGCCCTCTTTATGGCTATGAAGGAGGCCAACGGCGGAGAGCCCTGGACCGACTGGGAACCGGCCATCCAGAACCGGGACCGGGTGGCCCTCAACCGGGTGCGGCGGGCCCTGGCCGCCGATCTGGCCTTCTGGCGGGGGGTGCAGTACCTCTTTTTCCGCCAGTGGAAGGCACTCAAGGAATACGCCAATGGGAAAGGCATCCGAATCATCGGGGACCTGCCCATCTATGTCTCCGCCGACAGCGTGGACGTGTGGGCCCACCCGGAGCAGTTCCAGCTGGACGAGCACCGGCGGCCCACCGAGGTGGCGGGCTGTCCCCCCGACGGCTTCTCCGCCGACGGCCAGCTGTGGGGCAACCCCCTCTTTGACTGGGACTACATGGAGCGGGACAATTTCTCCTGGTGGGTGCGCCGCATCGCCTATCAGTGTGAGATCTACGATGTGCTGCGGATCGACCACTTCCGGGGCTTTGACGCCTACTACGCCATCCCCTATGGGGAGCCCACCGCTCAGAACGGGCGGTGGCGGCAGGGACCGGGGATTAAACTGTTTCAGGCTGTGGAGCGGGCTCTGGGCAAAAAAGAGATTATTGCGGAGGATCTGGGCTTTTTGACCCCCTCGGTCCACCGGCTCCGGGATGAGACCGGATTTCCCGGCATGAAGGTGCTGGAGTTTGCCTTTGACAGCCGGGATAAGGAGGGACCGGCCTATCTGCCCCACAACTATCCGGTCAACTGTGTGGTCTATGTGGGCACTCACGACAACGAGCCCGCCATGGGCTGGCTGGTGACTGCCCGGCCGGAGGATGTGGCCTATGCCCGGGAGTATCTCCACCTGGACCAGCAGGAGGGGGAGAACTGGGGCATGATGCGGACGGTTTGGGCCAGTGTGGGCCGGTGCGCCGTGGTGCAGATCCAGGATGTGCTGGGCCTGGGTTCGGAGGCCCGGATGAATATCCCCTCCACCCTGGGCCGCAACTGGACCTGGCGGGCGGCGGAGGGCTTTGACAGCCCGGAACTGGCGGCCAAACTCCACCGGCAGATGGAACTGTATGGACGGTTGCCCAAAACAGAATAAAGGCAAGAAAAAAGTGCGCGTCGGGGCGGCACGCATAAAACAGCATAAGAATGTTTTCAGGAAACGGCGTAGCTTCGGCTATGCCGTTTCTCCGTTTTGCAGGTCAATCAGTAAAGACGCGGGGAGTATTCCTACAAGGTCATAGGAAATGTCAATCTGTTGTTCCCGATAACCCTTCGACTTGTCCGGCGCGTGAACATATACCGCCTTTACCATGTCGTTTAGGATAGTGGGTGTCAGCTCGTTCAAGTCGAGATACTTCCGCACCTTGCAGATAAACCTGTCGATATTCTCTGCCTGTTCCTCTTGTTCTGTAATTTCTTCATTCAACCGCAACAGCTTTTCCCGCAGTTCTTTCTGCTCCTGCTCGTAGTCGTCAGAGAGCATTTGAAATCTGCTGTCAGATAGTTTTCCGCCTACGTTGTCCTCATAAATACGCTTGAATAGTCGGTCAAGTTCTTCTATCCGTCGTTCTGCCTGCGTCAGTTGCCGACGCTTCGCCGCGAGTTCTCTTTTTGCTTCGGCTTTCTGCTTCGCACCCATAGCCTTGCGGAATTGTTCTTCATGGTTCGCAACACAGGCAATTTGCTGCCCTATGAAACGATTGTAAAGGCAACCGCCGGGGAGCCGGAAGCGGTGAACACCGTCATTCAAACCTATACCGGCTACATCAAATATCTGTCCTACTTTCAAGGGAGTATCAACGACGATATTCAAGATTATCTCAAAGCGTCCTTAATGGAAGCACTACCCAAGTTCCGCTTTGACAGATGACAAGTAGCAAAGGCAGAAAAAGCCGTCAAGGATAAACTTCGCGCTTCGCGTCCTTGACGGCTTTGCCCGTCTTTGCTGTCGGGTAATCAAGAGGGCGCAAACGGATAGACCGCTTGCGCCCTCAATCTATGATGATGTGTTACGCAATAGAGAGCGAGAGCGCCTTACACAACGCGGTTTTGCAGACTTGAAAACACAAGAGTTGAGTGTTTATATCCCCACCCTCAAAAATGGCGGTCTACTGCGTAACATTTTGCCATGCCAGCGTGGACATTTAGGCAGGCGAAAAGCCTTGATTTATGCGACTTGCAGAGAACGGAAACAGAACAAGTAGTATCGTATCCCTTGAAAGCGCAAAAATGCCTTTCTATCGTTCCACGCGGCACAGAAAAAGCGGGCAAGAAGTCTTTGACCTCTTACCCGCTTTTGTGGCAATCCGTATGGCAGCTACCCTGTTTCAGTTGATTGTTGATGCTGTTTTATGAGTAGCTACCATCAGCGCACTTTTTTCTTGCCTGTTTCATATTACAGCATGGCGTACAGCAGCTTGGCCACCTCGCCCCGGGTGATGGAGTCGGAGGGGCGGATCAGATTGTTGTTGCCGCTGACTACGCCCTGGGTGACCAGAATCTGTGTGTAGGAGAGGGCCCAGGAGGGGACCTGACCGGCGTCGTCAAAGGTTAGATCGTTGGCGGTGTATCCCTTGGCCTGGGTGCGGCCCAGAATGGTGATGGCCTCTGCCCGGGTGATGGTGGACATGGGATTGGCCAGCAGCTGGCCGCCGCTGGAGGCGCCCTGAAGGATACCCAGGCTGTACATGGCCTTGATCTCGTTGAGAGCCCAGGAGGGAATGGAGTCGGCATCGGCAAAGGGCAGCTCCACATTGGCATACTGCTCCAGGTCCAGATCCATCCACCGGGCAACCAGAGCGAAGAACTCTGCCCGGGAGATGTTCTTGTTGGGCTCGTACTGGGGAGTGGCTCCACCGGTGCCCTGGGAGATGCCCTGGTCGTACAGGAAGGTGGCATAGGGTTCGGCCCAGTGGCCGGTCATGTCGCCGAAGGGGCTGGTCCGGCTGGAGGAGGGCTTCACATCGGCGGAGGCCCGGGCCAGATTGCCGCTGGCATCAGAGGCAGTAACGGTGACCCGATGATAGCCGCTGTCGGCGGCAGGCAGAGTGGCAGTGAGGGTACCGGTGCTCTCATTCCAGGTGCCGGTCAGGACCTTGCCGTCGTAGGTGAGAGTGACGTTGCTCTGGGGGATGGTCTGGTCCAGATCGTCCTTGACTGTGGCAGTGAGCTGGGTGCCCTTTACCGACACGGAGACGGTGGGGGCGGTGTTATCAGTAACCTGCTGATTGGCAGTGACCAACTGATCCAGCCAGATGGAGCCGATTTGCCGCTCCGCACCGCCGCCATAGACCACATCCAGACTGGACAGGGAGGAGGCGCCGGTGGGCAGCTGGACCATGACATACTTCCAGCCGGTGAAGTCCAGAGCGGTCAGGAGGAATTGCTGGGTCTGCCCATCCTGGTCAGCGGTGGTAGCCATCAGGGTATTGCCCGAACCGTTGCCATAGACCCACATACCCAGCCAGCTCTCCCCTTCGGGAATGGAGAGGGAGGTAGACAGACTGGCGGAGCCGCTGGTGGCGTCGTAGGACAGCTTCAGGCTCTGGCTGCCGTTGTGTACAAAGTCCAGGCTGGTTTCTGCCTCGGCGGTGGCGGTATTGGTATTCTGGAAGGAGGATAGGTTGCCCTCACAGGTATCCAGCGTCTTGACATGGCTGGCGATGGTCACGGGAATGGTGACGCTTTTGCCGCCGGCGGAGACGGTGAGCTTGCCGCTGCCGCTGTTCTGGGAGGCGGTCAGTACACCGTTTGCATCTACCGTGCCCAGTGAAGCGTCCATAGACCAGGTGAAGCAGGTGTCCTGGGCGGTGAGAGCCAGGGTGCGGTAGGTGGCGGAGGCCTTCAAATCGATCTGCTGGCCGGGATTCAGGTTCAGGGAGGTGACTTTGGAGCCGGTAGACTCATTGGAAATGGTGATGGTGTCCGGCGTGGCCACAGTGGTCAGATAGGCGGTACCCGAGTGCGTGCCGTCCGTTGCGGTGACCTGGTAGAAGCCGCTCTTGCTGCCGGCGGTAAAGAGTCCGCTTTCATTGACGGTTCCGCCGCCGTCAGAAACGGACCAGGATACTGTGTTTCCGGTGGTGGGATAGTAGTTGGTATCCAGGCCGGTGGCGGAGAGCTGAACTGTGGCGCCGGAGAGCAGCATGGAGTCGGTGGGGGTCACATAGTAGCTGTCCAGCTCACCAGTGGGCTGAAGGGTGGTGGTCAGGAAGATGGCGGTGCTGTTGGAGCGTTGAGAGCCATCGGAGGGGCGGTTGACCACCTGCATTCCATTGGTGTCCGGATAGGTAGCGCCGATGGTGGTAGAGCCGCCGCCGTCCATGGCGATGGCCTCCACACAACCCAGTTCTACCAGGCGCTGAGCCGCCTGGGACAGAGTGCAGCCCACGCTGTAACCGGACTGCTTGCCGTCCAGAGTGTAGAAAATCACGGTGCCGTCGGCCTTGACGCCCACTGCAGTCCAGGCGGTGCGCTCCGAGGGCAGGCCGGATGAGACCACCTTGCCGTCAGTGACGATCTTATAAGTACCGCCCAGAGCCTGGGTAACCGAGTTCCAGCGCTCATCAGTGCTGGTGATGGACAGGGTCACCGTATCGCCGGGCTGGAGGGCGCGGAGCTTGGCCAAAATGTCGGCGTTGTCCTTGGCATTCATGGTGAGGACGGCCTTGCCCTCTGGGATGGCGATGCTGCCGGTGGACTCCAGTACCTGGTCCACAGTGTACTGGACTTCCTTGCCGATGGTGGGCTGAGTGGCATAGACTCCTGTGCCGTCGTCCACCGGGGTGAGGATTACGTCCACGCCGGGGTCGGTGTTCTGGGTGGTGGAAGCAAAGTCGGAGGTGAGCAGGGTCAGTCCGCCGCTGGTGTCGCTGGCAGTGATCTTGCGGACCTTGTTGATGGCACCGCTTAATTTATAGGTGGCGCCGCCGAAGGTGACGGTGGTGGAGAGGGCGGGCTGACCGATGAAGGCGGTACCGTCCTCGTTGAAGCCAATGGCCCAGGAGCTGTTGTAGTAGGGGGTGGCCCGCACCACGCCATCGGTGACCAGCAGGCCTACCGTAGAGCCGGTGGAGAGTACATACCAGTCTCCGTTGATGCCGGAGACTACCCGCTTCCCCTGGTTTTCCAGATTCTTGGCCATGCTGGACAGGGTGAGCCGGTCCAGTACCTTGTTTCCGTAGGCCACAGTGGGCACTACATTTTCATTGGGGCTGTAAGAGATGTAGTACTCGTGGCGCAGATCGGAGTAGGTGTCGCTCCAGAAAATGTTTTTTCTCAGAGTGGCGCCTTGAGACAGAGGGACCTGTCCTGTGTGCAGGTCCCAGCCCAGGGCGTATGAGGCCGACGCCGCAGTGACCGTCAGGGCCAGAGCCAGGCCTGCTGCGGCGCATCGCCGGATGAAGTGCTTCATGATTGTCCTCCTATGGTAGGGTGAAAAGATACATACGTTATGTTAACACAAATACCCCCGCTTGTAAACAAGCGGGGGTATTTGTACCCAAATCTTTATTCTGCGTCCTCGGGACGGCCTTGTTTCAATCGAGGAAGGGTTTTCTCCAAGGTCGCCTCTTCCTGGATCACCAGCAGATCTCCAATGAGCTGATTGGACACCAGGAAACCCTTGGGGGTCAGATGCCAGCGGCGGTCGTGGCGCTCCGCCCAACCGTGGCGTTCGTAGTCCTCCAGCTTCTGCTCGATGGGGTCGAAGTCCAGGAAGAACTCTCGGCGGTATTCCCACTCCTCAATGCCCCGGGTGGTACGCAGCCGGAGCATGAGGTACTCACTGCCCCGCTCCCGGGCGGGGATCAAGTCGGAGGAGTCGATCACCACGCCTCCCTCCAAAACGCCGGAGATATAGCCCTCCAGGTCCCGGATAAAGGAGTAGCGCCGCCCGCCGAAGTCGGAGTGAGCGCCGGGACCAAAGCCAATATAGGGATGGCCCATCCAATACTTCAGATTATGGCGGGACTGATAGCCGGAACGGGCGAAGTTGGAGATTTCATACTGGCGGTAGCCCTCTTTTTCCAGCCGTTCCACGGTCCAGAGGTACATATCCGCCTGGGCGTCATCGTCGGGCAGCTTTTCGCCCCGGGAGACCCGGTAGTCCAGAGGGGTACCCGACTCCACCTTCAGGCCGTAGCAGCTCAGGTGCTCCGGCTTGAGGGTGAGAACCTGCTCCACCGTGTCCTGCCAGCTTGCCAGATCCTGACCGGGCAGACCGTAGATCAGGTCCAGACTCAGGTTCTGGAACTTAGCCTGCCGTGCCAGGGTGACAGCCTGAACCGCCTGTTCAAAGGTATGGGGGCGGTGAAGGCTCTGGAGGGCCTGGTCACAGGCGGACTGAACGCCCAAAGAGAGCCGGTTGACCCCAGCCCGACGGAGGGCCTGGAGCATTTTCAGATCCACACTGTCCGGATTGCACTCCACGGTAATTTCCGCGTCCTTAGCCAGATCAAAGCGTTTGGCGATCAACCGCAGCAGCTCCCGCAGCCGCTTTTCCCCATAAAAACTGGGTGTACCGCCGCCAAAATAAACGGTGTCAACTTGCCAGCCTCTGGCCTGAGGGGCGGTTTCCTTGAGATGGGCCAGTAAGGCCTTCTGGTAGTCGTCCATCCGTCCCTCTTGCCCGGCCAGAGAGTAGAAGTCGCAATAGTCGCATTTGCTGCGGCAAAAGGGAATGTGGATGTAGATGCCCAGTTTTTCTGCCATAGACGGCGCCTCGCTTCCTGGAAAGGTGCAGTGGTGCTACCCAAGTATCACTTGCTTATCTAACTATTATACATGAAAAAGCTCAATTTGAAAAGCATAGCCTGCCATGCTATACTCAAAAAAGAGAGGAGGGGGACACAATGCCCCAACAGGATGGACGGCGGCTGACACTGACAGTGACCTCGGCATGGGATGGAGAGAAGATCGACACCTTGCTCCGCCGGGAGCTGGGACTGTCAGGTACTGTGATCAAACGGATCAAATGGTTGGAGGACGGCATCCTGCTGGATGGCGTCCGGGCTATCACCGGCCAGCGGGCAGCGGCGGGACAGGTTCTCTCGGTGCGGGTGGACGATCCGGATCGGCCTGAGGCTGTGGTCCCCACGCCTGGGCCGGTGGATGTGGTCTATGAGGACCAGGACCTGCTGGTGGTCAACAAGGCCCCCGGTGTACCGGTTCATCCTGGACCAGGCAACGGCAGAGAGACCCTGTGCAACTATGTAGCTTATTATTACCAGCAGAAGGGAGAACCGGCGGGGGTCCATCCGGTCCATCGGCTGGACAGGGGTACCTCCGGCCTGATGGTGATTGCCAAACACCCGTTGGCCCAGGAGCGGCTGAAGGAGCAGCTCCATACGGCTGCCTTTCGGCGGATCTATCTAGCGGTGTGCGACGGGGTACCGGTGCCGGAACAGGGGAGGGTGGAGGTCCCCATCGGGCGGGTACCCGGTTCTCTGATCCAGCGTCAGGTGGATCCGGCGGGCCAGCCTGCGGCCACCTGCTACCGGGTAGTAGAACAGACAGGGAACCGGACCCTGGTAGAGCTCATTCTGGAGACGGGCCGCACCCATCAGATACGGGTCCATATGGCATGGCTGGGCTGTCCTCTCACCGGCGACTTCCTCTACGGCAGGGAGGACAAGGGTCTCATTGCCCGGCCAGCCCTCCACTCATCAGAGCTCTTTCTGACCCATCCCATCACCGGGGCGGCTCTCCACTGGACTGCACCTCTGCCGGATGATATGGCAGTGCTGCTGCGTTAAAAAGGGGCTGCTGCAAAATGCAGCAGCCCCTTTTAGTCCTGTTTCAGCCCAGTTTGCTGAAGAGATTGACCATCTCGATGGCGGACAGGGCGCAGTCGTAGCCCTTGTTGCCTGCCTTGGTGCCGGCACGCTCGATGGCCTGCTCAATGGTGTCGGTGGTGAGTACCCCGAAGAGCACCGGCTTGCCGGTCTGGAGAGAGGCCTGAGCCACGCCCTTGGACACCTCGGCGCACACATAGTCGTAGTGGGAGGTGGAGCCACGGATGACAGCGCCCAGGCAGATTACCGCGTCATACTTGCCGCTCTGGGCCAGGTGGAGGGCGGCTACCGGAATCTCAAAGGCACCGGGTACCCAGGCAACGTCAATGTTCTCGGTGGGAATGCCGTGACGTACCAGGCCGTCCTCTGCGCCGGAGAGCAGCTTGCTCACGATAAACTCGTTGAATCGGGACGCCACAATGGCGATGTGCAGGCTTTCGCTGCCGATCAGTTTTCCTTCCAGAATGTTCATGTCAAATACCTCCCTGAATCTTATCGTCGTCGGTCACCTGCTCCAGCAGGTGGCCCATTTTTTCACGTTTGGTCCACAGATAGAAATGGTCGTGTTCCTGGGGCGCGATCTCGATTGGAACGCGTTCGGTGATCTCCAGGCCAAAGCCGGACAGACCGTAGATCTTGTCCGGATTATTGGTCAGAAGGCGCAGTTCCTTGACCCCCAGATCCCGGAGAATTTGAGCTCCGATCCAGTACTCCCGCAGGTCGGGGGCGAAGCCCAGCTTGATGTTGGCCTCCACCGTGTCATACCCCTGCTCCTGGAGGGTGTAGGTTTTCAGCTTGTTGATGAGACCGATGCCCCGGCCCTCCTGCCGCATATAGAGCACCACGCCACGGCCCTCTTTTTCGATGCGCTCCATGGCGGCGGCCAGCTGCTGGCCGCAGTCGCACCGCTGGGAGCCAAACACGTCGCCGGTAAGGCACTCGGAGTGGACCCGGCACAGCACCCCCATGCCGTCCCCAATATCGCCTTTGACCAGAGCCACATGGCTTTCGCCGGTGAGGTCGTTGGTGTAGCCGTAGATGGTGAAGTCACCGTATTTGGTGGGCATTTTGGCCACCGCCTCCCGGACCACGTGCTTGTCGTGGAGGCGGCAGTAGTCCTGGAGATCTTTGATGGTGATGACCTTGATGCCCCAGGCCTCAGCATTTATCAGCAGCTCGGTGGTGCGCATCATGGTGCCGTCATCCCGCATGATCTCGCAACACAGGCCGCACTCGGCAAGGCCTGCGTGGCGGCACAGATCCACCGTGGCCTCGGTGTGTCCGTTGCGGGCCAGCACCCCGCCCCGGCGGGCCACCAGGGGGAACACATGGCCGGGTCGCCGGAACTCCTCCGGCCTGGCGTCGGGAGCGGCGCACCGGCGGCAAGTGAAGCCCCGCTCCTCGGCGGAGATGCCGGTGGTGGTGTCCACATGGTCGATGGACACGGTAAAGGCGGTCTGATGGTTATCGGTGTTTACCTTTACCATCTGCTCCAGTCCCAGCCGGGCGGCCACGGCCTCCGACATAGGGGTGCAGATCAGACCCTTGGCATGGACTGCCATAAAGTTTACGTTCTCGGTGGTGGCAAACTGGGCGGCGCAGATCAGATCGCCCTCATTCTCCCGGTCGGGGTCGTCGATGCACATGATGAGGTGTCCGGCCCGCAGCTCCTCCAGGGCCTCCTCAATGGTGGCAAATCCCATGGTATGTATCCTCCTTTAAAATCCGTGTTGAGCCAGAAATTCCATGGTGATGCCGGAGGGCTTGGGTGCCTCCCGGCCCAGCAGTCTGGCCACGTACTTTCCCAAAATATCGGTCTCCAGGTTGACGGTGTCTCCCGCCTTCCGGTCCAGCAGGGTGGTGTGGCCCCCGGTGTGGGGGATGATGGAGACGGAGAAATCCCGGTCAGTGACGGCAGCTACCGTCAGGCTGATGCCGTCAATGGCGATGGAGCCCTTCTCCACAATGCCGGAGAGCAGTTCCGGGGGGGCGGAGATGGTGACCCACACCGCGTTGCCCTCCCGCCGGAGGGAGGTTACCGTGCCGGTGCCGTCGATGTGGCCGGTGACGATGTGGCCCCCGAAACGGCCATCCGCAGCCATCGCCCGCTCCAGATTGACCTGGGAGCCGGGATGGAGCCCGCCTAGGCCGGTGCGCCGGAAGGTCTCGGGCATCACGTCGGCGGTAAAGCCGGCGGGGGAGAGGGCGGTCACCGTCAGGCACACCCCATTCACTGCGATGGAGTCCCCCAGTTTGGTGCCCTCCAGCACGGTGTGGGCGGCCAGTTCCAGACTACCCGGCCCCACCCTGCGGATGGTGCCTAGTTCCTCAATGATCCCTGTGAACATGTTGTATCACCTCGTATTCCAGCAGCAGGTCCTCCCCCATGGGGGTGCAGGTGGGAGGGGAGAGCCGCCAGCAGTCCTCCGGGCGGTCCACTCCCCGGCCCTCCACCGGGCTTTTGGCCTCCGCGCCGCCGAATAGCTTGGGGGCCAGGTAGCAATAGACCTTCTGCACCAGACCCTGCCGCAGCATGGACTCGTTGAGGCCGCCGCCCCCCTCCAGCAGTACGCCGTCAATCTCCCGTTTTCCCAGCTCTGTCATCAGGGCGGGCAGGTTCACTCTGCCGTCGGCGCCGGGCAGGTCCAGTACTGTGCTCCCAAGGCCCTCCAGGGCAGCCCGCTTGTCCGGCATGGGGGAGGCACAGGCCACGATGGTGGGCACCTCCTTGGCGGTGCGGACCAGGTTGGAGGTGAGGGGGATGCGTAGCTGGGAGTCGCAGATGATGCGCACCGGATTGCGGCCGCCCTCCATCCGGCAGGTGAGCATGGGGTCGTCCTGGAGCACCGTACCAATACCTGCCAGAATGCCACGGTACTGGTGCCGCAGAGTCTGAACGTGAGCCCGGGCGGTCTCTCCGGTGACCCACTGGGACAGGCCGGTATGGCAGGCGATCTTGCCGTCGGCGGTCATGGCGTATTTCATGGCCACATAGGGAGTCTTGTGGGTGATGTAGTGGAAGAATACCGGGTTCAGGGTATCGCACTGGTTCCGCATGAAATCTTCTTCCACGTCTACCCCGGCTTGCCGCAGCAGGGCTGCTCCCTTGCCGTGGACCAGGGGGTTGGGGTCCCGGGAGCCGATGACCACCTTGGCAATGCCTGCATCCAGAATGGCCTGAGTGCAGGGGGGCTGACGGCCCTGGTGGCAGCAGGGTTCCAGGGTGACATACAGGGTGGCTCCTGTCGGGTCCTCTGTGCAGGCAGCCAGAGCCTCCCGCTCGGCGTGGAGGCCGCCGCAGCGGCGGTGCCATCCCTGGCCAATGATGCGGCCCTCCTTCACCAGCACCGCCCCTACCAGGGGATTTGGGCTGGTCCATCCGGTACCCCGTTGGGCCAGCTTTATAGCCAGCCCCATATAGTCGGTGTCGTTCATATTCGCTTCTCCCTCCTTTTCGGGACGAAAAAAGCGCCCCGAAGCAACTTCGGGGCGCTGAGAAAGCATCTACGGGGCGGAATGAAACGGATATAAAGCAGGGGTAAGATTCATTCCCACCGGCGTCTTCTTCCATCCAGACTTTAACTGTCGGTTTTGGAATTGCACCAAATCCTGCGCTTACGCGCTCGCGGACTTTACCGCCGATCGGGAATTTCACCCTGCCCTGAAGACTGCATATGAACTTGTTGGCCTTATCATAGCACTGTGGAAAAGTGTTGTCAACTATTTATCTACGCTGGGGATCTCCGTGGTGTCCACTTCGTCCAGGTGGCTCAGGTAATATTTCGTCTCTTTTGCGATGACTCCGGACAGCAAAAGAACCGCGATCAGGTTGGGGATGGCCATGAGGGCGTTGAGGATATCAGCAATGGTCCACACCAGGTCCAGAGCCAGCACGGGGCCCACCACCACAACGGCTACAAAGAGAATCTTGTAGGGGAGAATGGCCTTCTTGCCCCACAAATACTGGGCGCACCGTTCACCGTAGTAGGACCAGCCGAGAATGGTGGACCAGGCAAAGGTGATGATACCCACCACCAGAATTACCGGTCCCAGTACGGGGATCTGGGAGAAGGCCAGGGTGGTCAGCTTGCCGCCGTCGGTGATGTCGGCCATGTTGATGGCGGGATTTTTCATAATGGTGGATACCAGCACCAGGCCGGTCATGAGGCACACCACCACCGTGTCCCAGAAGGTGCCGGTGGCGGACACCAGGGCCTGACGCACCGGATTGCGGGTTTGGGCGGCGGAGGCCACCAAGGGGGCGGAGCCCATGCCGGACTCGTTGGAGAACAGGCCGCGGGCCACGCCGAAGCGCATGGCGATCATCAGACCCTGACCCACCAGACCGCCGGCCACCGCGCCGGGGGTGAAGGCCAGACGAACAATGGCGCCGATGGCGGGGAGGATGAAGTCGTAATTAAAGCCAAGGATGATGATACAGCCCAGTACATAGAAGGCGGCCATGAAGGGTACCAGTTTTTCACAGACGCTGGCAATGGAGTTGATGCCGCCAATGATAACGATGGCGGTGAGCAGGCCGCCTACAATGCCTACCACGATGGGCGGAATGGGCAGGGGGATGTTGTTCTCAATGACCTCGGCAATGGCATTGATTTGGGTGCCGCAGCCGATGCCGAAGGAGGCCAGCGCAGCCAGGGCGGCAAAGAGGACACCCAGCCATTTCAGGCCAAGGCCCCGCTCCAGCGCGTACATGGCGCCGCCCTGCATTTTACCGTCGGGGGTGCGGACTCGGTACTTTACGGCGATGAGGGACTCGGCGTACTTGGTGGCAATACCGAAAATGCCGGCGATCCAGCACCAGAACACCGCGCCGGGGCCGCCCAGGAAAATGGCGGTGCCCACACCGATGATGTTGCCGGTGCCGATGGTGGAGGCCAGAGCAGTTGTGAGGGCCTGAAACTGACTCACGTCGCCGGGGGAGTCGGGGTCACGGGTTACGGACAGGCGAATGCCCGTAAAGGTTTTGCGCTGGATGAAGCCGGTGCGTGCCGTCATAAACAGGTGGGTGCCGAAGAGCAGCACGATCATGGGGATACCCCAGATAAAGTCGTCCAGCCAGTTGATGAAGGATACGATTACATCCATAGAAATCCCTCTTTTCTCTCTGATTCTCTCTTATTTGTTCTGTTCCAGCCACTTTTTCAGCTGCTCGGCCATGGCGGAGCTGCCGCTGTCCTTCTGCTGCTCCTGCTGCTGGAGATAGCGGCGCACATCTCCCTTACCGGCGGATTTGGTCTCCCGCCGTTTCTTGAAGTCGCTGAGCCGTTCCCGGTAGCCGCACACGCAGGCGAAGAGCTGCTTGTCTCTCTCGCCCCGCAGCTCCATCTTCTTGTGACAGTTGGGGCAGCGGGCGTTGGTGGTCTGGGTGACCGAGCGGCGGTAGCCGCACTCCCGGTCGGGACACACCAGCATCTTGCCCCGTTTACCCTTGACGCTGAGCAGAAATTTGCCGCAGTCGGGGCACTTCTCACGGGTCACATTATCGTGGGTATAGGTGGCGTCGCTGGCCTTCACTTCGGCCACCAGATGGGAGGCGTAGCCCTTCATTTCACCCACGAAGGCATCCTCCTTCTCCTTGCCCTGGGCGATGTCTCCCAGCCGTTTTTCCCACTGGGCGGTGAGGGAGGCCGAGCGCAGGTCGGTAGGGGCCAGTCCCACCACCTGGACCCCCTTGGAGGTGGGTACCAACTCCTTGCCCCGGCGCTCGATATAGAAAGCGGAGAACAGCTTTTCAATGATATCTGCCCGGGTGGCGGGGGTGCCCAGGCCGCCGGTTTCCTCCAGAATCTTACTCTGGTCCCGGTCCTGTACCTGAGCGGCAGGGTGCTCCATGGCGGTGAGCAGGGTGGCCTCGGTGTACCGCTTGGGAGGTGCGGTCTTGCCCACATTGGCCCGGACGGACAGCACAGGCAGCTTGTCCCCCTGGCGCAGGTCGGGCAGAGACTGCTCCCGCTCCTCTTCATCCTCGGGCTCCTCCAGGTCGAAGGAACGATCATAGGCCGCCTTCCAGCCCGGCTCCTTCACGATTTTGCCCCGGGCGTGGAAGGTCTCGCCGTCGATGGTCAGCTTGAGGGAGACCTCCTCGTACTCGAAGGGGGGCAGCAGCACCGCCAAAAACCGGCGTGCCACCAGGTCGAAGATGTTGCGCTCGGGCCCGGACAGCCGCCACAGGTCCACCTGCTCCTCGGTGGGGATGATGGCATGGTGGTCGCTCACCTTGGCGTTGTTTACCAAATAGCGGGTCTGAAGGGGACGATGGCTCATGATCTGCCGGGCCAGGGGAGCGTATTCATCGATCATCACGCTGCGCAGCCGCTCGGGCAGGGTGGGTACCACATCGTCGGAGATATAGCGGGAGTCGGTGCGGGGGTAGGTGAGGATCTTGTGGACCTCATAGAGGTTCTGCATGACGGACAGGGTCTCCTTGGCGGAGTAGGCGTACTTTTTGTTCGCATCCCGCTGCAGCTCGGTCAGGTCGTAGGCGGCGGGGGGAGGGGTCTGCTTCCAGGTGCGCTTGATTTCGGTCAGCACAGCGGTCTTTCCTGTCAGTTTATTGACAAGGGAATCTGCTTGCTCCTTATTGAAAATACGGGCTTGCCCGTTTTTATCGCGCCATGTAGCTGTGAAGCTATTTAGCTTCACAGAAACGGTGTAAAATTCCTTGGGTTGGAACTTGCGGATCTCCTCCTCACGGTCCACAATGAGGGCCAGGGTGGGGGTTTGGACCCGTCCGGCGGACAGCTGAGCGTTGTACTTGCAGGTGAGAGCCCGGGTGACATTGAGACCCACCACCCAGTCGGCCACGCTGCGGGCCCGGGCGGAGTGGTACAGGTTGTCGTAGTCGGCGGCGGGGCGCAGGTGGGCAAAGCCCTCCTTGATGGCCTTATCAGTCTGGGAGGAGATCCACAGCCGTTTGGCCGGCTTCTTCCAGCCCGCCTTCTCCATGATCCACCGGGCTACCAATTCTCCCTCACGGCCGGCGTCGGTGGCGATGACCAGATCGCTGACGTCGCCACGCCGCATCTGGGCCTGTACCGCCCGGAACTGCCGCCCGGACTGAGGAATGACCACCGTTTTCATTCTGTCAGGCAGCATGGGCAGAGTAAGCAGATCCCACTTGGCCCAAGCCTTGTCATAGTCCTCCGGGGGCGCCAGCTCCACCAGATGGCCCAGGGCCCAGGTGACAATGTAGCGCTCCCCCTCCAGAAAGCCCTCGCCGGACTTTTTGCAGCCCAACACACGGGCCAATTCCCGCGCTACCGAGGGCTTTTCCGCCAATACCAATGTTTTAGCCATATAGATTCTCCTAACCGCCGTTAAACGGCGTTTCTGGGTGATTTTCAACGGTTGACTTTTGGATACCGCTCTGGTATGTTTAAGCCAGAAGGAATCCCTGTTACTGGTGCGACTGAGAAAGGAGTACAGTATGTTCGGGTTTGCTGGTTTGCAGATCAAGATGAGCCAGACTTTGCCCCCCGAGGACCGGATGAGTTCTGCCGAGCGGGTTTGCCGCAGGCAGGCCAGGGACGCGGAATGGAAGTTCCGGGTCTCCAAGGGATACGAGAAGGATACCTTCTGGAACCGGGTCAAGTTCAATATGACCCACAAAGACTGAGTTTCTATCCAGCCGCGGGCTTTGCCCGCGGCTTTTTTGTATTTAGAGGGAGATGCTCCAGTTACCCAACTGATCCAGAATGGGGATCAGCTGTTTGCAGGGCTCTGTGATGCTGTATTCCACCCGCACCGGTACCTCCAGATACTCTGTCCGGGTGACCAGCTTGTCCTCCTCCAGCTCCCGAAGGGCATTGGCCAGCACAGTGTTGGATACCCCGTCCAGGGTCTTTTTCAGCTGGTTGTACCGGGTGGGGCCATTATTATACAGGGAGCACAGGATCTGCATCTTCCACTTGCCGCCGATAAGGGACAGGGCGTGGTTCAGAGGGCAGGTCTCCATGCAGGGACAGTTTTCATGTTCCACAGGTCAGTTCCTCCTTACCTGGTACGAAATTTCTGCGTTCTTGCGTTGAGAGAAGATAGGTACTATAATACTACCAGGTTGTAAAAATGAAAAGTATTTTTTAGGAGGAATTTCCATGCCGCCCTATTTGACCGGTCTTGGCATTGGCCTGGCCTATGTGGCCCCCATCGGAATGCAGAACCTGTTCGTCATCAATTCAGCTCTGACTCAGCCCCGGCACAAGGCGCTGCTGACTGCCCTCATCGTGGTATTCTTCGATGTGACCCTGGCGCTGGCCTGCTTCTTTGGTATCGGCGCGCTGATGGAACACTTCACCTGGCTGCAGATGGTTATTCTGCTGGTAGGCGGTGCCATCGTGATTTGGATTGGTATCAGTCTGCTGCGGGATAAGCCCACCATGGACAACAATGTGGACGTAAATATCTCCCTGCCCAAGGTGGCGGCCAAGGCCTGCGTGGTCACCTGGTTCAATCCCCAGGCCATTATCGACGGTACCATGCTGTTCGGCGGCTTCCGGGCGGGCAACCCCGGCGGGGTGAGCACTCAGCTGATTCTGGGTTCCTCCACCGCCTCCTTCCTGTGGTTCTTTGGCATCACGGTGCTGATCTCCCTCTTCTCCGCCCGCTTCAACGACAAGATTCTGCGGGTCATCAACATCATCTGCGGTATTATCATTATTTTCTACGGCGGTAAGCTGATCTGGCAGTTCTTCCAGATGGTCATGTAAAAAAAGTCCCCTCCGTTTGGAGGGGACTTTTCTTATTCCTCAAATTCAGGCTTTTACCAGATGGACCAGCACGTCGGTCATCTTGTGCAGGGCGTCCACCGGGATATACTCGTGGACCCCGTGGAAGTTGACGCCGCCGGTACACAGATTGGGGCAGGGGAGACCCATATAGCTGAGACGGGCGCCGTCGGTGCCGCCACGGATAGGTACCTCCAGAGGCGTGACACCCACCGCCTCCATGGCGGCCCGGGCGCGATGGATCAGGTACATATGGGGCTCGATTTGCTCCAGCATATTGTAGTAGGAGTCCTTCAACTCCATTTCCACCGTGCCGGCGCCATATTTGGCGTTGAGATAGTCCACAACACGGGTAAGGAAGGCCTTGCGGTCCTCAAACTTGGCCCGGTCGTGGTCCCGGATGATATAGGAGAGGGTAGCGGTGGTCTCATCGCCGGACATCTCGCACAGGTGGTAGAAGCCCTCCCGGCCCTCGGTGTGGGCAGGGGTCTCGGCGGGAGGCAGCAGGTTGACCAGTTCCACGGCCATGAGAATGGCACTCTTCATCTTGTTTTTGGCGGAGCCGGGGTGGATGTTCACGCCATGAATGGTGATCTGAGCGCTGGCGGCGTTGAAGTTTTCATACTCCAGCTCGCCCAGTTCGCCGCCATCCACGGTATAGGCCACCGCCGCGCCGAAGCCCGCCACGTCGAAGTGGTCGGCACCGCTGCCCACCTCCTCGTCGGGGGTGAAGCCCACGGCAATGCGGCCATGGGGGATCTCGGGGTGGAGGGTGAGATATTCCACAGCGGACATGATCTCCGCCACACCGGCCTTGTCGTCGGCTCCCAGCAGGGTGGTGCCGTCGGTGACGATCAGATCCTGGCCCACATATTTGGACAGACTCTCAAACTCGGAGGCCTTCATGGTGATCTGCTTTTCCTCGTTCAGGAGGATGTCGCCCCCCTCATAGTGGACAATGCGGGGCTTTACATCAGCGCCGGGGGCGCTGGGGGAGGTGTCCATGTGGGCGATAAGGCCCATACAGGGGATGCCCTCACAGCCCGGAGTGGCGGGCAGCCAGCCGTAGACGTAGCCATACTCGTCCATGTGAGCGTTGTGCAGACCCATCTGACTCAGTTCCGCGGCCAGGGTTTCTCCGAGTACCTTCTGCTTTTCGGTGGTGGGAGTGGTCTGGCTGTGCTCGTCTGACTGGGTATCATAGGTGACGTACTTTAAAAACCGTTCCACAGCGTTCATGTTCTGCGTCCTTTCTCCCGGTTTCCGTTCCTTGCTCTTGACGGATACCGGGCAATGGAATAGACTAAACTAAATAGCACCCGATATTATACCATAAGAGGAGCCGGATTTCTATGGTGACGACGCAGGAATTTACCTTCCCCTCCAGCGATGGAGTCCATCTGGTGGGAGCCACCTGGTGGAAAGGGGAGACGGAGCGGCCCAGGGCCATCGTGCAGCTGGTCCACGGAATTTCGGAGTATATCGGCCGGTATGACGATTTTGCCCGGTTTCTGGCAGAGTGCGGCTACTGGGTGGTGGGTCATGACCATCTGGGCCACGGCCGCACGGCGACGGACCCGTCGGAGTACGGCTGGTTTGCCGACAAAGATGGGTGGAAGTATGTGCTGAAGGACACCCGCACCCTGCGGCGGTTAGCAGGGGAGGCCTGCCCGGAGGCTCCCTATTTTATCATGGGTCACTCCATGGGCTCCTTTGTGGTGAGGGGTTATCTCAGTTACTGGCCGGGTACAGTGGACGGGGCCATCCTGTCGGGTACAGGCCAGGAAGCGCCCGCCAAAGTGAACGCGGGGCTGGCCCTCTCCGGCCTGCTTCTGAAAACCAAAGGCCCCAGGGCCCACAGCAAACTGCTGGACAACCTGTCCGTTGGGGCCTACAACAAGCAGTTCAAGCCCACCCGCACCGGGGCGGACTGGATCTCCCGGGATCAGGCGGTGGTGGACGCCTACTGCGCCGACCCGCTGTGTCAGTTCCTGCCCACGGTGAGTATGTTCCACGACATGATGCACGGGCTCAATCTGCTGGCCAGGAAGAGCACTCTGGCCCGGCTGGACCCGAATACGCCGGTGTACTTCTTTGCCGGAGACCGGGACCCGGTGGGCCAGCAGGGCAAAGGTGTCAAAAAAGTGGCCCGCTGGTTCAAGGAGGCGGGTGTAAAGGATGTTGCCGTCAAGCTTTACCCGGAGGGCCGCCACGAAATGCTCAACGAGACCAACCACCAGCAGGTCTATGAGGATGTGCTGGCCTGGCTGGAGGGGCATTTAAAGAAGAAAGAGGCATGACAAAAGCGGCCGCGCACAGCGCGGCCGCTTTTCTTTGGGGGATTAGCCCGGAGGCCAGGTCATATCCCGGCCTGCCAGCACATGGAAGTGCAGGTGGTGGACCGACTGGCCCGCCTGCTCTCCGCAGTTGGACACCACTCGGAAGTCGGTGATGCCCAGCTGGGCGGTCACTTTGGAAATGACCTCAAAGATATGGGCCACCACGCCGGCATTGTCGGCGGTGATCTCGCCGCAGGAGCCGATGTGGGCCTTGGGGATCACCAGGAAATGGGTGGGCGCCTGGGGATCGATGTCATAGAAGGCAAAGACCTGATCGTCCTCATAGACCTTGTTGGACGGGATCTCCCCGGCGGCGATCTTACAGAACAGACAGTCGCTCATAGCAGGACCTCCTCATTTGTCAAGCTGGGTCCAGTATAGCACAGAAGGGTGGGCTTGTCATGCCTGAAAACGAAAAAAGGACCGCCCGACTGGGCAGTCCTTTTTCTATCGGTCAATCACACAGCGCGGGTGACCTTACCCGAACGGAGGCATCTGGTGCACACATAAACGTGCTTGGGCGTGCCGTTGACGATCGCCTTGACGCGCTTCACATTGGGCTTCCAGGGGCGGTTGGTGCGGCGGTGAGAGTGGGACACCTTAATACCGAACACGACACCCTTGTCGCAAAATTCACATTTGGCCATTCACTTATACCTCCTCGCTCGTCAGGATACGCTTACAAAAGCATCGAACGATATATTAGCAGAAGTTACGCAAAAAAGCAAGTGCTTTTTTCAAAATGACTGGAATTTTTCTGCGGGGGCCTGTACACAGGTTCTTACCACACTGCTTCTTTTGGCAAATTGCCTTCCCGGTTGCAAATCGGGAGGAGAGAATGGTATAATAATGTCTACTGAATAAACCGTGATGCGGTTTATTCGCGCGGAGGTAGCCGCGCAATTTTATAAAAACAGCTCGAAGTGGCCGTTTTTATGAAATTCAGCCATTGTCACAATGCGTATTTCCGTTGGCGCGTCTCAACGCACCAACGGAAAGTGCGAGGTTTTTTGGACGATCTCGTCCAAAACCCTTGCACTTGAACAAAGCCATTTGGCCTTGAAAACCTTGGTTTTCAAGGTTTGTGGCTTTGTTCAGTACGCATTATAATAAAACAAATCGCTTTGAAATGACCGGCGGGGGACAACCCGCCTTTATAGGAGGAAGAGCTATGGAAAGCTTGTACACCGTCAAACTGGGCGAATTGATCAAAAAGTTTAATCTGGAGGTGCTCCGCGGGGCGGAGGGCTATGAGGACCAGGCTATCTGCACGGAGGACGTGAATCGTCCCGGCCTGCAGCTTACCGGATTTTTTGACTACTTCGATCCCCATCGGCTCCAGGTCATTGGCAAGGTGGAGGATACCTACCTCTCGGGCCTGACACCGGATCAGAGGCGGGAGAGCTTTGAGTTGCTGCTGAGCCAGGATATTCCTGCCCTTATCGTCTCCCGGGGCATTGATCCCTTCCCGGAGTGCATGGAGATGGCGGAGAAATATGACCGGACGGTGCTCCGCAGCCAGGACACCACCAGTGTGCTCATGAGCACCATCATTGCCTCCCTGAAATCCTACCTGGCCCCCCGCATCACCCGCCACGGTGTGCTGGTGGAGGTATATGGCGAGGGCGTGCTGCTGCTGGGCGAGTCCGGTGTGGGCAAGAGTGAGACCGCCATCGAGCTGGTGAAGCGTGGACACCGCCTCATCGCCGACGACGCGGTGGAGATCAAGCAGACTGTCACCGGCGGCCTGATGGGTACTGCGCCCGAGCTCATCCGCCACTATATCGAACTGCGGGGCATCGGCGTCATTGACGTGCGCCGCCTCTTCGGTATGAGCGCTGTTAAAGAAGAGGCGGAGATTGACATGGTCATCAGCCTGGAGCAGTGGAAGGACGGGGCCATGTATGACCGGCTGGGCCTGGAGAACCTGTACACCACCATTCTGGACGTACAGGTGCCCTCCCTCACCATTCCGGTGAAGCCGGGCCGGAATCTGGCGGTCATCATCGAGGTGGCGGCCATGAACAACCGCCATAAGAAGATGGGCTACAACGCCGCTCTGGAGTTCACCAAGCAGATCAACGAGCACTTTGACCAGGCCATGAGCGCCCAGATGAACAAGTAATCCCTCAGATCACGGCCCGCCGCGGCGGACTTCGGAGCCAGAGGCCCCGGAGCAAAGCCCGGCGGGCTTTTTAAAGGATGTGACCGCTCTTGACCTTTTTATCCCTGCCCTTCTTCTGCTTTTTTCCGGTAACAGCGCTGGGCTATTTTCTGCTGCCCTGGAAGGTGCGGAACCTGTGGCTGCTGTTGGCAAGCTGGTTTTTCTATCTGTGCGCCAAGCCGGTCTATCTCACCCTGCTGCTCTTTGTGATTCTCACTTCCTATGGAGCGGGGATCGCCTTGGGAAAGAAGAAAAGGCGGTGGGTGTTGGTGCGCTGCCTGCTGACCGACGTGGTACTGCTTTTCCTATTCAAATATGTCAACTTCGCCCTCTCTATGGTGGGAGAAGTTCTTCACGGCATGGGGATTGCCTGGAATGTGCCGGTACTGGACATTGTGCTGCCGGTGGGTATCTCCTTCTATCTCTTCCAGGCCATGGGCTATGTAATCGACGTATGGCGGGGCAAGGCGGAGGCTCAGGGGAATTTTCTGCTCCACGCTCTGTTTCTCTCCTTCTTCCCCCAGGTGGTGTCCGGCCCCATCGGCCGGGCAGGGGAGCTTACCCCCCAGTTCCGGGAACCGCACCCCTTTGACTGGGACAAGTTCCGGGAGGGTTTGGTGCGCTTTTTGTGGGGTGCCTTTAAGAAAATGGTGCTGGCTGACCGGCTGGCGGTGTTGGTCAACACCATCTTCGGGGCGCCGGAGACCTTTGGCGCGGTGCAGGTGATGGGGGCGGCGGTGGCCTTTTCCCTCCAGATCTACTGTGATTTCTCCTCCTACACCGACATGGCCCTGGGCGTGGCCCACAGCATGGGCTTCACCCTGCGGGAGAACTTTGACACACCCTATTTTTCCCGGTCCATTGCAGAATTCTGGCGGCGGTGGCATATGTCCCTGTCCAACTGGTTCCGGGACTACCTGTACATCCCCTTGGGCGGCTCCCGGCGGGGTACCGCCCGGAAATATTTGAATGTACTTATCGTTTTTGCGGTCAGCGGCCTGTGGCACGGGGCGGCCATGACCTTTGTAGTGTGGGGCGTGCTTAACGGCCTCTATCAGGTGATGGGGGCTGTTACTGCGCCCCTGCGGGATGGCGGGTACCGGCTGCTCCACATCAGGGAGGACGGTCCCTTCCGGCATGGGGTGCAGATCCTGATTACCTTCCTGCTGGCCACGGTGGCCTGGGTGTTCTTCAAGGCCAGTTCTCTGTCCAATGCCCTGGCGGTTCTGGGCGGGATGCTCCACGGCCCTCTGTGGGTGCGCCAGAGCATGGGCCTGGACCGGTGGGAGCTGCTGGCGGCCGCTGCAGGGCTTCTGCTGCTCTTGCTGGTAGATTTGTTGAGCAAGCGATACAATCTATGGAAGACCTATTTGCAACAGCCCCGGCTGGTACGGTGGTGCATCCTGTGGGTGCTCCTCTTTGGCTGCCTGATCTTCGGCAGCTATGGAGCAGGGTATGACGCTCAGGATTTTATGTATGGATTTAGTTTTTAAGGAGGGGATACACCAATGAAGCGCCTGAACAAGGGGAAAGAGTGCTTCTTTGCCCTCCTCTTCCTGCTGCTGACGGCAGTGATGGTCAATTTTATCTCCGACGTTCTGCGGCCCTCACAGACCATGTACGGAGCCACCTGGAGTGCCTTCCGGGCGGAACCGGAGGACAGCCTGGACGTGATCTATCTGGGCAGCTCCTTTGCCTACTGCGATTTCAACCCCTCAGTGGTATACGATGCCTCCGGCCTGACGGGGTATGTGATGGCGGGTTCGGAACAGCCGCTGTCCATTACCTATTGGTATTTGAAGGAGATTTTCCAAACCCAGTCTCCCTCCGCCGTGGTGCTGGAGGGTACCTCTCTGTACTTTAAGCAGTACCAGAACTATACCCAGCAGAATGTGAGCCAAATGCCCTTCTCGGTCAACAAACTGGGCGCCATCTTTACGGCGGCTGAGAAGAACCTGCGGACCGGACTGCTCTTTGACCTGTCTCTCTACCACAGCCGTTGGAAGGAGATGGGCAAAAGCGATCTGAAAAAAGCGGTGGTTCCGTTACAGGGGGACTACTACAAGGGCTTTACGCCGGTGGACCAGGTGATGGACGGCGTGGGAGAAACGGTGGTGGAAGGTAACCGCACAGTGTCGGAGGAGGACTACGCCGCCAACCTGGAGTGGCTGGGCAAGATCCTGGCCCTCTGCCGGGAACACGGTGCCCAGCCCATCATTACCTTCAATCCCAGCTATACCCGCTGCACCCAGGAACAGTACGCCCGCAATACGGCAGATATTCTGGCTCTGGATGGGGAGACGCTGGTATACAACTGGTCGGACAGCTTCGAGGAGATGGGGCTGATCCCCACAGAGCATCTCTATGACGGCGGGCACCTGAACCAGGACGGAGCGGCTATTTTCTCCGCCTGGCTGGGCCGATTCCTGACAGACGAGGTGGGGCTGGTCCCCAGAACTCAGACTACGGAAAATACCGCTGCCTGGCAGGAATCTGCCGCCTGGTGGCGGGAGAAAAACCAGAGCTGACTTGAAAAACCTCCGGCTTCGGCCGGAGGTTTTGTCACGTTTGGCTTTGCCCAGGTGTATTCCAGGTGAACGCGTTCCAATCCACAAGGCAAGGAGGGAGGACCATGGAAGGACAGGACAGGGAGGCGCTGGCCCGGCGGCTGGTGGACACTTATTCCGATCAGCTGCTGCGGCTGGCCTACTCTCTGCTGAACAATGTGCCGGACGCACAGGATGTGTGCCAGGAGGCGCTGCTTAAGAGGCTGGACCACGCCCCTATCTTTGAAAGCCGGGAGCACGAGCGGGCCTGGCTGATTCGGGTGACCATCAATCTGTGCAAAAATTTGCGGCGCAGTCCCTGGCATACCCGGACGGTGGGGCTGGATACGGTGGCCGAACAGGCGGCTTTCCAACCGGAAGAGGGGGGCGTGCTGGAGGAGGTCCAGCAGCTGCCTGCCAAGTACCGGGAGGTATTGGTGCTCTATTATTATATGGGCTATGACACCAATGAAATTGCGGATATCCTGAGTATCCGGGCGGAGGCGGTACGGGCCCGGATGAGCCGGGCCAGACAGAAGCTGAGACTGGGATTGGAGGTACAGGGCTATGGCAAGCTATCGAGATGAACTGAACCGGCTGAAATTTTCGCCGGAGGAAAAGAATGAACTGACCCGCCGCCTGACGGCGGAGCGTGCGACCACGACGGCGCGGCGGATGCGCCTGCCCTACCGGGGACTGGTGGCTGCGGTAGCGGCCATCTCCCTGCTGGTGGGAGCGGTAGGCGCGGTATCTCTGGCAGGGGTATCTCCCGCCTTCCGGGAACTGTTTGGTATTACCGATGATGCTCAGGCCCAGCAGCTGGGCGCGGAGCAGTTGAATTTGGTCTTTGAGGATCAAAATGGCTCCGGCGCCTCCATTACCGTCAAAGAGGTGGTCAAGGATCAGGAGCGGGTCTATGTGCTGCTGGACTTCACCGCTCCGGCAGGGGTGGCGCTTCCCATACCGGAGGAGACGGCGGACGGCCGGAACTTCTGGCTGGGGGAGGAAGAGGGGGACTGCTCCGCAGCCTTCTATGGAGATGAGGCTTGCACCCAGCGGGTGGACCCCCGCAGCTGGGGCTGGGGGTTCCGGGCAGTGGACGATACGGATACCACCGACCAAGTGATCCCCCTGATGCTCCAGATTACCTGCGATGAGACCCTGCCTGAAGAAGCGACCTGGCTGAAGGTTACCCACCTGTCCAACCTGTGGGCACTGGAAGACGGGAAAGAGACCTGTGTGCTGTCCGGAATGGACTTTACCCTCGCCATTCCGATCGAGACCACGGCGGAGATCTACTCCTTTGAGGGGCGCTGCGGCGTAAATCTGAACGGCGTCACGCTGGCCACGGCGGAAAATCTGACCATCTCACCGGTCAGCGTGGCCATGGATCTGGTGATCCCAGACGGGGCGGCCTACGATGCTGCGTTCGAGGCCCAGGGCCCCTGGCAGGTGTATGTGCTGCTGGAGGACGGTACCCAGGTGTGGACCAAGTTTGAAAAGGGCGGCGGCGTTCAGGATGTGTTCCACGACGACGCGGGGCAGACCTTCTTCCGGGCTGACCACGTCCGCTTTGAGTTGGACTCCCCCATTGATGTGGCCCAGATCAAAGATATCGTCTTTGTAGGCGACAACAGTCTGGCGTATGGGGAGGAAGAGAGTGACGCGGTGATCCACTTCCGCTTCACCCCCCACTATTTCCGTAACGAGACCTACTGGAACCAGGTCAATGAAAGGTGGAAGAACAGCTGAATCCAGGCGAAAAAGAGCTCGGAATGATCCGGGCTCTTTTTCATTTTTTGCTGCGAAAAAATCCTTGCAAAACTGGAAACACTGTGATATTATATTCGGGCATGATTACGCACACCCGCGGACGGGGGGCCAGGTGCTTCCGCTTGGAGGTTGGCCGGCTCCGAATGAACCGGGTGGAGGAATCAACAATTAAAGGAGGAATTTTTACCATGGCAGTCGTATCTATGAAGCAGCTTCTCGAGGCGGGCGTTCACTTCGGTCACCAGACCCGTCGCTGGAACCCCAAGATGGCCACCTATATCTACACCGAGCGCAACGGCATCTATATCATCGACCTGCAGAAGACCGTGAAGAAGCTGGAGGAGGCCTATAACTTCGTCCGTTCTCTGGGCGAGTCCGGCCAGACCCTGCTGTTCGTGGGCACCAAGAAGCAGGCTCAGGAGGCTATCAAGGAAGAGGCTGAGCGCGTTGGTATGTACTATGTCAATGCCCGTTGGCTGGGCGGTATGCTCACCAACTTCAAGACCATGCGCGGCCGCGTGGAGCGTCTGAACCAGCTGAAGAAGATGCAGGAGGACGGCACCTTCGATATGCTCCCCAAGAAGGAAGTCATGAAGCACCTGGGCGAGATCGCCAAGCTGGAGAAGTACCTGGGCGGCGTCGTGGAGATGAAGAAGCTCCCCGGTGCTCTGTTCGTGGTTGACCCCCGCAAGGAGCGCAACGCCATCAACGAGGCCCGCAAGCTGAACATCCCCATCGTGGCTATCGTGGACACCAACTGCGATCCCGACGAGATCGACTATGTGATCCCCGGCAACGATGACGCCATCCGCGCCATCAAGCTGATCTCCGGTGTGATGGCCAACGCCATCCAGGAGGGCAAGCAGGGCCAGGACGCCGCTGAGGAGACCGAGAAGACCGAGGCCGCTGAGTAATTTACCCAAACAAAGGACAGGAGCGCCCGCCCGCGCGGGCGGGCGCTCCTTTTTATAATTGAGATGGAGGTAATGTGATCATGGCAATCACTGCAAAAGACGTACAGGCCCTGCGCGAGATGACCGGCGTGGGCATGATGGACTGCAAGAAGGCCCTCACCGAGGCCGAGGGCAACATGGATAAGGCTGTTGAGATCCTGCGCGAGAAGGGTCTGGCTGCTTCTCAGAAGAAGGCTGGCCGCATCGCCGCCGAGGGTATGGCTTACGCTACCGTGGTGGACGGCATCGGCGTGGTGGTCGAGGTTAACGCCGAGACCGACTTCGTGGGCAAGAACGAGAAGTTCGTCGACTTCGTGAAGGGTGTTGCCGCTGTTGTGGCCGCCAACAAGCCCGCTGACCTGGACGCTCTGATGGCTCTGCCCTATGGCAACGGCCGCACCGTGCAGGAGGAGCAGCAGGAGATGGTGCTGGTCATCGGCGAGAACATCAAGGTCCGCCGCTTTGCCTTCTTCACCGATGGTATCTCCGTGCCCTATGTCCATGCCGGCGGCAAGATCGGCGTGCTGGTGAACCTGGAGACCAGCCTGTCCGCCGAGCAGGTTGAGACCGTTGGTAAGGACGTGGCCATGCAGATCGCCGCTCTGAATCCCCGCTTCTGGGATAAGAGCCAGGTGGATCAGGCCACTCTGGACGAGGAGAAGAAGATCCTGCTGGTCCAGATGGAGAACGATCCCAAGATGGCTTCCAAGCCTGAGAAGGTGAAGGAGGGCATCGTGGCTGGCAAGCTGGGCAAGTTCTATAAGGAGAACTGCCTGCTGCAGCAGGAGTTCGTGAAGGACAACTCCATGACCGTGGAGCAGTATATCGCTTCCGCTGCCAAGGCTCTGGGCGGCGCTGTGACCTTCAAGAACGCTGTTCGCTTTGAGAAGGGCGAGGGCATCGAGAAGAAGCAGGAGAACTTCGCTGAGGAGATCGCCAAGCAGCTGGGCAAGTAATTGCATCAGAGAAACGAAGCGCCGGGCACGCAAGTGTCCGGCGCTTTTCCGTGCTGATGAAGTTCTCCTGTACCCGCCTGCCCTTGACGCAGACAGGAAAAGCCCCTATAATGAAGGCGTTCCAACAGGCAAAGTGCAAATAGGAGGGCTGTCATGCAGGAAGAGATCAAGATCCTGAATCTGGCCGATGTACCGGAGTATATGGAGGAGGTTTCCCAATGGCTGTGGCTGGAGTGGGCCAAGGCCGACGGGTATTCTCTGGATGAGATCGTTTATCGCACAAAGTATGCTTCCCAGCGGGACACGGTGCCCCAGATGTTGGTGGCAGTCATGGGAGACAAGCCGGTGGGTGTGGTGTCCCTGTGGCTCAATGACGCCAAAACCAGACAGGACCTGTCGCCCTGGATGGCGACTCTGTATGTGAAGGATGAGTACCGCAATCTCCACATCGGACAGCGGCTCCAGGCGGCCAGCATTGAGGCTGTTAGAGCGCTCAAACGTTACCCCTGCCTTTATCTTATTACCAAGTTGGAGAACTACTACGAGAAGATCGGCTGGAAGTTCGTGGACCGTATCCCGGTGGGTGAAGGCGCCACGGAAAAGGTATACCGTTACGATCTGTGAAACTAAAAACCACATGAAACGGGCCTGCCGCATTTGCGGCGGGCCCGTTGTTGTTTCAGAGATGAGACAAATCGGAGGTGAGGGTAAAGCGGTTTCTCTCCACCACCAGCAGCCCGTCCCGCTGCATTTTGCTCAACTCGTTGGACAGAGCGCTGCGCTCCACGTTCAGATAGTCGGCCAACTGCTGACGGTTGAAGGGAACGGTGAAACTGGGGCTGCCGCTCCGGCGGGCCTGGTAGGACAGATAGGAGAGCAGACGCCCCCGGATGGTTTTGGAAGCGGTGTGGAAGATCTTCCGGGACAAATTCAGATTTTTCTGGGCGGACAAAAGGAGCAGGTTTCGGATCAGCTTGCTGTGGTGGGCGCAGGTATGGGGGCATATTTGTAACACTCGTTCAACATTGAGGAAGAGTACCTGGCTCTCCTCTGCTGCCACTACATCCACCATCAGAGGTTCTCCCGGTACACAGGCATAGGTTTCGGCAAAAATCTGTCCAGGGCCAATTTTGTCCAATACAGTGGTGTTGCCCCACAGGTCGTCGGTCTGGATCAGTGTGCTGCCAGAGAGTACCATGCCCAGATCAGTGACATAATCTCCGCTATGGTAGATCTGCTCCCCCTTGGCATATCCTCGCTCCATTGCGCCGAGGCAGTTCAGCATAGCCTCCGCCTCCAGGGGAGATGTTCCCCGGAACAGGGCGGTGTTGGCCAGCAAGGTTCCCTTCATATTTCCCCCCTGAGTGTTGTTTTAACAACAGACTTGTTGTTGATATTATACTATACTAAGCCCACAACGGCAAGCGGGCCGTGCAAAACCAGGAGGGCTTATCAATGAAACACAATATGTTTTGCTATCAGTGCCAGGAGACCGCCGGCTGCACCGGCTGCACCCGGGTGGGTGTTTGCGGCAAGACCGCCGATGTGGCGGCTATGCAGGATCTGCTGGTCTATGTGACAAAGGGTTTGTCCGCGGTAACCACCGCCCTGCGGGCGCAGGGCCTGCCGGTAGAGCAGGCGGTCAATCACCTCATCACCCTGAATTTATTTACCACCATCACCAATGCTAATTTTGATAAAGAGGCCATTGAGGTCCGCATCCGTGCCACCCTTGAGGCCAAGGCGGATTTGCTGGCCCGGGTAAAGGAACGGGAGAGCCTGCCTGAGGCCGCCCTGTGGGACGGCTCCGGGGATTGGACGGTCAAGGCTGCCCAGGTGGGAGTACTGTCTACTGAAAATGAGGACATTCGCTCTCTGCGGGAGCTCATTACCTACGGCCTCAAAGGCTTGTCCGCCTACTCCAAACACGCCAATGCGCTGATGCAGGACGATGACGAGGTGGACGCCTTCCTTCAGCGGGCTCTGGCGGCTACCCTGGATGACGGCCTCACCGCCGACGACCTGGTGGCCCTGACTCTGGAGACCGGCAAATACGGCGTCCAGGGTATGGCTCTGCTGGATAAGGCCAACACTGGGGCCTACGGCAATCCGGAGATTACCAGGGTCAACATCGGCGTGGGCAAGAATCCGGGTATTCTGGTATCCGGCCACGATCTGAAAGACCTGGAGCAGTTGCTGGAGCAGACCCAGGGCACCGGCGTGGATGTGTATACCCACTCGGAGATGCTGCCTGCCCATTACTACCCCGCCTTCAAGAAGTATTCCAATTTTGTGGGTAACTACGGCAATGCCTGGTGGAAGCAGAAGGAGGAATTCGAGTCCTTCCATGGCCCCATCCTTATGACCACCAACTGCATCGTGCCGCCCAAGGAGAGCTACAAGGACCGGCTGTATACCACCGGAGCCACCGGATTCCCCGGCTGCAAGCACATCACCGGCGGTGTAGGGGAGAAGAAGGACTTCTCCGCCCTCATCGAGCACGCAAAGAAATGCGCTCCCCCTGAGGAGATCGAGACCGGCGAGATCGTGGGCGGCTTTGCCCATGCTCAAGTGCTGGCTCTGGCCGACCAGGTAGTGGAGGCTGTTAAGAACGGCGCCATCAAAAAGTTCGTGGTTATGGCGGGCTGTGACGGCCGGGCCAAGAGCCGGAACTACTACACCGAGTTTGCCAAGGCCCTGCCTCGGGACACGGTGATCCTCACTGCCGGCTGCGCCAAGTACAAGTACAACAAGCTGGACTTGGGGGACATCGGTGGAATTCCCCGGGTGCTGGACGCGGGCCAGTGCAACGACTCTTACTCTCTGGCGGTCATTGCTCTGAAGCTGAAGGAGGTCTTTGGGCTGGACGACATCAACGACCTGCCCATCGTGTACAACATCGCCTGGTATGAGCAGAAGGCGGTGATCGTGCTGCTGGCGTTGTTGTACCTGGGTGTGAAAAACATCCACCTGGGGCCCACACTGCCTGCCTTCCTCAGCCCCAATGTGGCCAAGGTGCTGGTGGACAACTTTGGTATCGCCGGCATCGGTACTGTGGAAGACGACATGAAGCTGTTTTTTGGGGAGAACTAAATAAAGAATCCGGCAGGCTATGCCTGCCGGATTTTTTATCGATTGAGATACCAGACGCCCAGGTTGAGGTAGGCGGCAAAACTCACCCACAGCAGGTAGGGGAGCAGCAGCCAGGCGGCAATGGGATCAATCTTGCGGAAGGTGAGGAACAGCCAAAGGATCAGCCCCCATAGCACCACCAGCCAAAGGAGGGCAAACCCGAAGGCCTGGAGATTAAAGAACAGGATGCTCCAGAAGAAATTAAAGACCAGTTGTACGGCGTAGAGCACCAGCCCCCGGGTTCGGAGATCCGACGGCGGTGAGAGCCAGATCCGGGCGGCAGCAATGGCCATCAGGGCAAAGAGGATGCCCCAGACAATGGGAAAGACGATGGCAGGCGGGGACAGAGGCGGCTGTATAATGGACTGACTGTAAGCCTGAGCTCCGTCCCGGGTGAGCCAGCCGGAGAGAAAGCCCACTCCCTCCGTGACGAGGATAAACAGGGCATAGATTTTCCAGGGAACTTGTTTCATATCGTATCACCTGGAGTCAGTATATACAGAGCTGCGCCCCATTATACCTTACGGGCCTTCGATATCCATGGCGGCCATCTGGGTCTGGGAGTTCCCGAATTGCGCGCCCCGGCTCAGCCAGTACCGGTTGGCGGCCCGCAGGAACAATCCCTTTGTCAACGGCATGGTGATGGAAAGCTGAACAGAGCGGCCTTTTTGAATGGATCGGGCCAGCTTTTGGATCTTTCGACGAGCCATCCCCATAAACGGAGTGGTTGGGAAGGCCTCGCCGCAGCCCATCCGCAGAACACTTCCCAGCTTATGCCCGCCCCGTTTACAGAAGAGCCGGATCATGTCTATCGCCACATCGTTCTGATGGGGCTCCCGAAAGCCGCAGTTAATGATCACATGGACGGTAAGGGGGGCGGTAGGCTGCTCCAGCATGGCCTTCAAAAATTCCATCAGACCGGAAGGCAGGCCATCGGTATAGAGGGGAAAAACCAGCAGCAGGTCAGAGCATTCCTTCAACTGTTCCAGGCAGGCGGTGTGCTGCCGCTGGAGTACGCTGTACTGTTCATATGCGCCGGACCAGGCGGACAAAAAGGCCTGAATGTATTGCTTGGAGTTGGATTTAGGGGCCCGGGGGCTGCCGTTGATAATCATCAGTTTGCCCATGTCTGTACCACCTTTCCGGCCAGCTCTTCCGCCTGGGCCTGGGAGTCCGCGAAGTGAATGGTGTAGTGCTCTGCAAGCGTGTTCAGAGCATTGCGGGCCAACCAGCGATCGAACACAGCTTGTTCCTCCTTATCCTGAGCTCCGTAGGCCACCACCGTCAGTTGCTTTGACTTTACGGCCCGCTGGACGTGGTGACTCTCTCCGTGGTGAAGGCGGATAAAGGCCTGCTGATTGGGGAGGGAACGCTCCATCAGCCGCTTCATAGGCAGATCATAACAGCCCAGAAACAGATGACTGACCACTAGTAACCGGTCACAGCGGGCAATATCAGGGTAGATGGACGGGGCGTCATCCCGAATGACGCAGCGTCCTGGCGTCTTGATCCAGCAGCCGAAGCAGCCAACGCAGGGAGCAATCGCCTGTTCCGCCACGTTGACCAGCCGCAAATCACTACCTGCGGGCAAGGAAGAGAGGGGGCAGTCTGTCAATATCAGGTCCATGGGTATGCTACGCTCCTTTTTTCTGTGGGTATACAACAGCTAACAGTATATCATAGATGAGGCGGAAAACCTAGTAAAATAATATGAATAAAGAAAAAAGAAGGACCTGCTGTCGGGAGGGGCAGCAGGTCCTTAGATCAGTGAGTTCAAAGGTCGGCGCACTGGGCCTCAATGGAGGCCTCACAGTCCTTCATGGCCTGAAGGGTGCGCTCCAGCAGGTCGTTCAGTTCCCAGCCCAGCAGTTGGGCGCCCTGGGCGATGGTTTCCCGGGAGCAGCCGGCGGCAAAGCGTTTGTCCTTGTACTTCTTTTTCAGACTGGATAACTCCATATCCTGCACGCTCTTGGAGGGACGCATGAGGGCGGCAGCCCCGATCAGGCCGGTGAGCTCGTCGACAGCAAAGAGGACCTTCTCCATCTGATGTTCCGGCTCTGCGTTGCCCTCGGTCATACCCCAGCCGTGGCTGACCACCGCGTGGATGAGGGCGGGATCCAGGCCTTGCTCCTCCATGATCTCCCGGACCTTGACGCAGTGCTCGTCGGGATACTGCTCGAAGTCCAGATCGTGGAGGAGTCCTGCTGTGGCCCAGAAGTCAGCTTCCGTCTCATAGCCCAGCTGACGGGCAAACCAGCCCATGACAGCCTCTACGGTAAAGGCGTGACGGAGATGGAAGGGTTCCTTATTGTATGTTTTCAGCAGGTCCAGGGCCTGCACGCGGGTCAATTCCATGATAACGGCCTCCTTTTGTGCTTTGTCACATTATAGCACAGAAGAACGCCCGATGCAAAGCAATGTGCAGACCTATGGCTGCACCGGCGGAGGAAGAAAGGTTTGCCCGCCGATACCCTCCAGAGGAAAGAGGGGCGCGTGGTAGCGGGCAGCAAAGCGCTCCAGCTGGTCCATGGAGTCAATCTGGCGGTATTGAGCGCTGATGCGGTCCTGTACATGAGCGGGCAGGTGGTCAAAGTATTCCTGCGCTCTGGAATCGTGGCGAAACAGGACATAAAGATCCCTGTAATATGCTCTCATCATATCACCCCGAAGTTAGGATGTGCGGTATGAAGCTGCTCTATAGGTGGAAAAATGAAGGAGTTGCTGCAAGAATAGGTTCGTCGATTTGGCCAGGGAAAAAGACGTATGAAAAATGGGTGCTGATATTTGCGGCAAACCTGGAAAAAACGGTATCCGGCACAGGCGGTTAAAATGGAAACATGATTTACATAATTTAATACATGAGAGGCGGAAATATGAGGACCAGAATGGAGATGCCTGATTTGTGGATGAATTTGTCCACATATCCACAGAAATTTCCACAATGGGGAAAAGAAGAAAAAAGAAACTGTTGGGTTTTCGGTGACATAATGCAAAAATAAGGCGCAGATGAAAGAACACAGGGGGCACCTTTCAAAGTGAGAGGCTAAAAAGGCGTGCACAAGAAAAGCACTTGCGGTTCCTGGAAAACCGGTATAAAATAAGTTGAATAAACATTACAGTGTAAACTGGGAGGAATGTTACACCTATGGAACAGGCAAAGGTATACTACTCTGACCTGCGCTGTCAGCCTGGGAAAAACCTGCTGAATAAGTTGGAGAAGCTGATCCGCACTGCCGGGATCGGCGAGATCGATTTTGACCATAAGCTGGTAGCTATCAAGATGCACTTCGGAGAGCCGGGCAATCTGGCCTTTCTGCGGCCCAACTACGCGAAAGTGGTTGCGGATGTGGTAAAGAGTCTGGGCGGCGTGCCCTTCCTGACCGACTGCAACACCCTGTATCCCGGCCGGCGGAAGAATGCCCTGGAGCATCTGGATGCCGCTTTTGAGAATGGTTTCTCTCCGCTGTCTACCGGCTGTCAGGTTATTATCGGCGACGGCCTGCGTGGTAACGATGATGTGGAGGTGCCTGTGGAGGGCGCGGAGCACATCACCACGGCCAAGATCGGCAAGGCCATTATGGAGGCTGATGTGATCATTTCTCTGTCTCACTTCAAGGGTCATGAGCAGACCGGCTTTGGCGGCGCCATCAAGAACCTGGGCATGGGCTGCGGTTCCCGCCGGGGCAAGATGGAGCAGCACGCTCAGGGTAAGCCGGTGGTTGAGCAGAAGCACTGCGTAGGCTGCCGGAAGTGTTCCGCCCAGTGTGCCCATGATGCTATCTCCTACGGGGAGGACCGGAAGGCTTCCATTGATCAGAATAAGTGTGTGGGCTGCGGTCGCTGCATCGCAGTGTGCAACGCCGACGCCATCCACGCGGGCTACGACGCCGCCATGGAGGAGCTGAGCTGCCGTATGGCGGAATATGCTAAGGCAGTGGTGGACGGCCGTCCCCAGTTCCATATCAGCCTGGTCATCGATGTGTCCCCCTACTGTGACTGCCACAGCGAGAATGATCTGCCCATCCTGCCTGACGTGGGGATGTTTGCTTCCTTCGATGCCGTGGCGCTGGATCAGGCCTGTGCCGACGCCTGCCTGCGTCAGACTCCCATCCCCGGATCCGCACTGGATGAACAGATGCACCGGTCCGGCTTCTGCGACCACCACGACCACTTTATCAACAGTATGCCGGAAACGGACTGGAAGGTTTGTCTGGCGCACTGTGAAAAGATCGGTGTGGGTACCCGTGCCTATGAGCTGATCGAGGTAAAATAACGCCCAAAGAAAGGAAGAGTTGACATGGACGTAAAGGAGATCCTGGCCCACTGTGACCACACGCTGCTCAAGCAGGAGTCTACCTGGGGGCAGATCAAGGCCGTGTGTGACGATGGCCTGAAGTACGAGTGTGCCTCCGTCTGCATCCCCGCCTCTTTTGTCAAGCAGGCAGCTGACTATGTGGGAAATGATTTGAAGATCTGCACCGTCATTGGTTTCCCCAACGGCTACTCCACCACCGCAGTTAAGGTTTTTGAGACTGAGGATGCCATCCGCAATGGCGCTGATGAGATTGATATGGTCATCAATATCGGCTGGGTCAAGGACCAGCGGTGGGATGACCTGCTGGAGGAGATCAAGTCTATCAAAGCCTCCTGCCAGGGGCGTATCCTGAAGGTCATCGTGGAGACCTGCCTGCTCACCCAGGAGGAGAAGGTAAAGATGTGCCAGATCGTCACCGAGGCGGGGGCCGACTATATCAAGACCTCCACCGGCTTTTCTACCGGCGGCGCTACCCGGGAGGATGTGGCCCTCTTCAAGGCCAACGTGGGTCCCCAGGTGCGTATCAAGGCCGCTGGCGGCATCCGCACCCTTCAGGATGCTGAGGACTTCATCAACCTGGGCGCCGACCGCCTGGGTACTTCCGCCATCGTCAAGCTGGTAAAGGGCCAGACCCCTCAGGGCTACTGAGCTGGTCCAATCGTTCAGAACACAAAAAGGCTTCCCTGCACGACAGCGCAGGGAAGCCTTTTTAAGCTTATTCAGAAAATCAGGAAACCTGTGACACAGGTCAAATCCGATCCGCCAGGGAGACCGCTTTTGAATCAAGCGTTTGAATCCTGACAGAGCGGCCCCCGGCAAAAGCCGGGGGCCGCTCTGTTTGATGAGGAAGAAGGAAAAAGGATAGGTTTAGTCTTTGACTGCGGACTGGAGATAACCCTCCACGCCGGAGGCGGTGGACAGGCTCATGGCCTCTTGGGTTACCTGGGCTGCCTGGGCAGTGCGCCAGCGATGGATCTGGGCGCGGGTGGCCAGTACAGCGGAGGAACTGACGGAAAACTCATCCAGTCCCCAGGTCATGAGCAGGGGGATGAGCCGGGGATCGGCGGCAGCCTCGCCGCACATACCCACCGGAATACCAGCCTTTTGGGCGGCAGTAATCACGCTGCGGATGGAACGGAGCACAGCGGGATGGAAGGTGGTGTACAGATTTTCCACCTGGGCATTGCCCCGGTCCACTGCCATGGTGTACTGAGTCAGGTCATTGGTGCCGATGGAGAAGAAGTCGCACTCCCGCGCCAACAGGTCAGCGATGAGGGCGGCAGCGGGAGTCTCCACCATGATACCCAGGGGGATGTCCTTGTGGTAGGGCAGACCCTCAGCTTCCAGCTCGGCCTTGCAGGTCTCCAGCAGAGCCCGGGCGCCGCGGATCTCCTCCAGAGAGGTGACCAGGGGCAGCATAATCTTGATGTTCTTTTCCTCGGCGCCTGCCCGCAGCAGGGCCCGAAGCTGGACCTTGTACAGGTCGGGGTTGTCCAGGCAGTAGCGGATGGCCCGGTGGCCCAGGAAGGGGTTGTCCTCGTGTGCCATCCCCAGGTACTCTACCGCCTTGTCGCCGCCTACATCCAGGGTGCGGATGATAACCTCTTTGCCCGCCATGATGCGGGAAACAGCCAAATAGGCCTCATACTGTTCAGTTTCAGTAGGCACGCTGTTCCGGTCCATGAACAGGAACTCGGTGCGGAACAGGCCGATGCCCTCGGCGCCAGCTTCCGCGGCTGCGCCAGCCTCCGCGGGGGAGCCGATGTTGGAGTACAGGGCGTAACGGTTGCCCTCGGCATCCACGGTCTCCCGGTCCCGGTAGACAGCCAGCAGGGCCTTTCTGCGGAGGAACTCCTCCTGCTTGGCCAAATACTCGGCCAGAGTGCGCTGGTCCGGGTTGACCATGGCGGTCCCTTCGCTGCCGTCCACGATGACGCTGTCGCCGTCCTTCAGCTGCTCCATGACCCGGGGCACGCTGAGTACGGCGGGCAGCTCCAGGGCCCGGGCCAGGATGGCGGAGTGGCTGGTCCGGCCGCCCACCTCGGTGAGGATGGCTGCAACGTGCTCCTTATCCAGGCCCACCGTCATGGAGGGCGTCAGATCATGGGCTACCAGCACACTGCCTGCGGGCAGATGGCTCACATCCACGCCGGTGACCCCCAGCAGGATGGCCAGCATCCGGCTGCGGATATCCCGCACATCGGTGGCACGCTGGCGCATGAGCTCGTCGTCCACTCCGGCGAACATCTCGGCGTACATGGTGCACACCTGATCCACCGCTGCCTCGGCGCACTGGCCGGCATCAATGACCTCCTCCATCTGGCTCTGCATAAAGGGGTCGCTCAGCATCATGATCTGGCCGGTGAGGATCTCGGATTCCTTTTCTCCCACCTGTGCCCGGATGTGCTCCGCCATGGCGGTGGTCTTCTCGTTAAACTGGGTGATAGCTGCCTGGAGCCGATCTTTCTCTACCTCTTTGCCGCCGTATTTCACGGCGGAGTAGTCCAGACTCTGCTCCCGGACGCAGACGGCCTTACCGATGCCGATTCCGTCCGAAGCGGCGATGCCCCGTAAGATCATAGCGGTCTCCTCCTGTTTGTCGGTTCGGGGATCCGGGCGATCACTCGCCCAGACCGGATTCCACCAGCTCCACAGCGGCCTTCAGAGCGTCGGCCTCCTGCTCGCCGCAGCACTGGATCTCGATCTCGCTGCCCTGCTTGATGCAGGCGGCCATCAGATGCATGATGCTCTTGGCGTTGATGTTCTTGCCGTTGAAAACGATGGTGACGTCGCTCTTGTACTTGGCCATGGTATTGACAAAGAGCTGAGCGGGACGCATATGCATACCCTGGGGATTGACGATCTTAGTCTTAGCGGTAACCATAGTAATACTTCCTTTCTGTATTCAGTCAAATGGGATGGATGAGGTGATAATTTGGTTAAGCCTTTTTCTTTTTGAGCAGGCCCAGCAGAATCATGCCGACCAGAGAGCCGACCACAAGGGCGACCACATAGCCCAGGATATTGGTCATGACGGGGAAGACGAAGATACCGCCGTGAGGTGCGGGGAGGGCGCAGCCAAAGGCCATGGACAGAGCGCCGGCCACACCGGAGCCCACGATACAAGCGGGCAGGACACGGAGAGGATCGCTGGCGGCGAAGGGAATGGCACCCTCGGTGATGAAGCACAGGCCCATGATGTAGTTGACTACGCCGGACTTGCGCTCATCCTCGGTGAAACGGTTGCGGAAGAAGGTGGTGGCCAGAGCAATGGCGATGGGGGGCACCATGCCGCCGATCATGACGGCAGCCATGATATCGGAGCCCTGTCCGGCGGCCATGGTGGCCAGGGTGGAGGTACCAAACACATAAGCGGCTTTATTGAAGGGACCGCCCATATCCACGGCCATCATACCGGCCAGTACGATACCGAGCACAATCTTGCTGCCCTCGCCCATGGCCTCCAGACCGGAGTACAGAGCGGTGTTGATGGCGCCCACAATGGGATTGATGAGGCACATAAACAGGCCGATGATGAGAAGTCCCACCACGGGATAGATCAGGATAGGTTTGAGGCCCTCCAATGCCCGGGGCAGCTTGTCGCAGACCTTCCGCATACCCAGCATCAGGTAGCCGCCGGCAAAACCGGCAATGAGCGCGCCCAGGAAGCCTGCGGAGACGGAAGTGCCGGAGGGGGAGGCGAAGGTAGCGCCGGACACGGCCAGTGCGCCGCCCACGAAGCCGACCATCAGGCCGGGTCGGTCGGCAATGGACATGGCAATGTAGCCGGCCAGAATGGGCAGCATGAAGTTGAAGGCCACGCCGCCGATGTTTTTGAACCATGCGGCAATGGGGGTGTTGGTGCCGAAGTTGGCGTAGTCAATGGAGGCGTCGTCCAGCAGGAAGGCCAGAGCGATGAGAATGCCGCCGCCGATCACGAAAGGCAGCATATGGCTGACGCCGTTCATCAGCTGCTTGTACAGCTTGCGGCCAAGGCTTTCATTAGAGGTCTCCTGAACCACCTGGCCGGCGTGATGATAGATGGGGGCGTTGGGTGCCTGACGGATCAGCTCCTCCGGCTTGTGGATGCCATCGGAGACGGGCACCCGCAGGACGGGCTTGCCGTTAAAGCGGGCCAGATCAACCTCTTTGTCGGCGGCAATGATGATGCCGTCACAGGTGTCGATCTCTGCCTGGGTCAGAATGTTTTTGGCGCCGCCGGAGCCCTGGGTTTCCACCTTGACGGAGATGCCGACCTCTTTGCCCTTTTTCTCCAGAGCCTCGGCAGCCATATAGGTGTGGGCAATGCCGGTGGGGCAGGCGGTGACCGCCAGGATGCGGGGACCGGCTGCGGGGGTTTCAACAACGGAGGCGGGGGTTTCTGCGGGGACCTCTTCGGGGAATTTGGCAGCTTCGTATTTATCGATGACTTCCATGAAGGTTTTGGGGTCAGAGGCGGCGCGCAGCTCGCTGACAAAGTTGAAATCCATCAGCAGCACCATCAGGTGGGAGAGAATCTCCAAATGCAGATCCCCGTCCATGGGAGCGGCAATCATGAAGAAGAGGTCAGAGGGCTGGCCGTCCATGGCTCCGTAATCCACGCCCTCTTTCAGAATGCAGGCAGCCAAACTGGGGGCTTTAACGCAGGCGCTTTTGGCGTGGGGCACAGCAATGCCCATCTCAATGGCGGTGCTGGTCTGGGACTCACGAGCCAGAATGGCCTGCTTATAGGTCTCCCGATCGGTGAGACAGCCACTTTTGCTTTGCAGGTCCACCAGCAGATCGATGGCGCCTTCCTTATCGGCGGCAGACGCTCCCAGTGCGATTTTTTCCGGGCTCAGCAGATCGATGATGCGCATGGTAGTGAGCTCCTTTCTGATTTAGAAGGTATGGATCAGTGCCATGATTTGTTCTTTGGTGGCCAGTCCGTCGGCAAAGGCAGTGGCGGAACCGGCAGCAGCGCCCAGACGCTGGGCATAGGCGTAGTCGCCGGTTTCCAGCCAGCCGGCCAGGAAGCCAGCTACCATGGAGTCACCGGCCCCCACCGAGTTGCGGACTTTACCCTTAGGTACGCCCAGACGGTGGCAGTTCCCGCGCTCGTCTACCAGCAGGGAGCCGTCTCCTGCCATGGAGACCAGTACGTTGCGGGCACCCTTGGCCTGCAGCTGGGCGGCGCAGTGCCGGATCTCGGTATCGGTGACAGGAGTCTTCCCGAAAATCTCACCCAGCTCGAGATTGTTGGGTTTGATGAGGAAGGGGTGATAGGGGAGTGCGCTGCACAGCAGATCCCGGGTGCTGTCCACCACAAACTGAATCCCCCGATCTTCCAGCCGGGCCAGAATCTGCTCGTACACGTCGTGAGACAGGGCGGCAGGCACGGAGCCGGAGATCACCAGGATATCCCCGGCCTCCAGTCGGTCCAGCTTATCTTGCAGAGACCGCAGAGCCACCGGCCCGATGGTAGGACCCTGGCCGTTGATCTCAGTCTCGTCGCCTCCCTTGACCTTGACATTGATGCGGGTCAGCCCATCGGGAAGCCAGATGAAGTCGGTGCGGATGCCCTGGCTCCGGAGACCCTCCTCCAGGGCCCGGCCGGTGAAGCCGGCCAGGAAACCAAGTGCTACATTTTCCACACCCAGGGCGGACAAAACAGTGGACACGTTGATGCCCTTGCCGCCATACTGGATCTCCTCGCTCTGGGTGCGGTTGATCTGGCCCGGACGCAGAGCGTCCATCCAAACCACATAGTCCAGAGCGGGATTAAAGGTTACTGTATAGATCATGCGGATACCTCCTTGATCACCGTGTGTTCCAGATAGCTGGGGTCGGGCAGATGCTCGGTAATGATAGTGGCCTTTTCCAGAGGAAGTACAGTCACAGTGGATACCAACTCAAATTTGCTGCTGTCGGCCAGTACAAAGGTGAGGTAAGACTGCTCGGCGGCTTTGGTCTTGATGGCGGCCTCCTCCGGGTCGGGGGTGGTGAAGCCTTGACGGATGGTAATGCCGTTAATGCCCAGGAAGGCCTTGGTGAAGTTATACTTACCAAGCTCCTCCAACGCGCCGGTGCCCACCACAGCCCAGGTGCCCGGCTTAAGATAGCCGCCCAGCACATAGCCGCGCAGCCCCAGTTCCATCAGCCGTTGGGCGCAGGCAATACCGTTGGTGACAAAGGTGGCGCGGGAGCCCTTTAAATACTCCAGCATCCGTACCGTGGTGGTACCTGCGTCCAGGTAGACCACGTCGTCATTGTTGATAAGCTCGGCGGCATAATGGGCGATGAGATCTTTTTCATCCCGGTGGAGCAGGGACTTGGTGGTTACGTCCGGTTCTTCCCCCTGAAAGGTGCTGCTGGTCAGAACCGCTCCGCCGTGTACCTTGTTTAGTCTGCCCTGGCGGGCCAGAATGGTAAGATCCCGCCGGATGGTGGCCTCTGATGCGCCGGTGAGCTCGCACAGACGCGTTACGCTGGCAGCCCTGCTGTTGGTCAGTTCCTGTAGGATGGTTTCAAAACGCTGCTCTGCCAACATTGAGAATCCCTCCTCTATGCTCTAGTTTGATTGAAAATGACTGTTCTATCTTGTGACTTCAATATAGCACTGATAACAATCATAGTCAATCATAATCAATCAAGTTTACGCACAAAAAATCAGACTGCTTTTTAGACAGTCTGACGAATTGATCGGGGCGTCCTCTGGTAAAATCCAGCTAAAAAAGAAAACTCAAGATAGGAAGCAAGCAAAAACGATCAAAAAAGGTGCGCCGGTGGAGAAAACACACCGGCGCATGGATATTACTGGAGCAGACCCATAATCATGGTAACGATTCCGGCTACCAGGAGCACAGCTCCACCCACTTTTGTAGTGATGCTGGAGCGCATCCGCCGAAAAACGGTTTGCAGTTTTTCAAAGGGGATCAGAAGGAAAATCAGGCCCAGGATGATGAACAGAGCGCCCAGGGAGAAATAGACCATCATGGTTTCACCCACCGTTTCTTATGGAGTAGTTCCATCTTACCAGTTCTGGCCTGGTATTGCAAGAGTTCCTTGTATTTCGAAGGGACATCTGATAGGATAACAGAGAAATCAGGCGAGGAGCCGAGAGCTTCAATGGAGGGCATCCATGCGGGAATATGGGGGAGCGCTGCGCCGGACGGCGCTGTTTCGCGGAATGGAAGAGGAGGAGCTGTTTGCTCTGCTGGATTGTATGGGCGGCGGTGTGCGGCGGTATCCGCGGGGGACTGCGGTGCTTCGAGCGGGAGATCCAGCTACCCATTTGGGCGTAGTGCTGGCCGGTCAGGTGCAGGTGAGCCGCATCCGACCTGACGGGCAGCGAATCGTGATGGGGGAGATGGGGCCAGGACGGCTGTTTGCCGAGTCCTATGCCTGTGCCGGGGCGGAGAGTTTACCGGTCACCGTTACCGCTACAGCGGATACGGCAGTGCTACTGCTGGATTGCAGGCGGCTGTCTACCCCCTGTGCCTCGGCCTGCGGAGCCCACGGAAAACTGATCCACAACCTGCTGTGGGTGCTGGCGGAGAAAAATCTGTTTCTCACGGGGAAACTGGATCACCTCTCAGGACGAACCATTCGGGAGCGGCTGCTCTCCTACCTGGAGGAGGAGGCAGCCCGCACCGGTCGGACCACGGTAGTGGTGCCCTTTGACCGCCAGGCGCTGGCGGACTACCTCTGTGTGGATCGAAGCGCACTGTCCCGCACCATCGGCCAGCTGCAAAAGGAGGGGGTGCTGGAGGCCGACCGCCGGCGATTCCGTCTGAAGGGGCTGCCAGAGTCTCAGAAATAAGAAAGCGGGCCTGTTGCAAAATGCGCAGCTCGTACAAAGACCCGTCATTCCGAGAAAAACGGCCGCCCGGTGGGCGGCCGTTTTTCGTGGGAATCCGCCCCTTTTGCCGAGGAAACGGATTGCCA
>NZ_NFHC01000009.1:0-106991 GCF_002161245.1 Flavonifractor sp. An9
GGAGTAGGTGTTGCGGTGGGGGTAGGCGTGGGGGTGGTCGTACCGCTCTGGCCGGGATTGCTGCCGGCATAGGCGGGGGTGACCTCCACCGGCTCCCAGCCGTAGCCGGGAATATAGACCTCCACCCAGGCGTGGGCGGCGGAGTCCGGGACATTCACATGGCCGGAGGAGGGTACGTCGGCCACATAGCCGGTGACATACCGGGCGGGGATACCCATAGCCCGCAGCATGAGGGTGGCGGCGCTGGCATAGTGCATACAGTAGCCCCGGTGACTCTCGGTGAGGAAATAGGTGACGAAATCCTCTCCCTCCGGGGTGGCGGGGGTGTTGGGATCATACTGAGTGATGGAGGCCAGATAATCGGCGATGGCCTGGGCGCTCTCCATGGTCCAAAGATGGATCAGGTTGATATCCGATTTTGTGAGGTCAGGAATACCGTTCTCCGAGGTAATGCCGTAGGAGAAATCGGGGGTACTGGTTATTTCCCTGCTGTCGCAGGCCTCCATGACCTGGGGCCAGAACTGGTCGGTGGCCTCTACCATGGCATCCCACAGCTCGGGAGAGTCGGGAATGGTCAGATAATTGTCGTAGACAAAGGCCTGATAACGCTCCTCCGCCTGCCGGGCCTCCACCGGCAGCGCCGCCCCGGAATCGGGGGAGCAGCCGGGCTGGACGTACAGCGTATGGGTCCACACATCCTCCCCTCGGGCCAGATAGGAGTCGTACATGAACTTGGTGCCGCTGAGCTCGTTGGGCTGGGACAGGATGTGATAGGGAACGTACACATAACCAGGGTCAGCCCCTACATTGCGGACCGTGACCTTGGCATATTGATGGCTGGGGAAGGCGTTTCGATCAGCCAGGGCGGGGAAGTTCATAGGCTGGTAGCCGCCCAAAGCATTGGATAGGTCGGAGAGGGAAAACTCGCCGGAGTACTCGTTAATGGGATAATAGAAGACGCCCAGGTCGTGATAGTCCGATTCCGCCAGCGGCCCCCAGCCGTCGCTGTCGTATACCGCGCTGGAAAAGCCCCGCAGGTAGATGCGCCCCCGCAGATCAGTGTCCACTGACAGCACCGTCCGGCCGGAGAAGTCCAGAGGTCCGGCGTCGTCCAGAGACACCTTGCCGTCGGCATTGGTAAAGGAGCCGCCGCTGCCAAAGCCGAAGGGTCCTTTGCCGTTAAAGAGGGTGATGTTCAGATGAGTTGCCCAGTTGTTGATGGAGTCCAGAGCGTCGTCTGCCCACTGAGGCCGCTGATAGGCGGATTGGGGCATGGCGGCGTTGAGCAGGAGCAGCAGCAGGGCCACCGCCGGAAAGGAGACCAGGGTGAGCCGTGCGGCTCCTGCCCGGTCCCACCGCCGGGCCAGGGACCCCAGGCCCATCACGCACCAGGCCAGAATGAGCACCATCAGAGGCAGCCAGGCCGGTGTGACAGAAATGCACAGAGGAGCCAGCACAAAGGGAGCGGTGAGCAGGAAGGTGGCGGAAAAAGAAGGGAACCGTATCACCGCCAGGGCCAGCAGAACCACCAGAACAGCGGCCACGGCCAGGGCCAGAATGGTTGCGGCTCTGATCCAGACGGAGGGGGCCAGCTGGAGGATGGGCTCAATAAAGCCGTCCAGCTCCAGACTGGTGCACACCGTATTCACCACAGAACAGCGGAAGGTGATCTCTCCCAGCCGCATGGCGGTGAACATCTGCCATACCACCAGACCGTCAATGCAGAGTACCGCGGCCATACTCACCAGCATCCAGCGGGTAGGGAGTGCACACAGAACGGTGAGCAGGACTGACAGAAGCACACAGCCTGTAAGGAAAAGGGTGAGCTCAAGAGACTGTCCCACCGCAGAGGAGAAGGACCAGAGGGTGCTGGACAACAGCAGGAAGAGCAGGAAGCCGCCGGTCAGCAGCTCCAGCCAGCCCGGCCGGGGCCGGGGCTGCCGTTTGGAATGCCGTTTCATCGTCCCCCTCCTTCCACGCCGTCCGGCGTTACATGGAGATGGCGTACCTTACCGCCGCCGGGCAGCCGGAGGGCGCCGTCCAGAATGGAGCGGCCCTCCAGAGGTGCGGGGGTGGAGAAGGCCAGCTCCAGACAGGCCAGCAGAGCGTTGGGACTGTCCACAGCCCGGTCCTCCGCCACGCCGGTGACGGGAGAAGCCCACTGGATGTGGTGGGGCCGGTCCTGCTGCAGCAGCCAACGGGAGAGAGCCCACAGCTGGGCAAAGGTGCGGTCCAGTTCCTCGGACGGACCGAAGTGGTCATAGGTCACCACAATGGCGGCCTGCTGGGGTTCCAGGGTCTCCCGCACCACCAGTTCGTCCTTTTTAGAGGACAGCTTCCAGTGGACGGACCGCAGGGGGTCCCCCACCCGATACTCCCGCAGGTCGTAGTCCTCGCCGGGACCGCCGCCGGGCCGGGGGCGGAGTACCGTACCGGCGTTCTCACCGGCAGCCAGCTCCTCCTTTCCTTCCAGCTCCAGCTGGGCGGGAAGGATGAGCACAGCTCGCTCCGGGCCCTTCCGCACCGGCAGAGGAAAGAGCCCCAGCAGGTCGCAGCAGACCGCTTTCTCCACCTGGCAGACCAGACGGCCGCAGTGGGTGGCGGCCACTGTCAGCTCCGCCGGCTTCCGGGCGGTTACCGTGATCTTGCTTTCCCCCGACTCTCCGGTGAGCTGATTGGTCCAGCGCAGCCTGATCCGGGGGCGGATGAGGGGCAGGAAGGAGGAATGGTACAGGAGCACGCCGAACCGGGCGCTGCCGCCCACTGTGATTAAGGGGGCTTGGGGCACTACCGATGCCATACTCCCCATCCATCCGGGCAGAGCCAGCAGCAGGGAGAGAATGGGAAGCACCAGAATGAGTACCAATACAAAGGTGGACAGGTAAAAGCGGAAAAAGATCTGAAAGAGCACCGCCGCGCCCACCAAAACGGCGTATAAAATCCGACGGCCTGCCATGGCCTTACCCGATCTTGGGCGGCGGGACCAGCCGGAGAATCTCCGCCGCCGGCTGGAAGTTGCCGTTGGCCTCCGCCCGGGGGGAGAGAATGAGCCGGTGTGTCACCACATCGGCAAAGACCATGGATACGTCCTCCGGATTGACAAAGTCCCGGCCAAAGACCAGGGCGGCCGCCTTGGCCATGGCGGTGAGGGCCAGAGAGGCACGGGGACTGGCGCCCTGGACGATCATGGGGTGGCTGCGGGTGGCATTGACCAGCCGAATGATATAGTCCAGCACCGGGTCTGATACAAATACCTGGTCGGCCTGGGCACGCAGAGCGGCCAGACTGTTCAGATCCAGCACCTGGCGCACCTGATCCAGCGGGTTGTTTCCCTGCTTGCGGCGCACCATGGCAAACTCGTCCGCCGGGGCGGGGTAGCCCATGGAAAGCCGGATCATGAACCGGTCCATCTGGGAGTCGGGGAGAGGCTGAGTGCCCGAGGCTCCCGCCGGGTTCTGGGTGGCGATGACCAGGAAGGGCTGAGGCACCGGATGGGACACACCGTCCACGGTGACCTGGCCCTCCTCCATAGCCTCCAGCAGGGCGGACTGAGTGCGGCTGGTAGCCCGGTTCAGCTCGTCTGCCAGAAACAGGTTGCACAGCACCGCGCCGGGCTGATACTCCATGGCGCCGGTGGCCTTGTTGTAAATGGAAAAACCGGTGATGTCAGAGGGCATCACGTCGGGGGTGAACTGCACCCGGTTATATCGCAGGCTCAGAGCCTTGGAAAAGGCCAGAGCCATGGTGGTCTTACCTACGCCGGGGATGTCCTCCAGCAGAATGTGGCCCCGGGCCAGGATGGCAAGCAGTACCTTGGCAAGCACATTGTCCTTGCCCACCACCGCTTTCTTTACCTCGCCCAAAATTTCCAGGGCCTGCTTGTTGCCTTCCATGTTCCGACCTCCTTAAAAAAATGAATCTGATTCCTATTGTACCAGAGGGTTTCCTTATGTCAACTCAAATGCATAAAAAAGACCGGATTGGAAAAAATCACGGCAGACCCTTGCACAAAACACCGGTTTGTGGTATAGTACATACGTTAGTAGTAGAAGTATGGTGAGAGTGGGGTCACGGCTCCGCTCTTTCTTATTGAAAAAACGGGGTATGTAAATTTTTTACAGCCCCTTGCCGGAGGTGGATTATGGCCAAGGTAACGGAACTGGTATCCGCTCTGGCGGCCCCCCTGGTGGAGGCTGCCGGCTGCTCCCTGTGGGACGTGGAATATGTGCGGGAAGCGGGACAGTGGTTCCTGCGGATTTATATTGATAAGGAAGGCGGCGTCTCCATTAACGACTGTGAGGCGGTGAGCCGCCCCCTGTCCGACGCCCTGGACGAGGCCGATCCCATTGAGGGCAGCTATGTGCTGGAGGTCTCCTCCGCCGGCGCAGACCGGCCCCTGAAGAAGCCGGAGCACTTTGCCGCCTTTATGGGGGCTGAGGTGGAGGTCCGCCTCTACCGGGCGGTGGACGGCCGGAAGGACCATGTGGGCACCCTGTCCGGCTATGAAAACGGCGACGTGACCATTGAGACAGCCGACGGTCCCAGAACCTTCGTCAAGAAGGACGTGGCCCAGACCCGGCTGTACGTGCGGTTTTAAGATGTAGGGGCGGACAGAAACCGCCCGTGTTGAGGATAAGGAGACAGAACTATGCCGAAGAAGAATGCCAAAGCGCAGAAGACCAATGAGCTGGACGGCAAGGAATTTTTTGCCGCCATCAACCTGATTGAGAAGGAAAAGGGCATCCCCAAGTCCTATATGCTGGATAAGATCACCCAGGCCCTGGTGTCCGCCTATAAGCGGGACCACGAGACTGCCGGTGACAATATCGTGGTGGAGGCCGACGAGGAGGCCGGCACTGTCCGGATGTTCGTCAAGAAGGACGTGGTGGAGGAGGTAGATAACCCCTGCACCGAGATGAGCCTGGAGGTTGCCCGCAGCAAGCTGCCCCAGGCCCAGCTGGGTGATGTGATCCGGATCGAGATCAAGACCCGGGACTTTGGCCGCATTGCCGCTCAGACCGCCCGTCAGGTCATCATCCAGGGTATGCGCGAGGCCGAGCGGGGCATGGTGTACGACGAGTTCTCCTCCAAGGAGCACGAGATCCTCACCGGCGTGGTCACCCGTATCGATCCCCGCTCCGGTGCCGCCAGCCTGCGGATCGGCTCCGGCAGCGAGGCCACCGAGGCCTTCCTGGCTGCCGGCGAGCAGGTCAAGGGCGAGGAGTATGTGGAGGGTATGCGCCTGCGGGTGTATGTGGTGGAGGTCCGCCGTTCCACCAAGGGTCCCCAGGTCCTGATCTCCCGCACCCATCCCGGCCTGGTGAAGCGGCTGTTCGAGATGGAAGTGCCCGAGATCTACGACGGCACTGTGGAGGTCAAGTCCATTGCCCGTGAGGCCGGTTCCCGCACCAAGCTGGCTGTCTGGTCCGCCGATCCCAACGTGGACCCCATCGGCGCCTGCGTGGGTCCCCGGGGCCAGCGTGTCAACAACATCGTGGAGGAGCTCCGCGGCGAGAAGGTGGACATTGTCAAGTGGTCTGAGGACCCCGCCGTGTACATCGCCGCCGCTCTGTCCCCCGCCGATGTCATCAGCGTGGACATCCACGAGGAGGGCAAGACCTGCCGCGTGGTGGTGCCCGACGATCAGCTGTCCCTGGCCATCGGCAAGGAGGGCCAGAACGCCCGCCTGGCCGCCAAGCTGACCGGCTGGAAGATCGACATCAAGCCCGCCTCCGCCCCCGCCGACGAGGAAGTGGAGGACGAGGAGGACGTGATCCTCGAGGACGAGGCCGAGACCGAGGAGTAATCCCTCAGTGATCAAATAAGATGGAAGGGGGGCAGAAGGATGCCCAAGAAGATTCCCATGCGTCAGTGCGTGGGCTGCCGGGAGATGAAGCCCAAGAAGGAGCTGATCCGGGTGGTGAAGAGTCCCGAGGGGGAAGTCTCCCTGGATTTCAAGGGAAAGAAGCCGGGCCGGGGGGCCTATGTATGTCCCGACGAGGCCTGCCTGAAGCGGGCCCGGAAGGCCAAGGCGCTGGAGCGGGCTTTCTCCGCCCCCATGCCCGACGAGGTATATGAGGCGCTGGAACAGCAGATGCGGGAGGGCGATCAGGATGGATAGCGTACTGCATCTGCTGGGCATCGCCCGTAAGGCAGGCCGTGTGGAGGTGGGCGAGGAGCCGGTGGGCGCCGCCGCCCGGGCCCACCAGGCCAAGCTGATCCTCACTGCCTGTGACGGCGCGGACAACAGCCTGCGCCGGGCCGCTCACTTTGCCGAGATCGGCAAGGTGCCCCACCTGCCCACGCCCTACACCAAGGGCGGCCTGGGCGGTGCGGTGGGCCGCTCTGCCTGCACCATGCTGGCCCTCACCGACGTGGGGCTGGCGGCCGCTATTGCTGCCAAGCTGGCTCAAGCCGATCCGGAGCACTGCTCCGCCGCGGCGGAGGAGCTGAAAATCAAGGCAGGGAAGGCCCTTCAGCGGCAGAAGGAACAGCGGGCCCATGAGAAGAACCTGCAGAAGAAGAACAAGAAGCCGTGGGCTCCGCCCCCCAAGGCGGCCAAAGCGCCCCAGAATCCGCCCGCGGCCAAAAAGCAGGCAAGACCGTTTGCCCCCAAGGGCAAACTGACCATCAAGAAGCAGCAGCCATGAACAAGAAGTGGCTGAGGACAGATTGGAACAAGCAGGCTTGTTCCAATAAGAAAGCGCAGCGGTCCCGCCGCGTTTTCCTATTGGCGCAAGCCGACCAGTTGGAGGTGGCTTTATTTGCTGAACAACAAATATCGTGTGCATGAGGTGGCCAAGGATTTCAACAAGAACTCCAAGGATATCACCGACATTCTGACCAAATACGCGACGACTCCGAAGAACCATATGCAGCCTCTGGGCGACCGGGAGCTGTCTCTGATTTTCGAGTATCTCACCCAGCACAATCAGGTGGAGAGCATTGAGAGCATCTACGCCGATGTGTATCGGGAACCCAAGGCCGCGGCCAAGGAAACACCTGCCGCCGGGAAGGAGGAGCAGCGCACTGCTCCCGCTCAGCAGCAGAACCAGAAGGGTGGAAAGCCTGTGAAGGAACATACCGCGCCTGTCAATAAGCCCGCCGCTCAGGCGGAGCAGCCCAAGACTCAGCCCGTCCAGCAGCCCAGCCGGCCCACGACCCGTGTGCCTGAGAAGAAGGTTGTGGACACCCGCAAGAGCGGCAACGTGAACCTGGAGAAGTACGACCAGCGTCTGGAGGACCTGGCTGCCGGCAAGACCAAGCAGATGCAGGCTGGCAAGCAGAAGTTCCAGGGCCGCAACCAGCGCAAGGGCGGCTTCCAGGGCGGCAACAAGCGCCGCCAGGAGGAGCAGGAGAAGATGCGCCGGCTCCAGATGGAGATCGCCAAAAAGACCCCCCTCACCGTCAAGATCCCCGACGAGATCGGTGTGGGCGAGCTGGCCTCCCGCATGAAGAAGACCGGCGCCGAGGTGGTCAAGACCCTGATGAAGAACGGCGTCATGGCCTCCCTGTCCGACGTCATCGACTTCGACACCGCCGCTATCATTGCCGAGGAGCTGGGCTGCAAGGTGGAGAAGGAGATCATCGTCACCATCGAGGAGAAGCTCATCGATACCGCTGAGGATAAGGAAGAGGATCTGCTGCCCCGCGCTCCCGTGGTGGTGGTTATGGGCCACGTCGACCACGGCAAGACCTCTCTGCTGGACTATATCCGCAACGCCCATGTGGCGGCGGGCGAGGCCGGCGGCATCACCCAGCACATCGGCGCCTATCAGGTGGAGGTCCAGGGCAAGCCCATTACCTTCCTGGACACCCCCGGCCACGAGGCCTTTACCGCCATGCGTGCCCGCGGCGCTATGATCACCGACGTGGCCATTCTGGTGGTGGCCGCCGACGACGGCATCATGCCCCAGACCGTGGAGTCCATCAACCATGCCAAGGCCGCCAAGATCCCCGTGATCGTGGCCATCAATAAGATGGATAAGCCGGAGGCCAACCCCGAGCGCATTAAGGAGCAGCTCACCAAGTACGAGCTGGTGCCCGAGGAGTGGGGCGGCGACACCATCATCTGCCCCATTTCCGCCAAGACCGGCGAGGGCATCGACAATTTGCTGGAGATGGTCAACCTGACCGCCGAGATGCAGGAGCTGAAGGCCAACCCCAACCGCTCCGCCCATGGTGCCGTCATCGAGGCCCGTCTGGACAAGGGCCGTGGTCCTGTGGCCACTCTGCTGGTGCAGAACGGTACCCTCCATCAGGGCGATATCATCATTGCCGGCACCGCCGTGGGACGTGTCCGCGCCATGACCAACGCCCGGGGCGAGAAGCTCACCGAGGCCGGTCCCTCCGTGCCTGTGGAGATCATCGGTATGAGCGAAGTGCCCGGCGCCGGTGATGACTTCCACGCCGTGGCCGACGAGCGTATGGCCCGTGAGCTGGTGGAGCAGCGCAAGCACGATCAGAAGATGGCTGCTTCCAGCCCGGTGGGCAAGGTGAGCCTGGAGGATCTGTTCAGCCAGATCAAGCAGGGCGAGATGAAGGACCTGAACATCATCGTCAAGGCCGACGTGCAGGGCTCCGCCGAGGCCGTCAAGGCCTCCCTGGAGAAGATCTCCAACGACGAGGTCCGGGTACGGGTCATCCACTGCGCGGTGGGCGCCATCAACGAGAGCGACGTCATGCTGGCTACCACCTCCAACGCCATCATCGTGGGCTTCAACGTCCGTCCCGACTCCAACGCCAAGGACACCGCCGCCCGCAACAAGGTGGATATGCGGATGTACCGCGTGATCTACGACTGCATCAACGAGATCGAGACCGCCATGAAGGGTATGCTGGCTCCCAAGTTCAAGGAAGTGGAGCTGGGCCAGGCCGAGGTGCGCAACGTGTTCCGTATCACCGGCGTGGGCATGGTGGCCGGCTGCTACGTCACGGGCGGCAAGATGCAGCGCGGCGCCCAGATGCGCCTGCTGCGCGACAACGTGGTGATCTACGACGGTTCCATCGCTTCCCTCCAGCGCTTTAAGGACAGCGTGAAGGAAGTGGCCGCCGGCTACGAGTGCGGCATCACCTTCGAGAAGTTCCAGGACATCAAGGAGGGCGACGTGATTGAGGCCTTCTTGATGGAGCAGATTGAGGTGTAATTCTGCTTCTTGCGGGGTGCCACCGGCCCGGCATAGCCGTGCCGGCCTACGCTAAAGATTTGCCACCGGCAAATCTTCTTAACGCTGCGGTGGAGCAGATCGAGGTGTAATAAGTCACCCCTGGTGCTACAATCATGAAAATTCAAACAGACCCGTTCCGTCCCCAATTCATTTGAGGAGGGGGCGGGTCTGTATTGCGTAATAGGAGAAAAATATGGCAAGTAATCGCATTGGACGTATCAACGAGGAGATCCAGCGGGAGTTGGCCACCCTCATCCGCACGGTCAAGGACCCCCGGGTCCACGGACTGGTGTCCATCACCGGCGTGGATACCACCTCTGACCTGCGCTATTCCAAGATCTATGTCAGCGTGCTGGACAAGAGCGACGTGAGCGAGGTGGTCAAGGGCCTGAAATCCGCCGGAGGCTACCTGCGGCGGGAACTGGGTGCGGCCCTGAAGCTGCGCTATACCCCCGAGCTGCAATTTGTGGAGGATGACTCCATCGGCCAGGGTGCCCATATCCTGAGTATGCTGCGGAATCCGGAGGTAGTGAAGCCTGCCAATCCGGCCAACGCCCACATCGATCTGGACAGCGAGGAGTGAGCTCCATGACCTATACCGAAGCTGCGGCCTGGCTGAAGGACCACGACCGCTACCTGGTCCTGACCCACAAGCGCCCCGACGGGGACACCATCGGCTGTGCCGCTGCCCTGTGCCTGGGACTGCGTGGTCTGGGCAAGACCGCCCATATCTGCCCCGGCACCGGGGAGACTCATCTCTTCACCCCTTACCTAGAGGGGCTGCTGGCCTCCGAGGGCTATGAGCCGGAGACAGTGGTCAGCGTGGACATCGCCGCCCGGGGCCTGTTTACCACATCCGGTCAGCCCTGGCTGGAGCGGGGAATCGATCTGGCCATTGACCACCATCCCTCTCAGGAGTTTTTTGCCAAGGAGACCTGCCTGGACGCCGGGCGGGCCGCCTGTGGCGAGATCATCTACGACATCCTGAAAGAACTGGGGCAGATCAACCAGGAGACGGCGGTTCCCCTGTATGTGGCGGTATCCACCGACACCGGCTGCTTCCAGTACGGCAACACCACGGCGGATACCCACCGGGTGGCCGCCGCCCTGATGGACACTGGAATTGATGTATTCCCCCTGAACAAGCGCCACTTCCGTACCAAGACCTGGGCTCGGCTCCAGGTGGAACGGCTCATTGTGGAGCGGATGCACCGCTATGAGGACGGCAAGGTGGCCGTGGCTCCCGTGTCCCTGTCTCTGATGGACGAGGCGGGCGCCACTGAGGAGGACATGGAGGATATCGCGGCTTTCCTGGGCCAGATCGAGGGGGTGGAGACCTCAGTCACCATCCGGGAGCTGGAGGACGGGGCCTGCAAGCTGTCCGTCCGCACCAGCGGCGGACTGAACGCTACCCGTGTGTGCGCCCTGCTGGGGGGCGGCGGGCACGCCGCCGCCGCGGGCTGTACCGTGGACGGTACGCTGGAGCAGGCGGAGTCCACCATCCTGGACGCCATCCGGCAGGTGGAAAGCAATGCCTAACGGAGTCATCATCATCGACAAGCCCCAGGAGTGGACCAGCATGGATATCTGCGCCAAGCTGCGGGGGATCTTCCACGAAAAGCGGATTGGCCACGGCGGCACCCTGGACCCCATGGCTACCGGTGTGCTGCCTGTCTTTGTGGGGCGGGCGACCCGGGCGGTGGAGTTTGCCACCGAGGGGAAAAAGGAATATATCGCCGGATTAAAACTGGGTGTTATGACAAATACCCAGGATACCACCGGCCAGGTGCTGGAACAGCGGCCGGTCCAGGTGGATCGGGAGACCCTGAAAGCGGCCCTGGAACCCTTCCGTGGGGATATTCTTCAGATCCCACCCATGTATTCTGCCATCAAGCGGGATGGCAAAAAGCTCTACGAGCTGGCCCGTGCAGGCAAAGAGGTGGAGCGGCCCCCCAGGCCGGTGACCATCTATGAGCTGGAGGTGCTGGAGGAGGCCCCGGCTGGGTTCCCTCAGGAGGAGGATGCCTGGTATCTGCGGGTGCGCTGCTCCAAGGGCACTTATGTCCGTACCCTGTGCCATGACATTGGGCAGGCGCTGGGCTGCGGCGGCTGTATGTCCGCCCTGCGGCGCACCGAGGCGGCGGGATATACTCTGGATCAGGCGGTAACTTTGGAGGAACTCCAGGCTGCCACCGACCCGGCGTCCCTGCTGATCCCGGTGGACGGCTGCTTTGGGGAATACCCGGCGGTGACCATCGGAGCGGAGGTACTGAAGAAGGCCAAAAACGGCAGTCCCTTTTCCTGTGCCGTGGCTGACGGTACATGGAGGGTGTACGGCCCCGATGGGGAATTTTTGCTGTTGGGCCGGTGCGCCGGCGGTGTAATGGTTACCATCAAAAGTTTTTTCGAGGTGTGAGACAGTGAACGGGACAGAGACAAGACGTGTGATCGCCCTGGGCTTTTTTGACGGCGTTCACTTGGGCCACGGCGCCCTGCTGCGCCGGGTGGGGGAGAAGGCGGCCGAACTGGGAGCCGTCCCGGCGGCGGTCACCTTTGATACCCATCCGGAGAACCTGATCCTCAAGACCCCGGCGGTCCCCCTGCTCAGCTCCCCCCTGGACCGGGCGGAGCTGATGCGGCGGTACTACGGTATCCGGGATGTGATCGTGGCCCACTTTGACGAGCGGATGATGCACCAGCCCTGGCGGGAGTTTGTCACCGACTATCTGGTGAAGGAGCATGGGGCGGTCCATCTGGTGGCCGGCCACGATTTCCACTTCGGCTATAAGGGAGAGGGTAATCCGGAGCGGCTCCAGACACTGTGTCAGGAGCTGGGCATCGGCTGCGATATCATTCCCAAGGTGTGCCGGGACGACATCACGGTGTCATCCACCTATATCCGTACCCTGGTAGCCCAGGGCGAGATGGAGCGGGCCAACGAATTTTTGGGCCATCCCCATACCCTCACCGATACCGTGGCCCACGGCAAGAAGCTGGGGTCCACTCTGGGCTTTCCCACGGTGAATCTGCGGTTCCAGCCCGGTGTGCTGGTGCCCGCCTATGGGGTATATGCTACCAAAGTGTGGTTTGAAAACGGCGACAGCCGCCTGGCGGTGACCAATGTGGGGGTGCGCCCCACGGTGGACGACGGCGACCGGGTGACTGTGGAAGGATTTATCCTGGATTTCAACGGCAACCTGTACGGACAGAGTGTCCGGATGGAGTTTTATAAGCGCCTGCGGGGCGAGCGGAAGTTCGACAGCCTGGAGGAGCTCAAGCAAGAAGTCATGCGTAACGCGGAACAGACCCGAGCCTATTTTGACGGTCGGTAAGACGGCTGCCATCCGAAAGGGGACACCATATGCGCTACCACAAGATTTACCCTGCTGCCATCTGCTTTGCTGCCTATCTGATTGCCATCGGGCTGATCCTGGGTGATCCCACCCAGATTCTGCCCGGCCTGTGGAAGATCATACAGACGGAAGATGCCCTCATCACCGACTATGTGAAGATCGCAGGCATTGGGGCAGCCTTTGTCAACGCCGCCCTGGTCACCCTCATCAGCCTGGGCATCCTCCATTTGAGTAAGGACCCCCTTAACGGCTATACCCTGGTGGAGATCGGCCTGATGGCGGGCTTTGCCCTGTTCGGCAAGAATATCGCCAACATTTGGCCCATTATCTTCGGCACCTTCCTGTACGCCAAGGTCCGCCGGGAGGACTTCGGCAAATATGCCTCGGTGTCCCTGCTGGCCACCTCCCTGTCGCCGGTGGTCAGCTATGTGGCCTTGGACAACGGCTGGGGCAACATCTGGTGGGCTATTCTCATCGGCGCCATCATCGGCTTTGTGCTGCCCCCTCTGTCCGCCTATACATACAAGATCCAGAACGGTATGAACCTGTACAACATGGGCTTCGCCTGCGGCCTGCTGGCTACCATTCTGGTGCCGGTAATGACCTCCCTGGGGGCTGATCCCAACGTGGCGCACCATTGGGCCACCGGCTACAATCTGCAGCTGGGAATCTGCCTGGGCAGCCTGTGCCTGCTCCTCATCATTATGGGCTTGTTTTTCAGCGGACGTCCTATCTGGGCAGCCTGGGCCGGCTACCGCCGGCTGCTGCTCACCACTGGCCGGGCCCCCAGTGACTACCTGCGTATGTTTGGCGCTGCCCCTACTTTGATCAACGTAGGTGTTAACGGACTGATCGGTATGACCTTCATCCTGGCCACCGGTGGCGATTTAAACGGTCCCACTATGGGCGGCATCTTTACCATCATGGGCTTCTCTGCCTTTGGTAAGCACGCCCGCAATATCATCCCCATTATGCTGGGCGTGGTGCTGGGCGGCTTTTGTATGCACTGGCACATCAATGACAGCGCGGTGCAGCTGGCTCTGCTCTTTGGTACCACCCTGGCCCCCATCTCGGGGTATTTTGGCTGGCCCTTCGGCATCGTGGCCGGATTTCTCCACTCCTCGGTGGTGTTGCGGGCAGGCACTCCGGTGGAAGGCTTCAACCTCTACAACAACGGCTTTTCCGGCGGCCTGCTGGCCATCGTGCTCTATCCCATCATCACCGAGGCGGTGCGGCACCGCAAACCGGAGCTGCAGAACGAGGACTACTTCGACGCCTTCGAGCACGACTCGCCGGTGGTTCCCCCGCCTACCAGAAAGAAATAACCCATTATATTCCTTTACAAAAGAACCCCCGGAACCACTGGTTCCGGGGGTTCTTTTGCATTCAGTTGGCATGGATCTCCTCGTAGGCGTGCGTTCCCCATTCTCCCAGCGCCCGGAGGGCGGGGTCAATGGAACGGCCCAGCTCGGTTAAAGAATATTCCACCTTAGGCGGAATTTCCGGGTACTGCTCCCGGTGGACCAGCTTGCACTGCTCCAGCTCCTCCAGGGATTTGGAGAGCATGACGCTGGAAATGCCGGAAAGCCTGCGCTGAAGCTCGTTAAAACGGATGATCTCCTGTTGGTTCAGCTCCCAGAGGATGCGTAGCTTCCACTTTCCGCTGACCAGTCCCAGGGCGAATTTGACGGGACAGCCCTCCATCAATACCCCTCCTCACTAAGTTTTTTCTTACTGAGTAAAGAAAAATTGCGTACTTGCGCATTTTTAGACGATATTTATAATTATAGCCACAAGCACGAAAAAAGAAAGGGGTATTTCTCAATGAATGTACAGCAGGCGATCGAGACCCGCCGGAGTATCCGCGCCTATGAGGCCCGGCCCGTAGAGCGGGAGAAGCTGGAGGCGGTGCTCCGCACGGGCAATCAGGCGCCCATCTTCGGGCAGTTCCATATGAGTGTGTTTGTGGGGCCGGAGCAGATCAGTGCCGTGGACACCGCGGCGGTGGAGGGGATGGCCCACTCCGGTGTGCCCTTCCTGGAGGATCTGGCCGCCCAGGAGGGCTTCCATCCCCTCTATGGCGCGGCGGCCCTGGTGGTGCTCTCCGCCCCGGGCGGAAATGACGAGAAGGGCTTCAACATGGCCAATGTGTCCTGCGCGGCGGAGAATATGATGCTGGCCGCCACCGAGCTGGGGCTGGGCTCCTGCTTCCTCATGGGTCCCATGATTGCCTTCAGCGACCCGGCTCTGCGTGCCAGACTGGGCCTGCCGGAGGGCTACGAGCCCCTGATCGGTGTAGCCCTGGGCTATGCCGCCGGGGAGCATCCAACCGCTCCGGACCGGAAGAACGACAACATTACCTGGTGCAACTAAAGCAGAACGGGACGCCCGCGGGCGTCCCGTTCTGTTGCTTATCTGGAACCGCGGTGGCTAAGGCGGATACATTCAAGGGTGTAGGACACCTGGAGTACCCCCCACACCAGCACTGCCACCAGAATGGGCAGAAGGCCGATGTCGGCCACCAGACTCAGAAGCATCAGCACCAGCCAGAGGGCGGCACAGGCTCCGTTGGCAGCTTTGAAGGCGCGGAAGGAGGCCTGCCCGATCTGGGCCCGCTCCAGTTCGTCGCAGCTTTCCAGCCACTTTTTTTGGAAGTTCACGTCGTAGACGCTGCCCTTTTTTTCGGGATTCATCCGACGGGTCTGATCAACCACCTTCTGCTGAAGGACCATCATGAGACCCATGGATACCAGGAAGCACAGGGCGTTGGTCAGAATGTCGGCGTAGAGAAAGCCCGCCGCCAGAAAAAACAGATTGGCCAGTACCACCAGACTGCTCAGCAGCAGGGCATAACTCAGCTGGTCCTCCATCTTCTGGTAGGCATCATCCGACTCCTGGTCCCAGGCGGCATATCCCTTTTTGGCGGCGCGATACAGGATAAAGCCGGGGATCAGCAGCACAGCGCTGCACACCGGGATGGCCCAGGGGGTGATGACCTCCATCAGCCGGTCAAGCCCGGCCCAGATTAGGTCCAGTGTTCCCCGGTCCGCCGCCATGGCGCTGAAAAAGCCCGCAACAGCGCCCAGGGCGGCGGATAACAGAATTACCAGCAAAAAGAGAGGGAAGGACCTGCGATTGTCCCGCTTTACTGTGTCATTCATCGTGCTCATCCTCCTGATAGGTAAAAATGTCCTCCACGGTTACCCCGCAGAGTTTAGCCAGCTTGAGAGCCAGGGTTACGGAGGGGGAATAATCTCCCCGCTCAATCTGGCTGATGGTCTGGCGGGATACCCCCGCCAGGCGGCCCATCTCCTGCTGATTGACCCCCAGTTTGGCCCGGTATTCCTTGAGCCGGTTGTAAAGCGGCATGGTCACACCTCCGGTTTGACAAATATCTGCGTCAAAATGACAACTATCCTTGTCAAAATAAGCATAGCACTGACAAGGATAGTTGTCAAGGTAAATGTGATGGAATGTCATAAAATTTAAAAGAACAAAAAACGGCGCGCTGCGAAACTGCGGCGCGCCGTTAGAATGGCAGGGGATATTAGGATTTCTTAGGTGCATCGGCGGAGGACTCAAACACCGCCTTGGCGGAGGCGCACAGGCCTGCCAGTCCCTGGATCTCCGAGGGGATGATGAGCTTGGTGGCCTGGCCGTTGGCCGCGGCCTGGAAGGCCTCCAGGGCCTTGATCTTCAGCACCTGGTCGGTGGGGCTGGCCTCGTTGAGGAGCTTCAGGGCCTCAGCGGTGGCCTGCTGCACTTTCAGGATGGCCTCGGCCTCACCCTCGGCCTTCATGATGGCGGCCTGCTTGGCGGCGTCGGCCCGGAGGATGAGGGACTGCTTCTCGCCCTCAGCCACCAGGATCTGAGACTGCTTCTGGCCCTCGGCCTGGAGGATGGATTCCCGGCGCTCCCGCTCGGCCTTCATCTGCTTCTCCATGGCGTCCTGGATCTCTCTGGGCGGGATAATGTTCTTCAGCTCCACCCGGTTGACCTTGATGCCCCAGGGGTCGGTGGCCTCGTCCAGGATGGAGCGCATCTTGGAGTTGATGATGTCCCGGCTGGTGAGGGACTGGTCCAGCTCCAGCTCGCCGATGATGTTGCGCAGGGTGGTGGCGGTCAAGTTTTCAATGGCACTCATGGGGTGCTCCACGCCGTAGGTATACAGCTTGGCGTCGGTGATCTGGAAGTAGAGCACCGTGTCAATCTGCATGGTCACGTTGTCCTTGGTGATGACGGGCTGAGGGGCAAAATCCACCACCTGCTCCTTGAGGGAGACCACCTTGGCCACCCGTTCCACGAAGGGCAGCTTGAAGTGGACGCCCACGCCCCACACGGAGTGGAAGGCGCCCATACGCTCAATGACATAGGCCTTGGATTGCTGGACGATCTTCAGGTTGGCGGCCAGCAGCAGGATAATCAATACCACCAAAATGATAACAATGATAGGGATGATGGGGATATTGTCAAACATACTCCATTCCTCCTTATTACTAATGAGAAACACAGCGTTCTTTCGAGGGGGTTACAATGAGCTTGACCCCTTCGATCCGCAGGACCCGCACAGGGGTACCTTCGGGGATGGGCTCTTCCGAATCGGAGCGTGCGGTCCAGACGGCGCCGCTTACGGTGACCTGACCCTGAGCGGCCCGGTTGTCGATGGCCTGGGTGACCACACCCTCGGCGCCCACCGCCCGGTCGGCGTTGGTGGCCACCTGCTTGGGGGTCACATAGCGCTGGGCCAGGGGACGGATCACCAATAGGGTGACCAGAGAGACCACCAGGAATACCGCAAATTGAATCCAGATGTTATCCACAAAAAAGGACGTGATCAGTGCGGCCAGTGCGCCCAGCGCGAACCACAGGGAGACCAGGGTCACAGTCACTCCCTCCAGAACGGCCAGAACCACCAGCGCCACCAGCCAGCAAATACTGGGTATTGGCATAGACGGACCTCCTTTCTTACGCTTATCCTAGCATAGTTCCATAAAAAAGGGAAGTGACATTCCGTTACAGTTTGCCAAGCGGGGCGAAATAGGGTATACTGGACCAAACGATTGCTGTGACAAGGAGCCTGACATGAAAGAACTGGAATTGCTGATCCCCACGTTGTTTGGCCTGGAGGGCCTGTGTGCCGAGGAGCTGCGCCGGCTGGGCCTGCCGGAGGTGAAGGCAGAGAATGGCCGGGTGGGCTGCAAGGCCCGGCCGGCGGACATCCCCCGGGTGAATTTGAACCTGCGTACCGGCGAGCGGGTGCTGCTGGTGGTGGGGCGGTACCATGCTGCCGACTTTGAGGCCCTGTTTGAAGGGGCAAAAGCCCTGCCCTGGGAGGAGTTTATCCCTCGGGAGGGGGCCTTCCCTGTAAAGGGATATTCCCTCAACTCCCAGCTCCATGCCCTGCCTGCCATCCAGTCTGTGCTGAAAAAGGCTCTGGCCGCCCGGCTGGGGCAGAAGTACGGCATGGATACCCTGCCGGAGACCGGCGCCCTCTATCAGGTCCAGTTCTCTCTGATGCACGATGAGGTTACCCTGATGCTGGATACCACCGGGGCTGGGCTCCACAAGCGGGGCTACCGTGCGGTGGGCGTGGTGGCGCCTCTGCGGGAGACCCTGGCCGCCGCCATGGTGCTCCTCTCCCGCTACCGGGGGAAAGATCCCTTCTGCGATCCCTTCTGCGGCTCGGGCACCATCGCCATTGAGGCCGCTCTCATCGCCAAGAACCGGGCCCCCGGACTGAACCGGGCCTTCTCCGCCCAGCGTTGGAAGTGGCTGGACAGCGGGCTGTGGCTCCAGGCCGCCGACGAGGCCATGGACAAGGAGTTCCATGGTGACTACGACATCTGGGGCGGGGACATCGATCCCAAGGCGGTAGCCATTGCCCGGGACAATGCGGTAAAGGCCGACGTGGAGGATGTGGTCCGCTTTGAGGTGGCCGACGCCACCAAATTCCACCGGGACGCCCCCGTGGGCCGGGTGGTCACCAATCCCCCCTACGGTGAACGCATTCTGGAGAAGCGGGAGGCGGAGGACCTGTACCGGGCCTTCGGCAAGGCGGTACGCACCCTGCCGGAGGGGTGGAAGGTGAGCGTACTCTCCTCCCATACCGAGTTTGAGCGGACTTTTGGCCGGACGGCGGACAAGAAGCGGAAGCTGTATAACGGTATGCTGAAATGCGACCTGTTCCAGTACGGCCTTGACAGACGGAGGTAGGATATGAAAAAGAAGAGGACGCTGCGATTGCCCTGTTTGCTGCTGGCGCTCTGCCTCCTGCTGGGGGGGCAGGCTTTGGCCGCACCCGAGGGAGCTACAGTGTGGGGCTACAGCGAGGGACTGGCCCAGTGTGAGTATAACGGCAAGTGGGGCTTTGTGGACGCTCAGAAGCGGGTAGTCATCCCCCTGAAATACAACAGTGTGGTATCCTTCTCCATGGGCCTGGCCGCCGTCAATCTGGATGGAAAGCTGGGTGTGATCCGGCCGGACGGCACCTACCTGATCCAGCCGGAGTACGGCACGCTGCTGCCCCTGGACTGCGGCCTCTATGTGGTGCAGAAGGGCACCCGCTGGGGTGTGGCCAGTATTCTGCCTTTCTCCGACGGACAGGGGGGAACCACCAATCTGCTTTACGATTTGATCTATGACAGTGCCACCATCACAGAGCAGGGTGGGACACGGGTCCTTACCCTGACCCGCGATGGAGAGGTCACCAAGATCCCGGTCTTTGAGCTGCCCCGCATCCTGGTGGAGAAGGGAGTGCCCTCCGCCCGGTTTTCTCTGACCCGGGGCAAGCTGACCGATTTCAGCGATGTGTCTCCCAGGGACTGGTTTGCGGTATGGGTGGATATCGCCTACAATGTGGGGCTGACCTCCGGTGTGGGCGGCAACCGGTATGCGCCGGAGCAGACCCTGACGGTGGCTGAGGTGCTCAAGCTGGCCGCCACCATGGAAAGCCGCTATAAAGATGACAGCTTCCATACCAGCAGTTCCACCGGACCCTACTGGTACTCCGGCGCGGTGAACTACTGTCTGGCCAGCGGCATCATTCAGAGCGGCACCTTCAGCCAAAAGGACTACCTGCGCCCGGCTACCCGGCGGGAGATCGCCCAGATCTTTGCGGCTACCAGCCAGGCCAAGCACATGAAGAACATCAACGATCTGTCCAGGATCAAGGTCTCCGTGCCCGACGTCAAGCCGGGCGATCCTGGCGCGGACGCCATTTACAGCCTGTATGCCAAGGGCGTGCTCACCGGTGTGGACAGCAAGCTGACCTTCAACCCCAAAGGAACGGTGACCCGGGCGGAGGCGGCGGCCATTGTGGCCCGTATGGCAAGGGCGGAGCAGCGGCTGACCCTCTGGGGGACATTTAATCCCAATGTCCTTGCCGCATGAGTTGGAGCAGATTGAAAGAGAGAGAGGAGGGTGCCTGTGCGGCACCTGTTCGTGATGAACCCCCATGCGGGGAAGTTTGACCGCAGCCAGGAGATGCTGGAGAAGATACGCCACATTATGGCTGGCCGCCGGTCGGAGTGGTCGGCGGTGCGGACGGAGGGAAGCGGCCACGCCACCCGTTTGGTGCAGGAGGCCGCCCAACAGGGAGACCCGCTGCGGGTATATGCCTGCGGCGGAGATGGTACCCTCAATGAGGTGGTCAACGGAGCCGCGGGACAGGCCCATGTGGCGGTGACCCACTGCCCCATGGGTTCGGGCAATGACTTTCTGCGCATATTCGGCCAGGATGCAGCCCGGTTCTGGCAGCTGGAGCAGCTGCTGGATGGGCCGCAGACCGCCATGGACTTAATCGAATGCAACGGGCGATACTCCCTGAATGTGTGTTCGGTGGGCTTTGACGCCCGCATTGGGTTTGGGGCCGCCGATTTTAAAAAGCTGCCCCTGGTCAGCGGCACGGCGGCCTATCAGATGTCCGCCCTGCGCACCATCATCCGGGGGATTCACCTGCCCTATCAGGTGTCAATCGATGGCGAACCTATGCCCGGCGACCGGTTCACCCTGTTGTGCGCCTGCAATGGCCGGTACTACGGCGGCGGTTTCAATCCAAGTCCCACGGCTATGCCCGACGACGGGATGCTGGACTTCATTGTAATCCCGGCAGTGTCCCGTTTTACGGTCCTGGCACTGATCAAAAAATTTGCCCGGGGGGAGATCGGGGACATCCCGCAGGCCATTCTGCGCCGGGGCCGGACTATGAATGTGCGGTGCGACCGGCTCACCGCGGTCAATGTGGACGGCGAACTGGTGGAGGGGACCGACCTGTCCATCCGCCTGTCCGATCAGAAGGTGCAGTTTTTCTATCCCGCCGGGGCCACATGGCAGGGGGCGCGAGCTTGTAAAGAGAAAGCGTGTATGGTAAAATAGAGATGTACAAATATAGGCCTATCCGTTCAAAAGGAGGATATTATGTACAGAATCGTCAAGTGGACCATGATTATTTTGAGCGCCCTCTATCTTCCCTGCGTCCTTCTGGTCCCATTTTTGACTGCCCTGCGTACGAGTCTGCTGGCGTGGCTGCTCTATGCGGTTTTTGTGGCGGTCACTGTCTTTGTGTGCGCCATCAACAGCAAAGCCTGCCGCACGGTGGGTCAGGGCATGGACCTGGACGAAAAGAATAAGGAGATCAGGATTACCCAGGAATTGGAGCGTTCCAAGCATTACTGGAGTCAGATGTGAGAGTGTGGATTAGCACTCCTGCTGTGAGTTTGTGAACAAAACTTGAATTTTTCCAAAACCGACCCCCTTTTTTCAAAAAAGGGGGTTGATTTTTTGTGCGGAGAGAGGTATTATCATACACGTGGTTAGCACTCGCGCAAAATGAGTGCTAACATATTGGATTGGTTAATAAGAAAATGAATCATATAAGGAGGAACCCATTATGAAACTCAAGCCTCTCGCCGACCGTGTGGTCATCAAGCTGGTCGAGGCCGAAGAAAAGACCAAGAGCGGCATCATCCTGACTGGTTCTGCCAAGGAGAAGCCCGAAGTGGCTCAGGTCATCGAGGTGGGCCCCGGCGGCCTGGTGGACGGCAAGGAAGTCACCATGACCGTGAAGGTGGGCGACAAGGTCATCACCAGCAAATATGCCGGTACTGAGGTGAAGATCGACGGCGAGGAGTACACCATCGTTCGTCAGTCCGATATCCTGGCTATCGTGGAGTAAAGAACGTCCAGGGGGGATTGCATCCCCCCTAGATACGAAACCGCCGCGCCGCAGGCGGCACAGCGGTTTCGATACCCCCCTCGCCTTTGTACACAAAGGCGGTTGCCCGCCGGTGGCGGAGCAAGCATAGGTGTCCTGCGCAGGCGCGTGTCCTGCTCCGGACAAATTTTGATTTTAATTCCGCTCAGGCGGAATTTGCATGGAGGTAATTCATTATGGCTAAGATCATTTGCTACGGTGAGGAAGCCCGTCACGCTCTGGAGCGCGGCGTCAATCAGCTGGCCGATACCGTTAAGATCACCATGGGCCCCAAGGGCCGCAACGTGGTGCTGGACAAGAAGTTCGGTGCTCCCCTGATCACCAACGACGGCGTGACCATCGCTAAGGAGATCGAGCTGGACGATCCTTTTGAGAACATGGGCGCTCAGCTGGTGAAGGAAGTTTCCACCAAGACCAACGACGTGGCTGGCGACGGTACCACCACCGCCACCCTGCTGGCCCAGGCCATCATCCGTGAGGGCCTGAAGAACCTGGCTGCCGGTGCCAATCCCATGGTCATGAAGAAGGGCATTGCCAAGGCTACCGCCACCGCCGTGGAGGCCATCAAGGCCAACTCCAAGAAGGTCAACGGCTCCGACGATATCGCCCGCGTGGGCACCGTGTCCTCCGGCGACGAGACCGTGGGCAAGCTGATTGCTGAGGCCATGGAGAAGGTTTCCAACGACGGCGTTATCACCGTTGAGGAGTCCAAGACCGCTGAGACCTACAGCGAGGTCGTGGAAGGTATGCAGTTCGACCGCGGCTATATCACCCCCTATATGGTCACCGACACCGAGAAGATGGAGGCCGTTCTGGACGATGCCCTCATCCTCATCACCGATAAGAAGATCTCCAACATCCAGGAGCTGCTGCCCATCCTGGAGCAGGTGGTGCAGTCCGGCAAGAAGCTGCTGGTCATCGCCGAGGACGTGGAGGGCGAGGCTCTGTCCACCCTCATCGTCAACAAGCTGCGCGGCACCCTGAACGTGGTGTGCGTCAAGGCCCCCGGCTTCGGCGACCGCCGCAAGGAGATGCTGGAGGATATCGCCGTTCTGACTGGCGGTACCGTCATCACTGCCGACATGGGCTATGAGCTGAAGGAAGCCACCATGGATATGCTGGGCAAGGCCCGCCAGGTGAAGGTCTCCAAGGAGAACACCATCATCGTGGACGGCGCTGGCAGCTCCGAGGCCATCAAGAACCGCACCAACCAGATCCGCAGCCAGATCGAGACCACCACTTCCGACTATGACCGCGAGAAGCTCCAGGAGCGTCTGGCCAAGATGGCCGGCGGCGTGGCCATCATCCGCGTGGGCGCTGCCACCGAGGTGGAGATGAAGGAGAAGAAGCTCCGCATCGAGGACGCTCTGAACGCCACCCGCGCCGCTGTTGAGGAAGGCATTGTGGCCGGCGGCGGCACCGCCTATGTGAACGCTGTCTCCGCTGTGGAAAAGCTGCTGGACGAGACCGAGGGCGACGAGAAGACCGGTGTCCGCATCATCGCCAAGGCTCTGACCGAGCCCATGCGCCAGATTGCCACCAACGCCGGCATCGACGGCTCCGTGGTGCTGGAGAACGTGAAGAAGGCCGACAAGACCGGCTATGGCTTCGATGCCTACAACGAGACCTATGTGGACATGATCTCCGCCGGTATTGTGGATCCCACCAAGGTGACCCGTTCCGCTCTGGAGAACGCCGCTTCTATCGCTGCCACTCTGCTGACCACTGAGTCTCTGGTGGCCGACAAGAAGGAGCCCGCTCCCGCTGCTCCCGCTGCCCCCGACATGGGCGGTATGTACTAATCCAACGCCAAACATTGGGGCCCCCGGAACATTGTTCCGGGGGCCTTTTCTTGTCGGATTTGCAGGGAACAGCATCAGTCGGACTGATCCGGCCCTCCACTGGTGATGGCCGCCCAGGTTCTGCCGCCGTCGCCGGTGACAAAGACACAGGACAGCGTGTCCTCCTGACCGCCATCATAATACATACTGACTGTAAGTAGAGTCCCTACGTCCAGAGCAGCACCACTGGGTATGGCAGCCTGTTGTGCAAGGTCTGCCGCAGCAGGTGGGGCAGTGGTCTGTGCCTGAGACAGCTGGGGCACTTGGGTTGATCCCTGCCCAAGTACGGTTGCCATCCCTTGCTCCGCCGGGGCAGGAACGAAGTTTTGCAGGGAAAAGGCGCTCTCCACGCTGCCTGGAATCAGCAGCCGGGCGGCAGGCAGCAGCCACAGGGCGTAGAGGATCACAGGGGAGATGCGACTGCGGAAGAGTGCGCGCAGGAGCAGTAGCACGGCGATAAGTAAAGTCCCCTGTACGGTCATTTGCAGCAGCTGTGTCATGAGCCTTCCCTGCCTTTCCGCAAAAGCGTGATCAGCTCTTCTACCTCTGCGCTGTCCAGCGCCTCCGAGCTCACCAGGGACTGGGCCAGCAGGGCCACGTCCCCACCGTATACCCGGTCCAAAATCTGCCGGGTCTCTTCCTGTACCGCTGATTCCTTCTGAATCAGTGGCCGGTAGAGCTTTACCGGCTTGGCCTCTTCACAGGAGATGGCCCCCTTCTTCTCCATACGCTTCAGGAAGGCGGCTACCGCCGGCTTGCTCCAGTTCTGGGCCGCAACACCGTCACAGATCTCCCGAAAGGTAGCAGTCCCTCGTTTCCAGATTTCCTGCATGATGAGCCACTCGCTGTGAGAAAGAGATACACTGCGTTCCATACCACACCTCTATTAACTATTTGTCTAATAAGACTATAGCGCATCTCGAACGGGAAGTCAAGAAGATATTAACTAAATAGTTAATGGAGCCAGCGGCTGGGGAAAGCAGGGGGAGGTGCCCTTTCCTTCACGAGCTGAAAATTCTTTCAGGTGCCCCTTGCATTTTGGACCAGAATATGATAGGTTGATAGTAATGGAAAATACTTTTATAAAAGAAGGGGTGGCGTATGCAAAAAGCGTTAACGTCTGCGGCCCTGAAACAAACCAATCGGCGAAGAATCTATCAATATATTTATCAAAACGGGGAGCCGGTGACCAAGCAGGAGATTGCCGGGGCCCTGGGGCTAAGTTTGCCTACGGTATCCGGTAATCTGAACGATTTTCTGGAGGAGGGCCTGTTGTCCTATTCCGGTACCCAGGCCTCCACAGGCGGGCGGAAGCCCAGGACCATCTCCCTGGTGGCGGACGCGCGGTTTTCTGTGGGCATCTCCATTATGGATGACGCGGTGCGGCTGGTGGCCATCAACATCCGGGCTCAGGAATTGGGATACCAAAAAGTGTGTAAGAAGTTCAGCCACAGCCCCCATTATTATCAGGAAGTGGCCCAGTTGTTGGAGCACTTCCTGGACGCGCTGGGGCTGGATCGAAAAAGGCTGCTGGGCGTGGGGATCACCGTTCCGGGCATTGTGGATGCGGAGCGGGAGCGGCTGGTGTTTGCCCCCACGCTGGAACTGCGGGATATCCCTCTGGCTGAAATCACAGGGGCCTTTTCCTACGCAGTTCGCGTAGAAAACGACGCCAATGCCAGCGGATATGCGGAGAGCTGGGCAAGAAGCGAGAGCAGAAATTTGATTTATCTCTCTCTGGAGCGCGGCGTGGGCGGCGCCATCCTGATGGGGAACAAGCCCTATGTCGGGGACAACGGCCGCAGCGGCGAATTCGGCCATATCTGCATTGTGCCTGACGGCAGACCCTGCCGGTGCGGCAAGCGGGGCTGCCTGGAAGCCTACTGCTCCACATCCCGGCTCAGCGATGATCTGGGCATTACCCTGGAGGAGTTTTTCTCCATGCTGAAGTGCGGCAACTACCAGATTGCCCTGACCTGGGAGCAATATCGCCATCACCTGACTGACGGTCTGGCCATCATTCGGATGGGCATGGACTGTGATATTGTGTTGGGCGGAATGCTGGCGGCCTATCTGGAGGACCAGCTGGATCTGATCCGGCAGGAGGTATGCCAAAAGACCCTCTTTGACGAGGATGGCGCATTTCTGACTTTGGACCGGTTCAAATCTCACAGCGCCTGTGTGGGCACGGCCCTGCACGATGTGAACCGCTTCTTGGATTCCTTTTAATGAAATAAGAAAAAGGGGACGCCCGGCAGCAGTGCTGCCGGGCGTCCCTTTTTGGCAAATGGCACATAGCACTTTATACAATCTTTTCGGCAATTGGGAGAAATGTCAAAAAGGGGATTGACTTTTCATATTTGAGAGTGTAATCTAATGGCAAGAACTTTAGTAAATCTATTTTATAAAATGGATTTATGATAGCGCAACGGTGATAAGGAAAAGGAGGAACCAGCTATGGGCAAGCGACCTGTTACTCTGTGTACCTGTCAGTGGGCGGACCTGCCTCTGGACGAATTGTGTGCGCTGGCGGAGAAGATGGGCTATGATGGCCTGGAGATCGCCTGCTGGGGCAGCAATCTGGATCTGGACCGGGCCCTGGAAGACGAGAGCTACATCCCCTGGGTGCAGGAGACCCTGAAGAAGCACAACCTGATCTGCAAGGCCCTGGCTACCCACATCATCGGCCAGTGCGTGGGCGATGCGCCCGATCCCCGGCTGAATAACTTTGCGCCCGCCGCTCTGGCCGATCAGCCCGACGCCATCCGCCAGTGGGGCATCGATACCATGAAGAAGGCCGCCGTGGTGGCCAACAAGATGGGCGTCAAGATCATCACCGGCTTTACCGGCTCCCCCATCTGGCGCTACCTCTACTCCTTCCCCCAGACCACCGAGGAGATGATCGAGGACGGCTACAACAAGATCGTGGAGCTGTGGACCCCCATCCTCAACGAGTTCAAGAAGAACGATGTGAAGTTTGCGCTGGAGGTCCATCCCGGCGAGATCGCTTTTGACTACTACTCCACCAAGCGCCTGCTGGAGAAGTTCTCCGACCGGCTGGAGTTCGGCATCAACTTCGATCCCAGCCACCTGATCTGGCAGGGCATCAAGCCCCACCTGTTCCTGTCCGACTTCCGGGACCGCATCTACCACGTCCACATGAAGGACGCCGCCGTCACTCTGGACGGCCGCAGCGGTCTGCTGGGCTCCCATATCGACTTCGGTGATCTGCGCCGGGGCTGGAACTTCCGCTCCCTGGGCCACGGCGACGTGAACTTCGAGGAGATCATCCGGGTGCTCAACGACATGGGCTACGACGGCCCCCTGTCGGTGGAGTGGGAGGACAGCGGTATGGACCGCATCGACGGCGCTACCGAGGCTGCCGCCTTTGTCCGCAAGGTGGACTTCAAGAAGTCCGATATCAAGTTTGACGACGCCATCTCCAATGGCTGAGGAAAGGCAGGTCTGAAAGCATGGCAAAAGAACTGAGATACGGTATGGTGGGCGGCAGCGTGTACGCCTTCATCGGCGAGGTGCATCGCAAGGCCATCGCCTTTGATCCCCGGGCGGAGTTGGTGTGCGGCTGCTTCTCCAACATCCCGTCGGAGAACGAGGATACTGCCAAGGCCTACGGCATCGATCCCAGCCGGATGTATGCCGACTACAAGGAGATGGCAAAGGCGGAGGCCGCCCGGGAGGACGGCATCGACTTCGTCTCCATCTGCACCCCCAACTTCCTCCACTATGAGATCGCCAAGGAGTTCCTGCTGGCGGGCATCAACGTGGTGTGTGAGAAGCCCCTGTGCTTCGAGGTGGCTCAGGCGGAGGAGCTGGAGGCCCTGGCCAAGGAGAAGGATCTGCTCTTTGCCGTGACCTATACCTATCCCGGCTACACCATGAGCCGGGTTATGAAGGACATGATCGCCGCCGGCAAGATCGGCAAGATCGCCGCCGTCAACGCCGAGTATGTGCAGGACTGGCTCATCAACGAGCTGGAGCCCCAGGAGGGGGCCAAGGAGAACCTGTCCGTCTGGCGGAAGGACCCCAAATTCTCCGGCATTTCCAACTGCGTGGGCGACATCGGCACCCACATCGAGGCCTATGTGAACTACGTCACCGGTCTGAAGATCAAGCGCCTGGCCGCCACCACCAATAAGTACGGCCACGCTCTGGACCTGAACGCCAACATCCTGGTGGAGTACGACAATGGCGTCAACGGCGCCTACTGGTGCTCCCAGATCGCTGCCGGCCACTACAACGGCCTGGTGGTCCGGGTCTTCGGCGACCAGGGTGCTCTGGAGTGGCGTCAGGAGCAGCCCGACTATCTGTATTACACCCCCAAGGGTCAGGCCATGCAGGTACTTACCCGGGGCGGCAACGGCATCGACCAGCCCGCCGGAGGCTACAGCCGTCTGCCTGTGGGCCATCCCGAGGGCCTGTATGTGGCCTTCGCCAACATCTACCGGGACTATGTCACCGCCCTCATCGAAAAGAAGGCGGGCCGGCCTTACTCCACCGACTCCATTACCATGGTGGACGCCGGTGTGGACGGCGTGAAGTTTGTCCACGCGGTGGTGGAGAGCGCCGAGAAGGACTCCGCTTGGGTGGAGCTGTAACCAACATATGGCATTTTTTGCAGTAGAAGCTGCGGAAAATAAATTGACAAGGAGGACAATGAACATGAAAAAGTATCTTGCGCTCATTCTTGCCATCGTCATGTCCCTGAGCCTGGTCGCCTGCGGCGGCGGAGGCGGCGGCACCGAGAGCCCCAGCGGCGGCGGTGAGACCCAGACCGGCGGCCAGACTGCTTCCGGCGGCGACATCTACGTCCTGGTTCCCAACGCCGACCACGGCTGGACCGGCGCTGTGCTGACCTACGCGCAGCAGAAGGCTGAGGAAGTCAACGCCGAGGGCAACTACAATGTGATCGTGCAGGCCGCTACCGACGCCAAGAACCAGCAGGAGCAGATCGACGACCTTCTGGCCGCTGCGACTCCTCCCGCCGGCATCGTGATCCTGCCCTATGACAACACCATGGAATCCTCCATGAACAACATCGCCGCCACCGACATCCCCTTCATCATGGTGGACCGCATCATTGACAACCCCGTGGTGCAGGAGAAGGTAGTTGCCAACGTGAAGGGCGACAACGAGGGTATTGGTAAGGCTACTGCCGAGCGCTTCATCGCTGACGGCCTGCAGCCCGGCGACAAGCTGTACGTCATGATCGGCGACACCTCCTCCGTGCCCGAGATGCGCAACAAGGGCTTCACTGAGACCCTGGCCGCCAACGGCTGGACCGAGGAACAGCTGGCCACCATCGAGTACTCCGCCGCCACCGGCTGGAGCCGTTCCACCGGCAAGCAGCTGTTCATCGACTGGATCAACAGCAAGACCGTTGAGGAGCTGGGCGAGTATCACTACATCTTCACCCACGACGACGAGATCGGCATGGGCATCCTGGAAGCTCTGAGCGGCACCGAGATCGAGCAGGCCAAGAAGGACGCTTTCCTGGAGTCCATCAACTCCATCGGCTCCTCCTCCGGCCTGGGCGAGATGTATGAGGTTCTGTCCGGCACTCACGCCAACACCGCCTATCCCGACATCGTGTCCAACTTCGACCTGTTCTCCGTCACCTATCCTCCCAAGATGATCCAGAATGCCGTGGATGACATGATCAGCCATCTCAACGGCGAGACCGTGGAAAAGGATCATACCATCACCGTCGATGTAGTCGACTCCACCAACGTGGCCGATTACGAGGGCTTCTAAACCAGACCGAGCGGCGGTCCCCGCGGGCGCTGTGCCGCCTGTGGGGACCGCCGTTCCTTAAAGAGGGTGCCTGACCATGAAACTATTACAGATGACCGATATCACCAAACGCTTCTTTGGCGTCACCGTGCTGGACAAGGTCAGCTTCGACGTGGAGGAGGGGGAGGTACACGCACTGCTGGGCGAAAACGGCGCCGGCAAGTCCACCCTGATGAACATCCTGGGCGGCGTCCACCAGCGGGACGGAGGCACCGTGGAGTTCTGCGGGAAGCAGATGGATTCCATCACAGTCAAATCGGCGGACGAGGCCGGGATCGCCTTCGTCCACCAGGAACTGAACGTCATCAACGACCTGACCGTCTACGAGAATCTGTTTTTGAACAAGGAGATCCTGGGCAAGTTCCGTCACCTGAATAAAAGAGAGATGATCCGCCAGTCCCAGGAACTGTTCAACCGGCTGGGCGTGGACATCAACCCCACCGAGATGGTGGGCAGCCTGGACACCAGCCGCAAGCAGCTGCTGGAGATCGCCAAGGCCCTCCACGCCGAGGCCAAGCTGTTTATCCTGGATGAGCCTACCACGGCTCTGAACACCGAGGAGATCGAACATCTCTTCGGCATCGTGCGCCGGCTGAAAGGGGAGGGGAAGTCCTTTATCTTCATCTCCCACAAAATGCCGGAAATTTTTGAGATCGCCGACCGCTATACCATCCTGCGCAATGGCTCTTTCATCTCATCAGGCCGCATCGCCGACATCACGCCGGAGGAAGTGACCCGGCAGATGGTGGGCGAGGGCTATGTGAACCAGGAGGTCTATGAGGCCCGCAAGCTGGGTGAACCCATCCTGGAGCTGGAAGGACTGACCGGCAAGGGCTTCCACGACGTGACCCTGTCCGTCCGCAAAGGCGAGGTGCTGGGCTTTACCGGCCTGAAGGGCGCCGGCAGCAGCGAGCTGATGCAGGCTGTCTTTGGAGCCATTCCCTTTACTGCCGGCAAGCTGAAGGTATGGGGCAAGCCGGTAGCCTCCGGTACCATCCATAAGGCCATGAAGGACAAGGTGGCTATGCTGGCCGCCAATCGGAAGGAAAACTCCGTCATTCCTGATATGACGCTTCTAGAGAATACATACTGCGCTGAGCACACCCTCAGCGGCCGTCATCCCCATATCCATGTGAAGCGGGAGGTGGCCAGGTACAACAAGCTCAAGCAGATGCTCAACATCAAGGCGGAGAGCCATGAGGACCTGATCGTCAGCCTCTCCGGCGGTAACCAACAGAAGGTGATCCTGGCCCGGTGGCTCAACACCGAGGCGGAGATCCTGCTGCTGGACAATCCCACCCAGGGCATCGACGTGGGCGCCAAGACCGAGATCTACAAGCTGATCCAGGAACTGGCCAAGGCGGGCAAAACCGTCATCGTCAATACCCTGGAGATCCCGGAGATCCAAAAGGTGGCCGACCGCTGCGTGGTGTTCTACCACGGCGGCGTGCAAGCCGTGCTGGAGCGCAGCGAGATCACTGAGGAGCGGGTCATGCTCCTGGCTACCAACGCATCCGCCATCCGTGCGGAGCAGGGACAAGAGGTGTGAGACCATGAAAGAGAAGAACAAAGCGGCCGCTCTGGTCAAAAGTATCTGGCACAAATATAACTTCATCCTGATCTTCCTGGCCATCCTGGTGGTATTCCTCATCATCAACCACGGCGCCACCACCATGACCACCCTGATGAATATTCCCCGTCACTCCACGGTCATCGGCATCATTGCCCTGGGTATGGGCCTGATCATCCTGACCGGCGACATCGATCTGTCGGTGGGCTCCCAGCTGGCGCTGGTGGGCGGCCTCACCGTCATGGTGTTCAATAACACCAACAACATCGCCCTTTCCTTCCTGTTTGCCGTCTTTATGGGCGTGATTCTGGGCCTCATCAACGGCGTGCTCATCGGTCTGGTGAAAATGCCCGCCTTTATCGTCACTCTGGCCACCATGCTGATGTACCGCTCCATCGCTCAGACGGTGATGAACAGCAACAACTGGACCATCTATCAGCTGGACGCCGGTCTGTCCCAGTGGCAGCCTCTGTGGGTCATCGGCAATCAGTCGGTGTTCCAGATCCCCATTCTGGTGCTCATCCTGGTGGTGGTGGTGGCCATTATGACCTACCTGTCCACCAGCACCAAGTTTGGCAAGCGGGTATACGCTCTGGGCAGTAACGAGCGGGCCGCTCAGCTCTCCGGTATCAATGTAAGCATGACCCGGGTGCTGGTCTTTGTCATTGCCGGTGTGCTGATGGGCATCGCATCCTTCCTCTATGTGGCTAACGTGGGCTCCGTGGACCCGGCCACCAGCGGCAAGAACTATGAGCTGTACTCCATCGCCGGCGTGGTCATCGGCGGCATCAGCATGAGCGGCGGCAAGGGACGCATCCTGGGCGTGGTGTTTGGCTCCATGTCCTTCACCATCATCGACAAGATCATCACCGCCCTGGGCCTCAACCCGCTGATCAATGACACCATCAAGGGCGCCATCCTGCTGCTGGCCATCGCCGTGCAGATGCTGCCCGCCATCACTCAGAAGCTGCGCAAGGCGCGCACAGCATAATGAAAACGGAAAAGGGAGGGTATCGCCATGAAAACCTATGAGGAGATCGACAAAATTGCCTATGAGGGGCCGGAGAGCAACGAGCCCTTTGCTTTCAAATACTACAACCCGGACGAGGTGCTGGCGGGCAAGCCCATGCGGGAGCACCTGAAGTTCGCCATGAGCTACTGGCATACCATCTGCGCCGAGGGCGTGGATATGTTCGGCAGCGGCACCATGGACAAGAGCTTCGGCCAGAGCGACCCTATGGCCAAGTTCCGGGCCAAAGCAGACTTTGCCTTCGGCCTGATGGATAAGCTGGACCTGGATTACTACTGCTTCCACGATGTAGACATTGCCCCCGAGGGCGCCACTGTGAAGGAGAGCATCGAGAACTTCAAGGTCATGGTGGGCTACCTGAAAGAGCTCCAGGAGAAGCACAACAAAAAGTGTCTGTGGGTCACTGCCAACAACTTCGGCGACAAGAAGTTCATGGCGGGCGCCGCCACCTCCTGCAGCGCCGACGTGTATGCCGTGGCCGCTGCCAAGGTGAAAGCCTGTATCGACGCCGCTATCGAGCTGGGAGCCACCGGCTATGTGTTCTGGGGCGGCCGGGAGGGATATGAGACCCTGCTGAACACCGACATGGGGATGGAGCTGGATAATCTGGCCCGCTTCCTGACCATGGCCCGGGACTATGGCCGTGCCCACGGTTTTACGGGCGACTTCTACATCGAGCCCAAGCCCAAGGAGCCCACCAAGCATCAGTACGACTTCGATGTGGCTACCTGCATGAACTTCCTGCGGAAGTACGGCCTCACCGGCGACTTCAAGATGAACATTGAGGCCAACCACGCCACCCTGGCGGGCCACACCTTCCAGCATGAGCTGCGCACCGCCATTGTCAACGACTCCTTTGGTTCCATCGACGCCAACCAGGGGGACCTGTTCCTGGGCTGGGACACCGACCAGTTCCCCACCGACGTGTACAACACCACCTACTGCATGATGGAGGTGCTGAAGGCAGGCGGCTTTACCAACGGCGGCCTGAACTTCGACGCCAAGACCCGTCGTCCCTCCAACACTCTGGAGGACATCCTGCTGGCCTACATCGCCGGTATGGACTCCTTCGCCCTGGGCCTGCGGAAGGCCCTGGCCCTCCAGGCCGACGGCCGACTGGACCAGTTCGTGGAGGACCGGTACGCCAGCTACCGCAGCGGCGTGGGCAAGACCATCGTGGACGGCACCGCTACCCTGGAGTCCCTGTCCGATTACGCCATGGGTCTGGAGAAGATCGACGTACCCAGCGGGCGGCAGGAGTATCTGGAAACCATCGTCAACAACGTCATGTTCCGCTGAGCGCTTGTGCGCGGAGGGGCGCACCCAGTATGGCGCGCCCCTTTTACATTGGAAAGGAGAAGGGCTATGGCATATCTGATGGGTGTGGATCTGGGCACCTCCGGTACCAAGACCGCCCTGTTTGACGAGACAGGCCGCACCGTGGCCTCCTGCACCGCCACCTATCCGCTGGACCAGCCCCAGAACGGCTGGGCGGAGCAGGACCCGGAGGCCTGGTGGCAGGCTGCCTGCGAGACCATCCGGGGTGTACTGGACCAGAGCGGTGTCTCACCCAGCGAAGTAAAAGGCGTGGGCCTGTCCGGCCAGATGCACGGCCTGGTGATGCTGGACGGGGAGGGGCGGGTGCTCCGTCCCTCCATCCTGTGGTGTGACGGCCGCACCGGCCGGGAGTGCCAAGAGATCACGGAACTGATAGGGAAGGAGCGACTCATCCAGCTCACTGCCAACCCGGCACTTACCGGGTTTACCGCCGGTAAGATCCTGTGGGTGCGCCGCCATGAGCCGGAGCTGTACGCCAAGTGCCGTCACATCTTGCTGCCCAAGGACTACCTGCGCTATAAGCTGACGGGAGAGTTTGCTACCGAGGTATCCGACGCCTCCGGCATGAACCTGCTGGACGTGGCACACCGCTGCTGGAGCCGGGAGGTGCTGGACAAGCTGGATATCGACCCGGCCCTGCTGGGTAAGCTGTATGAATCTGTTGATCTGACCGGCACGGTGACGGCGGCTGCCTCTGCTGCTACCGGCCTGGCGCCCGGCACACCGGTGGCGGGCGGCGCGGGAGACAACGCCGCGGCCGCGGTGGGCACCGGCGTGGTGCGGTCGGGGCGCGCCTTTGTCACGCTGGGCACCTCCGGCGTGGTATTTGCCCACGCCGATCAGGTGAGCATCGACCCCGGCGGACGGGTCCATACCTTCTGCGCCGCCGTGCCCGGAGCGTGGACGGTCATGAGCTGTACCCTGGCCGCCGGTCTGTCCCTCCAGTGGTTCCGCAACCAGTTCTGCGCCGAAGAGCGGCGGCAGGCGGAGGCAGAGGGGGTGGACCCCTACGACATCATGACCCGGGAGGCCTCCCAGTCCCCCATTGGGGCCAACCGGCTGCTCTACCTGCCCTACCTGATGGGGGAGCGGTCTCCTCTGCTGGACGAGAAGGTCAGAGGCGCTTTTATCGGCCTGTCCGCCATGCATGGCCGGGGAGATTTGATCCGGGCGGTGATGGAGGGCGTGTCCTACTCCCAGCGCCAGTGCCTGGACATTTTAAGGGAGATGGGGGTGGCACCCGACCACATCATGGCCTGCGGCGGCGGCGGACGGTCCCCCTTCTGGCGGCAGATGCTGGCCGACGTGCTGGGCTGCACCGTCCAGACCGCTAAAGCGGCCCAGGAGGGACCGGCCCTGGGTGTGGCTATTCTGGCTGGTGTGTGCGCGGGGGTATATCCCGATGTGCCTACCGCCTGTGACGCCATCGTTCATCCCGATCAGTCCTGCGCCCCCAACAGCGGGGATAGCGCTCGGTATGAGCCCTTCTACCGGCTGTATACGGAACTCTATCCCGCCCTCAGAGACAGCTTCTCACAGCTGTACGACCTGTAACAAACGCGGCGCTGCCCAACGGCAGCGCCGCGTTTTTGAGGTGCAGCTTTAGAAACACAGCCAGAAGAATACCGGCCGAGAGAATGGATTTTGTTATGGGAAATACAGCCAGATAAAGGAAAATATACTAGTGCGAAGGGTTGTGTTACATATATTACACAAAAATTTTTCAGAAATAATACGATGTAAAGGCGGATATTACTAAAAAAGGCTTGTACCCGAAGGAATGTTTTGTTAAAATAACACTGTATCAAACGGAGCGGTTCATCCGCTGCGGACTGGGGAGAGATGGTGCTGCCCGGAAGAAAGGAAGGAAAGGGCCAGGAAACAGAAGGGAAAGGCGGACGAGCCGTCCGGCTTTTTTGGCCAAATCTGAGGTGTGGGGGTGAGAGCATCCGGTATATTGGAAGAAAGAAATGGCCGCGCAGGCGGCCTATGCGAGGAAGGATGGATGATCGTAGTATGAGACATAAGCTGAAACCCCTGCTATCCACGTTATTAACCATCGCTATGATCCTGTCACTGCTGCCCACCGCGGTTTTTGCGGCCGGTGAGACAGGAACTTTTACGAAGATTACGACGCAGGAAGAATTGACGGACGGCAGTTATATTCTGGTTGCAAATACTTCTGCCGGCTCAAAGGCCTTGGGTACAAATATCGGTAGTAAAATTGATGGAATCGATATTACCATTGATGGAACGACCGTATCTTCTGAAAGTGCCATTCCTCTCTGGAATGCTATTGTATCGGAAGGAACCATCATCCTTTCCAACGGAGCAAATTATCTGGGATATGGTAGTAGCGGCACCAACTTTACAAAACCAGATGAACCCTATACCTGGAATATTAAAGATAATGGAGATGCAACATTCCGATTTACTGCTTCTACAGCGGATACTAGAGCCATTGCGTGGCAGGATAATGGTGCGCGCTTTGGCGCCTACTCCACCACAAATACTGACGGATATGTCTTTGATCTGTCACTGTACAAAGCAGATTCTGAACCTTCTCCCGACCCCGGTGGCGACACTGATCCCCAGCCCGGCGAGATCCCTATCAAAGCTGGCGACAGCGTGGTATTCTATATGCCCGCTGAAAATAAAGTTATGACCACCACTGCCAGCGGCTCCAAGCTGGCCGGGCAGGAGGGAACGCTGGAAAACGGTACCCTGACCACTACCAAGGAGGCAGCCATATTTACCGTTGCCACCAATGAAGAAGGCCAGTTCACCTTCTCTGCCGACGGCAAGTATCTGACCTCCGGCGCGACCGGAAACAGCCTCACCATGGCTGAGACCGCCAGCGAATTCAGCTATTGGACCCTGGAGGAGCAGGACGAGGGCTGGCTGGTGAAGAATGTCAGCGCCCAGTACAACGGCGGCGCGCAGTACATCGAGTATTTCAATGGCTTTACTACCTATGGTTACAAAGCCAGCACACCTGACATCTACACCTTCCAGTTCTTCCAGGCGGACAAGGTGCAGGAGCCGGGCAGCACGCCGGAACCCGAGCCCGGCGACGGCCCCATCTACGACGGGGAACAGGTGGTCATCTATAACCCCGCCTACGACAAGGCCCTGTCCGGAACCTATACCGGCTACTACAACAACGGCACCACCGTGACCATGGAGAACGGCACCCTGTCCGGCTTCACCACCGCCGATGTGTGGACCGTGGCCGACAACGGCGACGGCACCTGGTCCTTCTCCTACGACGGCCAGAACATCGGTATGGGCGATTCTTTCTCCAGTATGCCGCTGGGTGAAAAGAACGACCAGTGGGTGCTGGAGGACGCGGGCGACGGCCTCTATTACATCAAGAACACCGTTCGCGGCGCTTACATGGAGTGGTACGACAGCAAGGGCAACTGGAGCGGATTCGAATACATCAATGAGGGTACGGAGTCTCTCTTTGCCCTGGCATTCTACAAGGTCACTGATATTCCGGAGCCCCCCAGCGGCGAGGTGCCTGAGGATGGCGCTCAGGTGGTGCTCTACAACGAGGGCGCCAAGGGCGTTCTGGCCGGTTCCGACGGCAACGAGACCAGCCCCTCCATCAACAACGCCGAGGCCACCGTGGCCGACGGCGTGGCCACCCCCGCCAACGGCGCCCGGGTCTTTACCGTGGAGGTCAACGGCGAGTGGTTCCGCTTCAAGACTTCTGACGGCTACCTCTGCTCCAACGGCACCGGCAACAACGCTTTCTATTCTGCCGAGGCTACCGAGGACGCCGACTGGAAGCTGACCGCCTTCAACGGCGGCTTTAACCTGGAGAGCCGTACCGCCAAATTTAACGGCAAGTACTCCCAGTACCTGGAATACTATGCCGGCTCCTACAAGACCTACAGCCTGTACAGTGACAGCGATAAGGATATCTACACCTTCAACTTCTACCCTGTGGCTGAGGACGTTACCATCACTGATGGCGTGGTCAATATGCCCGCTGTCACCTTTGGGCTCCTGCCCGACGCTTATGTGGGTCAGGAGTACTCCGTCAGCTTCACCGTGGATTCCGTCTTTGGCGTGAAGGACATCTCCGCCAAGTACGGCAACACCGTTGCCGAGCTGACAGAGAAGGACGGCGCCTACTCCTTCACCATTCCCGACTCTGCCATGGTCGCCGGTGATGTGGTGATCACCATTGAGGGAAGGGACAACAAGGATGTGGCCTTTACCGGCACCACCACCCTTGCTGTCAAGGATGAGCCCTATATCCTCGAGGTGTTCCCCGCCGCCAATGCCCAGACCGGCGACGAGAAGAAGCCTGAGATCGGCTTCACCTTTGGCAACGCCGGGGAGAATCCCGCCGTCTCCCTGAAGGTAAACGACCAGGATGTTACTCCCACCGTGAAGAACGGCAGGGCCTCTTACACCCCCGCCCAGGCCATGGCGGACGGCAAGGTTACCGTCACCGCCACCGTCACCCGGGACGGTGGAAAGACCGCCTCCCGCACCTGGACCTTTACCATTGGCACTGCCAAGTATCAGCTCTACTTCGGACAGCTCCACTCCCACACCGCCGAGTACTCCGACGGCGCGGGCACCCTCCAGGAGGGCCTGAACTACGTGGCCAGCCTGCCCGAGAGCGCCAACGTGGACTTTGTGGCCTTCACCGACCACTCCAACTACTTTGACACCTCCTCCGACGCCAACCCCGAGGCCGCCCTCTACGACCCCGAGCAGATGTCCGAGGAGAGCGCGGCGAAGTGGAACGCCTACACCGGCGCCATCAACGCCTTCAACCAGGAGCACGCCGGCGAAGTGGTGGCCCTGGCCGGCTTCGAGATGACCTGGTCCGGCGGCCCCGGCCACATCAACACTTTTAACACCCCCGGCATCGTCTCCCGCAACAACACCACGCTGAACAACAAGACTGCCGATGCGGGTATGAAGGCCTACTATGCCCTGCTGAGCAATGAGAACCTGGCGGACTCCATCAGCCAGTTCAACCACCCCGGCACTACCTTCGGCAACTTCAGTGACTTCGGCTACTATGACCCCATCATTGACACCCGGATGCACCTGGTGGAGGTGGGCAACGGCGAAGGCGCCATCGGCGCCGGCGGTTACTACCCCAGCTATGAGCAGTACATCATGGCCCTGGACAAGGGCTGGCACGTGGCCCCCACCAACAACCAGGACAACCACAAGGGCAAGTGGGGCAACGCCAACGACGCCCGCGACGTTATCCTGACCGATGACTTCTCCCAGGAGGGCATCTACCAGGCCATCCGCGACCGGCGGGTCTACGCCACCGAGGACAAGAACCTGGAGATCAACTACACCCTCAACGGCCAGCTGCTGGGCTCCATTATCTCCGAGGTCCCCGAGAATGTCAGCATCAACGTCAGCGTGTATGACCCCGACGCCTCCGACTCCATCTCCAAGGTGGAAGTGGTGGTCAACTCCGGCGCCGTGGCCTACACCTGGGATGACCCCACTGAGCTGGCCGCCGGCGAGCTGGAGTGCGCCATCCCCGCCGACTACAGCTACTACTTTATCCGCGTCACCCAGGGCGACGGCGACCTGGCCGTCACCGCTCCCGTTTGGGTGGGCGAAGTGGTGAAGCTGGGCGTCTCCTCCGTGGAGTGCGGCACCGCCACCCCCGTTACCGGCGAGGCCCTCACCCTCACCACCACCCTCTTCAACAGCGAGTCTGAGCCCGCCACCGTCAAGTCCATCACCTACTCCAGCGGCGGCGAGGTCCTGGGCGCCGACACCAAGGGCTATGAGCTCCCCGCCTCCGGCACGATGACCGTGGACTGGAGCTATATCCCCGATATGGCCCGGGTGATGACTGTCACCGTCACCGCGGTTCTGGAGCAGGGCGACATCGAGTACACCTACTCCAAGGACGTGACCCTGGATATCCTGGACGCCAGCCAGCTGGTTTACATCGGTATCGACGCCTCCCACTACAATGAGTATGTGAACGGCAACTACAAGGACTCCATGGGCAACTTCGGCAATCTGGCTGCCGGCTACTCGGTGCGCACGGTTCAGCTGAACACCAGCGACGACCTGATCGCCGCCTGTGAGAACAAGGACAACAAGTATAAGGCCATCATCCTCACCGCGCCCTCCCGCCGGGATGGTACCGCACTGAGAGATCCCTACGCCTGCTACTCCGATGCGGAGATCGAGGCCCTGAAGGCCTTCAACGCCGACGGCGGCACCCTGGTCGTGGCTGGCTGGTCGGACTACTACGAAAGCTATGCCGCCTTTGATGCTGCCGACCATATGGCTGCCCAGCAGAACAAGGTTCTGGAGGCTCTGGGCTCTTCCCTGCGTATTGGTGACGACGCCACCAACGATGACAAGCTCAACGGCGGACAGACCCAGCGTCTCTATCTCTCCACCTATAATTGGGACCATTTCCTGATGAACGGCGTGGAGTTTGATCCCGAGAATCCCAACAACAACCTGTACTCTCAGCTCTTCAGTCAGTACGGCGGCGCTTCCATCTATGTGGTGGACGATGCGGGCAACCCCACCACCGAGATACCTGCCACCGTCTCTCCCGTGGTCTACGGCCACGCCACCACCTACTCTGCGGACAGCGATAACGACGGCCTGGGCGGCGATTCCATGCCCAAGTACGCTGTGGCCGAGGGCGATAAACGCCTGATGGTGCTGGCCACCGAGGACCTGGGCGACAACAAGGGCCTCATCATTGTCTCCGGCGCAGCCTTCATGTCCAACTTTGAGGTGCAGGCCGAGGTAGGCGACTCCGGTGCTGAGAAGAACTATTCCAACTACAACATCTGCGAGAATCTGGTTAACTATTTGAACCCCGTGACTGTTACTCCCATCGAACAGGTGCAGGCTCAGGAACTGGAAGGTGTGAAGTACACCATCGAAGGTGTGGTTACCTCCAATGCCTCCGGCTACGACAAGGATACCGCCTTCTTCGACTGCATCTATGTCCAGGACGACACCGCCGGTATCAACGCCTTCCCCGTGGCCGGCAATTACAAGACCGGCGACAAGGTGCGTATCACCGGCACTACCTCTTCCTATCAGGGCGAGCGTCAGATCGCCGTGACCTCCATTGAAAAGATCGGCGAGACGGAGGCTCCTGCCCCCATGGAGATCACCGCTGACCAGCTGAACAACGGTTCCGTCCTGGGCAGCCTGGTCACCCTGAAGGGCACCGTTGTCTCCTTCCAGGAAGAGAATGGCTCCATTCAGACCATTATGGTCCGTGACAGCGAAGGTAATATCGGCCGCGTGTTTATCGACGGTTATATCACCAGCGACAAGAAGATCGACGGTCTGGAGGTGGGCTGCGACATCACCGCCACCGGTCTTGCCTCCTACGACAATACCTTCAACGCCCCCGACGGCCCCTTCCCCCGCATCCGAGTTCGTGACAGAGCGGATATCGTATGTACTGTAGCCTCCACCAGCGGCTCCACCACCTACGCCATCACTGTGGAGGGCAGCGACAACGGTACCGTGACTGCCAGCCGCACCCGCGCCTCCAAGGGCCTGACCATCACCCTGACTGTGAAGGCTGACGAAGGCTACGAGCTGAATGTACTGACCGTTACCGACAAGAACGGCAACGAGATCAAGCTCACCGATAAGGGGGACGGCAAGTACACCTTTGCCATGCCCGCCTCCGCTGTCACTGTGGAAGCCTCCTTTGCCGCCAAGAGTGTGGAGAACGAACTGCCCTTCACGGATGTGGATGTGGACGACTGGTTCTACAGTGCCGTAAAATATGTCTATGACAACGACCTCATGAACGGCACCGCTGCCACCCAGTTCTCCCCCTTCATGACCACCAGCCGGGCCATGATCCTTACCATCCTGGCCCGCTACAATGGCGTGGATACCTCCACCGGCGCTACCTGGTATGAGGCCGGTGTGGCCTGGGCGGTGGAGAACGGCGTGTCCGACGGCACCAATCTGGAGGCTGCCGTGTCCCGTGAGCAGCTGGTCACCATGCTGTGGCGTCTTGTGGGCAGCCCCGTCATTGAGTGCGACCTGACCGCCTATCCTGACAGCGGTTCTGTCAGCGACTGGGCCGCCCAGGCTATGGCTTGGGCTGTGGATACCGGTATCATTATCGGTACTGGCGCCGGCACCCTTAATCCTCAGGGGAACGCGACCCGTGCGGAAGTGGCTGCCGTGCTGGCCCGCTTTGCAGAAAACGACTGATTCCATACTTGCGTATGCGGGGCGCCGCCTGCCTCGGTGGGCGGCGCCCCGCCTTATATCTTGAGAGGAGAGCGCCATGGGACAAAAGAAACAAAAGCAGCCTGTTCTGCTGGAAAAGCAGCCCCTATGGCCTCCCAGCAAGGGCCGGATTGCAGGGCTGATTGTGGGGCTGTGCCTGCTGCTCATTCTGGTGGTGGGGGGTGTGCTGCTCCAACCGGAGAATGGGGAGCTGACTGCGGCCCAGAAGAGAAACTTTGCTTCTGCCCGCGTTACCGATATTCTGGCCGATGATGCCCAGCCGGATGAATGGACCGAGGGCCTGCGGGTGGGCAGCCAGTATTTGGAGCTTGAGATTCTCAGCGGTCCCTACAAGGGGGCCGTTCTGGAGGCCATCAATTACCTCACCGCCTATGCCAATGTAGACTGCTCCCTGGGTACCCGGGTCATTGTGCGGCTGGATGTGGATGACAATGGGGACCCATATGTGGTCTCCATTCCCAACTACGACCGGGGTATTGTTCTGGTGGGGATGCTGGTGGTTTTTGCTCTGCTGCTGATCTTCATTGGCGGTAAAAAGGGAGTCATGGCTCTGCTGGGATTGGCCTACACCCTGGCCGGTATCTGGTTTTTGCTCATTCCCATGGTACTGAAGGGAGCGCCATCCATTCCGTCGGCTATCTTTATTGCGGCGCTGACGGCGGCGGCGTCCCTGCTGATGCTGACCGGTTTTTCCCGCAAAACCCTGTGCGCCGGACTGGGCTGCGTATGCGGCGTTGCGGCGGCAGGCCTGTTTGCCTGGATTGTGGGGATCATCACCCCGATTGGCGGGTTCAATATGTCGGAGGCGGAAGAACTGGTACTGCGGGCCTACGACAGCCCGCTGGAGATCCGGGGCCTGCTGGTCAGCGGCATCCTCATCGCCGCCCTGGGGGCGGTGATGGATGTGGCCATGTCCATCTCCTCTGCCTGCCACGAACTGCGGACGGTGGACCCGGAGATTACCTCCGGCCGCCTGTTCCGGTCGGGGATGAACATTGGCCGGGACGCCATGGGCACCATGGCCAATACGCTGATCCTGGCCTTTGCGGGCGCCTCCTTCAATATGCTGCTGCTCTTCCAGGTCTATCATTACCCTCTGATTCAGATCATCAACAGCGATACCATGGCCATTGAGCTGATCCAGAGTGTGGCCGGCTCGGTGGGCATTATCTTGACCGTGCCGCTGGTTTCCCTGTTTGCCTCCCTGCTGTTGGGGAAGAAAAAGAAACAGATTGGGTAAATGATAAAAAGGCAGGACGGAATTCCTCTGAATTCCGTCCTGCCTTTTTATTTCTCTCAACGTCTGGTTTTCAGGCGGGCCATGGCCCGGGCCAGGGCGGCCTTGGAGTGGTAATACTCATGGACGCTCTGCTTCTGGCGCAGGCGCTCCTCGGCACGCAGCTTGGCGGCCTCGGCCCGCTTCCGGTCGATCTCCTCGGGATGTTCGGCGAAACCCACCAGCAGGATCACATAGTCCGGCTTGATCTCGGCAAAGCCGGCTCCCACCGCGGCAGGCTCCCACTTGTTCTCCACCTTGTAGCGCAGCTCCCCCGGCTCCACGGCGGTGACCACCGGTTCGTGGCCGGGGTAGATGCCCATCTGGCCGTCCACAGCGGGAAGAACCAGGGCTTCGGCGGGGCCGATGTAGAACTGGCGCTCGGGGGTAATGATCTCCAGGGTAAAGGTACCGGTTTGGGCCATTTATACCGCCCCCATCTTCTTGGCCTTGGCAATGACCTCGTCCACGTTGCCCACGTTGCTGAAGGCGGCTTCGGGGTATTTGTCCAGCTCGCCGCCCAGGATGGTCTCAAAGGAGCGGAGGGTGTCCTCCAGCTTTACATAACGGCCCTCCAGGCCGGTGAACTGCTCGGCCACAGAGAAGGGCTGGGAGAAGAACTGCTGGATGCGGCGGGCCCGCTCCACGGTGCGCCGGTCGTCCTCGCTCAGCTCCTCCATGCCCAGGATGGCGATGATGTCCTGAAGCTCCCGGTAGCGCTGGAGCAGCTCCTGGGTGCCGCGGGCGATCTTATAGTGCCGCTGACCCACCACGTCGGGCTCCAGAATACGGGAGGTGGACTCCAGGGGGTCCACCGCGGGGTAGATGCCCTGCTCCACGATCTTACGGGAGAGAACGGTGGTGGCGTCCAGGTGGGCAAAGGTGGTGGCAGGGGCGGGGTCGGTCAGGTCGTCGGCGGGGACGTAGACGGCCTGCACCGAGGTGATGGAACCGTCCTTGGTGGAGGTGATGCGCTCCTGGAGAGCGCCCATCTCGTTGGCCAGGGTGGGCTGGTAGCCCACGGCGGAGGGCATCCGGCCCATCAGGGCGGACACCTCGGAGCCGGCCTGAACGTAACGGAAAATGTTGTCGATGAAGAGCAGCACATTCTGCTTCTCCTGATCCCGGAAGTACTCGGCCATGGTCAGGCCGGTAAGGGCCACCCGCATACGGGCTCCGGGGGGCTCGTTCATCTGGCCGAAGACCAGGGCAGTCTTTTCAATGACGCCGGACTCAGTCATCTCCCGCCACAGGTCGTTGCCCTCACGGGTACGCTCGCCCACGCCGGTAAAGATGGAGTAGCCGCCGTGCTCGGTGGCGATGTTGTGGATCAGCTCCTGAATGAGCACGGTCTTACCCACGCCGGCGCCGCCGAACAGGCCGATCTTGCCGCCCTTGGCGTAGGGGGCCAGCAGATCGATGACTTTGATGCCCGTCTCAAAAATGTCCACCACCGGGCGCTGGTTTTCAAAGGCGGGGGGCTGGCGATGGATGGACCATTTTTCCTTGGCCTTCACCGGCCCCTTCTCATCGATGGCGTCACCCAGGACGTTGAACATCCGGCCCAGCACGCCTTCGCCCACGGGGATGGAGATGGGAGCGCCGGTAGCGATGACCTCCATGCCGCGGCCCAGGCCCTCGCTGGGGGAGAGCATGATGCAGCGGACGGTGTCGCCCCCCATATGCTGCGCCACTTCCATGACCTGGCGCTGACCGTTCAGTTGGACCTCCAGGGCCTCCTTGATCTCGGGCAGGCTGCCCTGGTCAAAGGCAACGTCCACAACAGGTCCCATGACCTGTACAATGGTTCCCTTGTTTTCCTTCATATCGTAATCTCCCTTGGACTTTTTACAGTGCGGCCTGGGCGCCGCCCACCACCTCGGTGATCTCCTGAGTGATGGCGGCCTGACGGGCCCGGTTATAAGACAGATTCAAATTTTGCAGCATAGCCCGGGCGTTGTCGCTGGAGGATTTCATGGCGGTCATGCGGGCGTTCTGCTCCGAGCAGTAGGATTCCACCAGAGCGCCGAAGATGTCGCCCTTCACATAGCCGGGCACAAGGCGGTCCATAACCGCCTTGACAGAGGGGACGTATACCACGTCCCGATTGTAGGTGTCCCGGTTTTTCTCATAGTCGGGAAAGACGTCCGGGTCCAGAGGCAGCAGCTTGTGGACGGTGGGCTCCATGCGGAAGGTATTCACCATGCGGGTGAAGAGGATATAGACCTCGTCCAGCTGTTCCTCCAGATAGAGGTCGATCATCAGCTCGGCCATATCCCGGGCCCGGCCCATGTTGGGGTCCTGGGCGGTATAGAGAAACTCCACATCGATGGGGATGCCGTGTTCCTGGAAATAGGAGCGGCCCACCTGACCCACCACGAAGAGACTGGTATGGGGATGCTGGCTCATCTTCTGCTCGACCAGCTTCAGAATGTTGTGGTTGTAGGCGCCTGCCAGGCCCTTGTCGCCGGTGATGACGATATAGCCGATCTTGCGGTCCTCCGGCTGAACGCTGGGACGCTTGTCAAAGAAAATGTGACTGATCTCCGGAGAGTGGTGGAGAATGTCGGAGATGGTGGTCTCGATCTTCTGAAAGTAGGGCTCCACATCGGTGAGCTGTTTCCGGGCCTTCTGAAGATTGGAGGAGGAGATGAGATACATGGCGTTGGTGATCTTCAGGGTCTGCTCCACGCTTTTGATGTGGGTGCGGATCTCTTTTATGCTTGCCATGTGGCGCTCACCCGTTTCTTGGCGTTGTCCAGCACCGAGCGGATGGTCTCAATGGCCGGGCCGCTCAGGTTGCCGGTGGACTGGATCTCGTCCACCACGCCGGCGTGTTCCTGCTCCATCTCCTGGGCAAAGTCCAGCACGAAGGAGCGTACCTTGTCCAGAGGCACGTCGTCCAGCAGTCCGTTGGTGGCGGTATAGAGGATAATGGCCTGACGGCTTACCGACATGGGGTTGTACAGAGGCTGCTTCAGCAGCTCCAGCAGGCGGCGGCCGTGGTCCAGAGCCTGCTGGGTGGCGGGGTCCAGATCGGAGGCAAACTGAGTAAAGACCTCCAGCTCACGGAACCGGGCCAGGTCGATACGCAGGGTACCGGCGGTCTTTTTGATGGCCCGGGTCTGGGCGGAGCCGCCTACACGGGATACCGACAGGCCTACGTTGACGGCGGGCCGCTGGCCGGCAAAGAACAGGTCGCTCTCCAGATAGATCTGGCCGTCGGTGATGGAAATGACATTGGTGGGGATATAGGCCGACACATCACCGGCCTGGGTCTCGATGATAGGCAGGGCAGTCATAGAGCCGCCGCCGTATTCCTTGGTAAGGCGGCAGGCCCGCTCCAGCAGACGGGAGTGGAGGTAGAACACGTCGCCGGGATAGGCCTCACGGCCGGGGGACCGCTTGAGCAGCAGGGAGAGGGTACGGTAGGCCACCGCGTGCTTGCTCAGATCGTCGTAGACGATGAGCACGTCCTTGCCTTTGCTCATGAAGTACTCGCCCATGGCCGCGCCGGAATAGGGGGCGATGTACTGGAGGGGGGCGGACTCACTGGCGGTGGAGGAGACGATGATGGAGTAGTCCATGGCGCCGTGCTTCTTCAGGGTATCCTGAATACGGGCCACGGTGGAGGCCTTCTGGCCGATGGCCACATAGATGCAGATCACATCCTGACCCTTCTGGTTCAGAATGGTGTCTACGGCGATGGCGGTCTTGCCGGTCTGCCGGTCGCCGATGATGAGCTCACGCTGGCCCCGGCCGATGGGTACCATGGCGTCGATGGCCAGGATACCGGTCTGAAGGGGAACGTTCACCGGCTCACGGCTGACCACGCCGCTGGCCTCATGCTCAATGGGGCGGGTTTCGGTGGCCTCAATGGGGCCCAGACCGTCGATGGGCTGGCCCAGCACGTCCACGACGCGGCCGATCAGGCCGTCGCCCACGGGCACGTCGGCAGGGTGGCCGGTGCGGCGTACCACGGTGCCCTCCCGGACACCGGCGTCGCTGCCCAGCAGCACCACGCCCACGCTGTCCCGGGCCAGGTTCATGACCATGCCCTTTACGCCGGTGTCCAGCTCTACCAGTTCGCCGTATACCGCCTTGTCCAGGCCGTAGACGGTGGCAATGCCGTCGCCTACTTCCAGCACGGTGCCGGTCTCATCCCGCCGTACGCGGGTATCATACCCTTGAATCTCCTCCCGCAGGATGGAGACGATTTCTTCGGGATTGGTTTTCATGCCATTCGCCTCTCTTCCAGTTGCCGGCTCAGACCGGCCAGCGCGCCCCGGACGCTCTTGTCATAGGTTACGCCCTCCAGCTCCAGCGTGAATCCGCCCAGCAGAGACGGATCCATGCGGATCTCAAAGACCACATCAGCCTTGTGGTGGAGCCGGCACAGGGCCTGTTTCAGCTTTTCCTGCTCCGCTTCATCGGGGACACGGACGCAGGTCAGGCGGCAGCGGACCGCCCCCCGCTGAGCTAGGGCCTTGTCATGGAAGGCTTCCAGAATGTCGGGCAGCAGAGTCATACGGCCCTTTTCCGCCAGCAGGCGGTAAAAACGCATCAGCAGACCGTGGCCGTCCAGAATGGGCAGCCGGTCCAGAACACGCTCCTTTTCCCAGGCCTGGACGGCGGGGGAGCACAGGGCCTCCCACAGAGGGGCGTCCGCCATCATGGCCTGAGCGGTGGCTTGCAGGGTCTCCTCATCGGGGGAGACGGCATAGAGTGCCTCTGCATAGCGGCGGGCCAACTCATTCATGCCTGCTCACCCACTTCCGACAGGAATGTATCCACAAAGGCCTTGTCGTCGTCGCCGTCCATAGACCGCTGGGCCACTTTGGCAGCGGCCAGCAGGGCCAGGGAGGCCACCTCGTTCCGGGCGCCCCGCAGCATGGCGTCCCGCTGCTCGGCGATCTGGGCCTCAGCCTCGCTGCGCAGACGCTTGGCGTCGGTCTCCGCTTCGGCCATCTTGCCCTCATAGACCCGCTGGGCCCGGTTCTGGGCGTCGGCCACGATCTTGGCGGCCTCATGCCGGGCATCGGTCAGCTTGCCCTCGTACTGGGCCTTCAGCGCTTCGGCCTGACGGTTATTTTCCTCCGCGGAGGAGATCTCGCCCTTCACCAGAGCGGCCCGCTGTTCCAGCACGGCGTTGACCCGGCCGAAGAGGAACTTCTTCAGCAGGAAGAAGAGCACCAGCAGGTTGATAATGGTGAAGAGAATGGTGGAAAGATGGAACTCCAGCATTGGGGGCGCCCCCTTTAACCGACGAAGATGATGAGCAGAGCGGTGATGAAGCCGAAGATGGCGGTACCTTCTGCCAGGGCGCAGCCCAGCAGCAGAGCGCTGTTGATCTTGCCGGAGGCCTCGGGCTGACGGGCAATGGCCTCGCTGGCCTTGCCGGTGGCGAAGCCGATGCCGATACCGGCGCCGATGCCGGTGAAGACTGCGATTGCGGCAGCAATGATAGCCATAGACATGATAATTTCCTCCTGTAAATCAAATGTTTCTTGGATGAATGTGCCTTACTCTTCCTCTTTGATGCCCTCGCCGGTGAACAGTGTGGTCAGGAACACAAAGACGACCATTTGGATCAACCCGTCAAACAGGTCGAAGTAGATGCTGAATACCGCCGGCAGAAATACCGGGACCACAAATTTGAGCATCTCCATGATGATGAATGCGCCCAATACGTTGCCGAACAGACGCATACACAGCGCCAGGGGCCGGATGATGACCTCCATCAGATTGATGGGGAGCAGCAGCGGCATGGGCGCGGCGAACTTCTTCAGTCCGCCCAGCAGACCGTTGTACCGGAACTGGGAGCCATAGATGAGCAGCATACTCATCAGGGCCAGGGCGGTGGTCACGCTGATGTCCTTCGTAGGCGGCGTCAGACCAAAGATGCCAATGATATTGGCAAAACCGATATACAGCGCCACCGTGCCCAGATAGGGGGCAAAAGGCCGCCAGTGACTGCCGATGTTGGTCTTGACGAAGCCGTTGAGGAACTGCACCGCGCTCTCCAGGGCGATCTGGACCTTGCCGGGATTGCGTACGCTCAGGTTCCGGGTCAGCAGCAGCGCCGCGATCACCAGCACAGCCATGACGATCCAGGTCACCACCACCGACTCCGCCACCGGAATGCCTCCGAACAGCGGGATGGTGAAAGCGGTGTGGTTTCCCAACTCCTCCACCAGGGATTCCTTGAATGCATCCAAACACATCACCTCGTTTTCGCAGGCCTTATCTTACTACCTGGTCCAAATTTCCGTAACCCTTTTGAAAGTAAAAAAAGTAATGAAAATACACGGAAAATAAGCTTTTAACGAGAGTTACCAAAAGGAAAGTGCGAAAGAATGGAAAAAGATGCTATGGTTCCACAGAAGGCGCTGTCAGGGCTTATCCGCATCATTTGCGCTTTGGCGCAAAAGTATGCCTGGGACGGCTGCCGGCTTTTGTTTGACAGGCTTCGCGGTTTTTCCTATACTGGTAACAAAGGAGGCGGGTGTCTATGTCCACACAGGCCAGATCCTCCATCCGTGCCCGGTTGATGCGGATGAACCTGGTGATTGTCATCGTATCCATTGCTCTTTCCATAGGCGGTACCCTCTATTTTACCCTGCGCAGTGAACAGACGGCTCTTGACAACAATCTGCTCAATTCCGCGTCCATTCTGTCCCGGGTACCTATGATCCAGGAGGCCCTGCAGGGGGAGCGTACTATAGAGGAGCTGTCCGATTATCTGGACGAAACCACCAGCCGTACTTCCGATATTGACTTGATCCTGGTGGGGGACACCCAGTCCAAATTGCTCTATGTGCCGGACAGCACCCTGATCGGCACCTCCTATGTGGGGACGGCCCAGCAGGCGGCGCTGGCCGGTGAGGCCCCCTACACCTCCAATGAGACCGGGCCCATGGGCTCGGACCACTCCGCCTATGCCCCTGTGCGGGACGAGGCGGGGGAAGTGATCGGCTTCGTCATTGTAGGAGTCTACTTCCGCAGCATGGCTCTGGTGGGTCTGCACACGGTGCTTCGCCTGCTGGCGGTGGGTGTGGTGGCCGCAGTGCTGGGTTCTCTGCTGGCCATGCGCCTGTCCCGCAGCATCAAGCAGTCCCTGATGGGTTATGAGCCGGACGCCTTTGCCCGCCGGTTCCACCAGCGGGAGGATATTCTGGACGCGCTTGAGGAGGGCATCCTGGCCATCGATGCAGAGCAGAAGGTGATTTTTCTCAACAAGGCGGCGGCGGAGATGCTCTCCATTGACCGGCAGACTGCCGTAGGCCGGTCCCTCCATGAGGTCTATCCCCGTTCCACGCTGGACCGCATCCTCCGCACCGGCCAGTCGGAGTACAACGTGAGTATGAGCTCCCTGAAGGAGATCCGGGTGCTGGCTGACCGGATGCCGCTGTATGAGAATGGAACGCTAGCCGGTGCGGTGAGCATCTTCCGCAACCGCACCGAGCTGACCCGTATGGCGGATGATCTGACGGGCGTGCAGCATATGGTGGAGGCTATGCGGGCCTATACCCATGAATTTATGAATAAGCTCCATGTGATCCTAGGCCTGCTCCAGATCGGAGAGCCGGAAAAGGCCCAGGAGTACATTATGGATACCACCCGGACCCAGCGGGTGGCGGTGAGCCGCATTATGAACCAGATCCGCCAGCCCTCGGTGGGGGCGCTGCTGGTAGGTAAGACCAGCCGGGCCAACGAACTGGGTATCCATCTGCGGTTGGACCGGGAGAGCACCCTCAGTGAGGAGAGCCTCTGGCTGCCGCCGGAGGCCTATGTGACCATTCTGGGCAATCTGATCGAAAACGCCATCGAGGTGCTCAACCAGTCCCGCCGCGCCATCAAAGAGGTGTCGGTGAGCATCCGGGAGAGCGAGGACAGCCTGCTGCTGTGCGTGGAGGATACCGGGCCCGGCATCTCCCCGGCCCTGCGTCAGACCATGTTTCAGCGGGGGGTATCCACCAAGGGCCGCAGCCGGGGCACCGGCCTGGCATTGGTCCAGGAGGTGGTGGAGGCCTATCACGGGCAGATCCGGGTGGAATCGGAGCCGGGAGTGGGCACATCGTTTTTTGTGAGCTTTTGCCGGGAGGAGGTCCCGGAGGACGGAGAGTGAGTTTGGATGTATCGCGTTGTGATTGTGGAAGATGATCCCATGGTTTCGCTGCTGGACCGGACCTTTACAGAGAAAGACCCACGGTTTCGGGTGATCCAGACCTTTCAGGACGGACGGGCCGCCCTGGAGTGGTTGGCTCAGAATCCGGCGGATCTGGTGGTGCTGGATGTCTATATGCCGCTGTTTACCGGGGTGGAGCTCCTTCACGCCCTCCGGGAGAGGGCCATCCCTGTAGACGCTATCATGGTCACTGCCGCCAACGATGCCGCCACCGTGGACCAGCTGCTTAAAATGGGAGTGGTGGACTATCTGGTCAAGCCCTTTACATACGAGAGATTCCAGCAGGCGCTGGATACCTTTTGCCGCCACCGGGAGGCGGTCATGGGGGAGGAAGTGACCCAGGGAGAGCTGGATAAACTGTTTGCCCCGCCGGAGTCCGGGGAGCACAGCGCCCCCAAGGGCCTCCAGGAGAGCACCCTGCAGCTCATCCGATCCTGTCTCCGGGCCGCGCCACCCCAGGGCCTGCCCAGCGAGGCCCTCTCCAAACAGACCAATTTGTCGGTGGTGACGGTGCGCCGTTATGCCAACTACCTGGTGGAGCGTGGAGAGGCCTTTAGCACCATCAATTACGATACAGGCGGCCGCCCCTGCCGCCTGTATTGGGCAAAAGAGTGAGGGGCACGGTTACCACGTAACGCGGAGATCCCCCCCAGCGCGGCTGTTTGCAGACGCGCTGGGGGGATCGTTTTGGAGAGAAGGGCTGGATATGGATTATGAAGGCTGTTGGGAATGAGATTCCTGCCAGAGCGCATCGGCTACCGGTTTCCACCGTTGGGCATAAGGAATCGTCTTTTCGCACAGATGCTCCGGGCTTTCCGGACTTTGGTAGCCTTGCGGAAGGCATCCCGCTGAGGCCGGTACCAGTCGGACGGGGTATATTTGTCAAACAGCTCCATGAGCTTGGGGATGTTTTCCTCCGGATTGCCGTCCAGATAACGAAGGACCTGATTGATGGCAAACCGCTGCATGGCGTCTTTTACGGGATTGCTCATATAATTCATCCTTTCCGTACTGCATCACAGTTTTCTGCCATTATAACGGGAACCGGCAGAGACTGTCATGAGACAAAATCGGGATATGTCAAAAATTTTGACATATCCCGATTTTGTTGCAGTTTCTCTATAAACATTACAAGTCAAAAGATTCGGCTGGAAATGAGGAACGCTGTTCCGCGAAGCGAATCACGGCGCCCAGCTGCTTTACGTTTCGGGTGAATTCTTCGGGTAGCATCCCGTTTCTTGACAGGATCCACCGTGCAATGCAGCAGACAATAGCGTCAGCAAAAAAGTTGGCGGTAAATTCGTCACATTTTCCGTCTGCCGGCAGGAAGGAGAAGTAGTGTTTGAAGATGGAAAAGACGCTTCGTTGAAAATGAACGAGAAAGGAGGCCTGCCCCTTCACTTGCAGCGCGGAGCGATAAAAGACCCGGTTTTCATAGAAATAGTCGCATAGCTGTTGGAACTTATCCCAGGGATCTTCCTGAGCGGCGTCAGGACTGTCCTGTAGTACCGCGCCTATCTCAGAATCAAAGATCCAGTTAATAAGGTGGTATTTATCCCGGAAATGGTAATAGAAGCTCTGCCGTTTCATGCCGCACCGCTGGCAGATAAAGGCCACATTGATTTTTTCAATGGGCATTTCCCGCGTGAGCTCCTTCAGCGCCTGAGCCAGCGCTTTTTTGGTGATGGTGGAGTCTGGCATGGCGATCCCTCCTGTGAAATGGTATGATACCATAGTTTCTACAGCGGTGCAAGAATGGGGAACGGCACAGGAGGGGCAACCTTTAGGATTGTTAAGACGGCCTTCAGAAAACCTTTCTGTATCCCTGCCTGCCATCTGATATACTGCTTACATCAGAATTGCAGGATGGAGGAGGGCTGTTATGGAGTTTGTATGCAGCACCCGATATTCTCAAAAGACCCTGACCGCCATGGCCAGAGCCCTGCGAAAAACCGTCCGGGCCAGGACCAATCTGTGGCTCAAGGTGGTCTGTGCCGTCCTGATTGGTATTTGCCTGCTGTCCATCTATGCGTCCTGGGAGGATCCCTGGTATGTGGGTACCAACGGAGTGGTGATCGTTTTTCTGCTGGCAGTACAGTGGAAGCAGGATTGGCTGAACGGCTATATTGCCCGGCGGCGGGCGCTGCCCGGCACGGAGTTCAGCAGTACCACGTTTCATCAGGATTGCTTTGAGACCAAAATCGCCGGAGCGGTGACACAGTGGAAGTATGACAAGGTCACTGTGCTGGCAGAGAGCGGAGCATACATCTTTTTTATTATGGGGAAAAACCATGCCAGTGCCTTTGAAAAAGAGGGGCTGGAGGGTGGAAGTGTGGCGGAGTTCCGCCGGTTTTTGGAGGAACGGACCGGAAAGCAGATCAAATTCGTTGGGGGATAAATACGACGATGAATAAGCTGAAAACAGCGGCAGGACTTGGCATTTTGGGCGCCTGCGTGGCAGGCGCGGTTTGCCGTCGGCGGAGGAGACGTTTTCCGCTGGAAGAATATACCCGATACGCGCTCTATATGGCGGTGATGGACGACGAGATCTGCCGCAATGAGTTGGAGGGCAACTGGATCAATGGTGAAGAGATCCGGTTTCCGCCCAAGATGGAGTCGCTTCAGCAGCGCTACCATATGTTCCTGCGCTGGAACCGCAGAAAAAGCCGGGAGGACATCCAGGCGGAAGTTGCCAGGATGGAGGAGCGGCTGGAGGAATCCAGACAGTACTTAGAGCAGCCCAAAGAGGAACTGACGGTCTCTTTTCAGGGGGCGGACTGAGTCCTTTGGGCGGAGCTCCAAAAACGTATAAGTGAGAACGAGGCCCTGCCCGGCATTTCGCCGGGCAGGGCCTCGTTTCTCTTTTGGCCCGGATTCCCAGTATTTCTCCCGGTTGGGCTTGCCCGCCTCCGGGACGGATAGTGGTCGAAGTGGTCGCCTGCAGTTGTGTCAGGTCGCTTTGAAAACTGATATGCTATGCGTTTTCAGGTTCTGGCAGGTGCAGGGTATCCTCCAGCAGATGAAGGAAGGTGCGAAGGGCCTGATTCCGCCCACCGCTGGGCCAGGCGGCACCATAGGAAAGAGGAGAAAACTCCCGCAGGGGGAGGTAACGCAACCCGGGGCGCCGCAGTTGGGGAAAGACAGCCATAACCGCAAAAGCATAGCCGGTTTCCACCATGGTAAGAAGGGTCTCCTGGGTATCGCAGAAGATGACCTGGTCCGGATCGTTGGCGGTGACAATCTGTCCCTGGATGGCGAACAGGGAGGAGGGGCAGGCGGGAGGGTGAATGGCAGCGATCCGTCCGGCCTGTTTCAGATGCTCCAGGGTGAGCTCCTCCTGCTGGGCCAGCGGGTGATCTTCCCGACATACACATACCACCGGACAGCGCACCAGTTCCCGGTAGACGCTGTTTTTGGGGGCGTTTTCCTGAAAGGCAAACAGCAGCTGAATTTCGCCATCCGCCATCAGGTTATCCAGCGCGCTGAAGGGGTAGAGGCGAAGCAGGGGAAGGATGTCCGGGGCCTCCTGCCGCAGGCGATCCAGAGCGGGACGTATCAGCTGGAGATCGGCGGCGCTGCGGCAGCCAATCTCCAGCCGTGTGGGCTGGGCAGCCTGGCAGCGTTTGACCTGGACCTGAGAGATCCGGGCCAGCTTGAGCATTTGGCCTGCATACTGCAAAAACATATGTCCTGCCTGGGTCAGCCGAACGGATTTGCTGGTGCGGCTGAAGAGCTGGACCCCAAGTTCGTCCTCCAGTGTTTTGACCTGGTGACTGACTGCGGGCTGGGTGATTCGAAGATGTTCCGCCGCCCGGGAGAAGTTCAAAAAGTCCGCTACAGCCATGAAACATTCTAATTGTGTTGTATTCAACCAAATCACCCCGTACCGTAATTCTGCTTTTGTACAACGCGTAAAAACAATAAAACTCTTTTATTGATAATAGCAGATTTGTATTTCACATACAAGGGTTATCGTGCTATAAATAGTAAGATATCTAACAATTAACTTGGATATAAAAGGAGGGATACAGCTATGGCAGTGGATCGGAGCCGTTTGGCCCGGGACAACAGACAAATCTGCATTCAGATGGAGCGAATGGCAAATTATTATTTGGCTGCGTCTGATGTGACCGGCGTACAGGCCCAGATGCTGCTGTATATTTTGCGGCATTCGGAGACTGGAGTGTCGGTGACAGATCTGCATCAGATCAGCGGTTATTCCAAGGCCACCATATCCAATCTGGTCAAGCGGCTGCGGGAGAAAGGATATATAAGGGTGGAAGCCTGTGAGGAGGATGACCGGCGCAGGCTGCTGTTCAGCACGGAGAAAGGACGGCGCATACAAGCGCTTTTGGCTGCATCCATCCGGGAGGTGGAGAATTCCCTCTACCGGGGATTGTCTGCGGAAGAACTGTCCACCCTGGATCAGCTGCAGAAACGTATGCTGCAGAATTTAATAATGTTCCAGACACAAAGCCACAAGGAGGCATCGGCAACGTGAAAAAAGTATTGCAGCAGCTGGGGAGGTACCGCAAAGATACCATCCTGTGCATTATCATGGCGGCGCTGGAGATCCTGATGGAGATCCTGATGCCCTTTATCACAGCTCTGATCATCGATCAGGGACTGGAGGCCGCCAATCTGAACCTGGTGTACCGCTACGGCATACTGATGGTGGTCATGGCACTGCTCAGTCTGGTGTTTGGCTCCCTGGCGGGAAAATGCGCCGCCAGCGCTTCCGCCGGGCTGTCGGCCAATCTGCGCCAGGCCATTTACAACAACATTCAGACCTTTTCCTTTTCCAACATCGATAAGTTCAGTGTCCCCGGTCTGGTGACCCGGATGACCACCGATATCACCAACGTACAAAACGCCTTTATGATGGTGATCCGTATCGCGGTGCGGGCTCCCCTGATGCTGATATTCAGCTACATCATGTGTCTGATCATCAGTCCCAGAATGAGCCTGATGTTCCTGATTGCGGTGGCATTCCTCATTGTGGTGCTGGGGGCCATCATGGTGGTCACCCTGAAGATCTTTGGTCAGGTGCTCCGCAAGTACGACGATCTGAACGCCAGTGTCCAGGAGAATGTATCTGCCATCCGGGTGGTAAAGGCCTTCGTGCGGGAGGACTATGAGAACCGGAAGTTTTCCAAAGCCTCCGCCAATCTGTACAAGCTGTTTGTCAAGGCCGAGGGACTGCTGGCCTTCAACAGCCCAGCCATGATGCTGGCGGTCTACTTCTGCATCATCACCGCCTCCTGGCTGGGCGCCCAGTTTATCGTGGACGGCACCCTGTCCACCGGCGATCTGACCAGCCTCTTTAGTTACATCATGTCTCTGCTGATGAGCCTGATGATGCTCTCTATGGTGGTGGTCATGATCTCCATGTCCATGGCCAGCATCCGCCGGATCAGTGAGGTCCTCAGTGAGACTCCCGATCTGAAGGACCCGGAGAACCCTGTCACTCAGGTGGCCGACGGCTCCATTGACTTCGATCATGTCAGCTTTTCCTACAAGCACGGCAGCGGAAAGAACGCCCTCTCCGACATCGACCTGCACATCGCCTCCGGCGAGACCATCGGAGTCATCGGGGGTACCGGTTCAGGCAAGAGCAGTCTGGTAAATCTGATCTGCCGCCTGTACGACGTCAGCGAGGGGAGCGTCAAAGTGGGCGGTCTGGACGTGCGGCAGTACGATATGGAGGCCCTGCGGAATCAGGTGTCGGTGGTGCTCCAGAAGAACACCCTGTTTTCCGGCACCATTTTGGACAACTTGCGCTGGGGCAATCCGGATGCCACTGAGGAGGAGTGTATCCAGGCCTGTCGAGCGGCCTGCGCCGATGAGTTTATTGAGCGCTTCCCCGATAGCTATCAGACCCGCATCGAACGGGGCGGGGCCAATGTGTCCGGCGGTCAGAAACAGCGGCTGTGTATTGCCCGGGCATTAAAAAAGGTGCTTTTTCCGTTTCGTCCCGCTCCGTGTGCCAGAATCAGCCCTTCATGGTAGACTTTGCCGTGGAGGGCCATACCGGCCACAAGCTGGAGGAATCCCCGCAAGCTGCCGTCCCCCTGGGTGATGGTGTCCAGAAAGTCCGCCCACATCTGCGCCCTCTGCTCGCCGGGGGAGGCGGTGGTGATCTGACTGCATCGTGCCGCCCGGTCATGGGGCCGTAGCGCCCCGGTGGTCAGGTCAACGATACCGGCGGGAGTGTTCAGGTCTGCCGGGTTTGCGTCCAAAGTGTCAGCTTTGACTACAAAGGTGGGTTTTGCCAGCTCCAGCATATTTTTCAGCCGTCCGGCGCTGCGGGTCTGCTTGGAGTGGGTGAGGTATGCCTTTGCACTTGCGGCCCGGCTGGTGGCTCGCTCCATGTCCTCTGGCTTGCCGGTGCCCTCTGCCTCCGCCGCCTTTGCCTCTGCCATACCCACAAGAGCGGCCCGGTATTCTTTCTGTGCATCGACCAGCATTTCACCGGAAAGTTCCGTTGCCAGAGTGAGGGCCTGGTGGTCGCTGCGCTCCCAGCGTTGACCGTTCCACACGAGCCAGCCCAGGGCATCGAAAAAGAGAAGGGTATCCCGATACTTCCGGGTAAATGCCTCAGCGTTACCAGCGTCTGAAAAGTCCGGTGGTCTGACTTGCTCCGGCGGATTTTTTATGTGTTCTGTTGGTGGTCTATGTGTGCCCTGTTGGTGTTTTGTTGGTGCTGAATAAGTAGTGTTGCAAGTACGAATAGCCTCTGCAATGGTCAAGGCTCCATAGGTGCTGCCGCTCTGCTGACGATCCCATTTTTCACGCATGAGGCCGGACAGCCGAAAAAGCCTGTCCATCTGTGCGGCGTTGCATCCTGTCCAAAAGGCCAAGACGTTGCAAAGGGCCATGTCTGCCTCTGAATGACTGCCATAGCCGGAAGTGTTCCCATTCCATAGGGCGGCAAATGCGGCCCCGTTGCGGGCGTTGTGGGCCTTTGCAAACCTCAGCGTCCGACAGGTCAACGGGTGCCTGGGACGCTCTGGTGGCCTCTGGAAGGGTTCGAGCGGGCCGCACCATGTAGCGGTCAAGGATAGTCTGCAATGCCTCCGCCCGCTCGCAAATAGGGAACGGCCCAGCCCAGGGGCCAGAGTTGCCGGTGACGGTCAAAAACTTGCTGGTAGCACCGGAAACATAGATTTCCAGCCCTTGCGTTGCGTTCATAGTGTAATAGCGGCTCTTGTCGTAGGTAAAACCGGCGGCTTTGAAGAATATCCGTATCCCCTGTCCGCTGGGGCTGGTTTCTGTGTAGCTTGCCATTGTGGAAGTAATATCCACGGCAAGAGGGGAGGGGGTGCCGTCCTCCGCTATGCAGTGGTCAATGTCAACGGCACATAAGCCGTCAAACACGCCCACACCCAGGCCGTCATATCTGCCCCGCTCCAGGGCGTTCACGGCCTCCTGGTAGCCGGTGAAGGTGCTGGGGTTGTTGGACATAGCCCCGCCCCCGGTTCGGGGGTTGTACGGTACTTTGGTAGGCTTGTCTCGGCCCTCTCGCTGTTCGTATCTCCATACGCACCAGCGCCCGCTGTCTTTTAGTTCTTGGGGTAATCCTTCGGGAAAAAATTTAGTCAAGCAACCGCCCCCTCAGCCGCACGGTGTTGGCGACACGGGCGATCTCCGCCGCCCTGTGCAACATGGAGCGGTAAAACAGTTCTACATCGGCTTGGCTATTGGGCAAAAAATAGCCGTTCTGGTTGTCGGCCAAAATCTGAGCACCCTGCAAGCGTTCCGCCTGGATCTGCTGGCGGACTTGGCGGGCGGGCAGTTCAGTCATAGCCACAAGGTGGGACAGTGGGACGGCGTTCTCTGCGCCGTGGGATAATAGCCGCTCGATTCTTCCTGGTTGCCTGCTGTTTTTTAGTGTGGTATTCTGATAGATGGAAGTGGAGGCCCTGCTACAAGTCCCCGTTTCCGCCTGCCGTCCCGGTGTGTCAGCACCGTGGACGGCTCTTTTTCTTTTAGGCATTAGCTGCGTTCACCTCCATGCTGTCACGATTGAGTTTTTCGACCAGCAGGGGGTAGTTGACCTTGAACCGTGTCCCGGAATAAATTCCTGGGAGTTCACCACGTTTTGCCATAAGGCGGAGGTGGTGCTCAGACAGAATCCCAGTTGCAGCGGTTTCCCTGATGGTCATAAACCTGGGAGTGCTCTGCTGTACCATTTTATTTGTTCTCCTTTCATATTTTAGGGCTTGAATATCGTGCCGCCCTGTGGTAATATCATAATATAAAATTCAAGAAAAGTACATTACTATTTAAACTTTAATTTAATTCAAAAGGAGATACAAAATGGCCAGGACAAAGCAAGAAGTTAATCCCAAAAGCGCCGATAGGTTGAAGCAGCTTTATCAAGAGCACAATATCACTCAAGAATGGCTATCAGGAGAGACTGGAATCTCACAAAATACGCTGTCTCGCATAGCAAACAAAAAAACAGCTTTATCTCATACTGTGGCGACTGAAATTGTAAAAGTTCTACCAAATGAGCGCGTAGAGTGGCTAATGGGGTTAGACGATTATAGAACCGAGAAGGAAAAAACATTTTCTTTATTTTCTGACTGGAACAATGAATGGAAACGGCGCCTTAATGCGGTACGTATTCTTGCGTATCTTTCTGGATATGAAATAGAGCTTTTCTCTAAGGACGAGGGGCCAAAGATAAGTGTAGAAATGGCGCTACAATCCATAAGTGAAGGATATAAAATCTGCAAAGATGGTCAAGTGCTGGCAACTTGTCCTCTTGAACGATTTAATTTATTGGCGCTAGATTGCCAAGAACTCGTAGAGCAGAGAATTAAAAGTTATGTGCGGGAGGTGTCCAACGATGGCTAACATTCAAGAGCGCCGGGACAAGTCCGGCAAGCTGGTTTCCTTCTCCATCCGTGTCCACCGTGGCCGGGGGATGGATGGGAAGCAACTCAAGCCCTGGACGGCCACTTTTGAGGTATCGCCCACCTGGACGGAAAAAAGCGCAAGAAAAAAGGCCGAGGCTTTCGCCGCGACCTTTGAGAAAGAGTGCAAAGAGGGCATGACCTCTGACAGCCGCCAGAAGTTCGCCGCTTATTGCGATTATGTAATTGGTCTGAAAGAGCAGCGGGGGGTGAAGCACTCCACCGTTGTGAGATACAAGGAGCTGACAGGCCGGATTTACCCACAGATAGGGCATATCAAGCTGCGGGAGCTGCGGGCCGACCACCTGAACGATTTCTATACCCTGTTGGGCCAGGATGGACAGAACAAGCGGGGCGGCAAGCTGTCCGCAAAGACGATCCTGGAGCATCACCGGCTGATCTCCACGGTGTTGGAGCAAGCGGTGAAGGAGGGCCTTGTCCCGTTTAATGTTGCCAGTCGTGCCACACTACCGAAAGCAGAACATAAGGAAGTGAACTACTTCCAGCCGGAACAGGTGGCGGCGATCCGGGACGCACTGGAGCTGGAACCTATGAAGTGGAAAATGCTTGTCCACCTGCTGCTTATCACCGGCGCACGGCGTGGGGAAGTGCTGGGGCTGAAATGGGACAAGGTGGACTTTGAGGGGAACCGGATCTATATTTGCAATAGCATCCTTTATTCCCCGGATATCGGCATCTATGAGAGTACGCCCAAAACGGAACGATCCCGGCGGTACATCACACTGCCTGCTGAGACAATGCAGTTACTCCGGCGGTATCGGGCATGGCAGGCGGAGGAACGGCTGCGACTGGGGGAGTACTACCAGAATCAGGACTTCGTATTCTCCCAGGACAACGGCAAGCCCATGCACCCGGACAGCGTAACCGACTATCTCAAGAAGTTCAGCAAGCGCCGCGGACTCCCACACATTAACGCTCATGCCTTCCGGCATACAATGGCCTCTATGCTGTACTTCAATGTGGTGGACAGTGTGAGTATTTCCAAACGGCTGGGACACGCCCAGGTCAGCACCACGGCCAATATTTACGCCCATGTAATGGAGGAGGCCGACCAGCGCAATGCAGATATCTTGTCGGATATCTTTTTGAAAAAGGCTTGAATTTGAGAGGCGAGTTGAATTAAAGTTGAATTTCTCGACACGCCTTATTTTTGAAAATGGCAGAAAAGTAATAAAAAACACCTGATTCTCGTGGAATCAGGTGTTTTTTCTGGTTGCGGGGGAGGGATTTGAACCCTCGACCTCCGGGTTATGAGCCCGACGAGCTACCAAACTGCTCTACCCCGCGATATGGTGCCGGAGACCGGGGTCGAACCGGCACGGGATTACTCCCACGGGATTTTAAGTCCCGGGCGTCTGCCAATTCCGCCACTCCGGCGTGGAGGGCTCCAGTCTCGCGTTTTCTGAGTGCCTAAATAGAATACCACAGAGGGGATGGTATGTCAACCCCTGATTTAAAAAATAAAGAGAAAAAATTGACTGCCGGACAGAAAGCAAAAAAACAAAAGAGACACGCAAAAGCGTGTCTCTTTTGGTACGGCTGAAGGGATTCGAACCCCCGACCTTTTGGTTCGTAGCCAAACACTCTATCCAACTGAGCTACAGCCGCATATCAACTGAGGTGTTTCTCTCTCTCGCTGACAGCTTAATTATATTAGCACAGCTTTAGACAGAATGCAAGACCTTTTTTAAAATTTTTCAAAAAATTTCAGAGGGCCTATTTATGCCCCTCTTCCGCGATAATGCGCTCCAGACAGCCCATCAGATCTGCCATGGTTTCCAGCCGCACCCCCATGTTGAGAATATGTTCCCGAAGGTGGGGCGGCATGGAATCAAACTGGGGCCGGATTGCCGGATCGATATACGCCATTCTATCACCTCCTGCCGGTTAGTCTGCATAGCTAGTATAGCCGGCAGGAGAAAAAAGGATACAGCGGGCATCAAAAAACGCGCCTCTGAAACAGAGACGCGGAAATTTTGGTCTGTCCCCACCGCAGGGAGCGATTGCCGCCCTGCGGTGGGACAGTGGGTAGTGCGTTGAAAAGAGAGAGAGAAGAGAGGAGGAGTAATGTCATTGTTATCTCTGGTATCCTGACGATCTCTATGATACCAGATTCCGCACCGAAGTGGTGAACCGTTTCGGAACTTATTGTGAACGAATTATGAACGCATGAGTATGTTACAGCAGTGTGATAAATTGGCTGTTGGCCCACCCCACCATGCCGTCAAGCCGGACCACATACCAGTCCTCCCATTGGTTGAGGATGGTAAGGCGGGTACCGTCATAGGCCCTGGCCAGCACAGCGGCGGTGGTGGAGGGTTTATCGCGGATATTCAGATAGCCCCAAGAGACGTCCACAACGGCGGGACGGGGGGACTGAGGCTCCAGAAAGGGCAGACCAAAATACTCCGTCAGGGAGAGGACGATATTGCGGGCAATGGCGTCCAGGTTGTTCTGCACCCAGGCGGCGTCGTCCGGGTTATCATGATAGCCCAGTTCCAGGAACACCGAGGGGGCACGCACCCGCCGTACCTCGCCGATGGAGGTGGTAGACTCGGCCCGAACCTTATTGGGCAGGGGGTAGATGGTTTTCAGGCCATTGGCAATGAGCTGGGCGGCCCGCTTGCCCTCTGTGGAGCTGGGATAATAGAAAACCACGATACCCCGGGCCTGACCGTATTGCTCTTCCGGTGCGGCGTTGGAGTGGAGAGCCAGGTGGAGATCGTAGTTCCCGGCGTTGGAGGCCCGGATAGAGGACAGGGCGGTCATGTCCGGGGTGTTGCGGGAAAAACGGATGCCGGCAGCGGTGAGGTAGGGCTCCATAGCGTCTGCCAGACGATTCATCCACTCCTCTTCCGTGCCGCCGTTGACGTACAGGTTGTTCTCCTGGGTGGAGGGGGAGAGGTAGATAATGGGCATAAAAATAACCTCCTTTTCCCCATGCTATGCGGGAGAAGGGAGGCCTGCGCACCAGAAACAGTCCCCGGTGCGTAAAACGCACCGGGGACGGCGAAAGGATGTATGTAAATAACTCAGTCTACCTTGGGACCGGCGGCTACCAGAGCCTTGCCGGCGTCGTTGGTGGTGTACTTGGCGAAGTTCTTCACGAAGCGGGCGGCCAGATCCTTGGCCTTGGTGTCCCACTCAGTGGGATCGGCGTAGGTGTTGCGGGGGTCCAGAATGTTGGTATCCACGCCGGGCAGGGCGGTGGGGACAGCCAGATTGAAGTAGGGGATGGTCTTGGTCTCCGCCTTCAGAATGGAGCCGTCCAGGATGGCGTCAATGATACCACGGGTATCCTTGATGGAGATCCGCTTGCCGGTGCCGTTCCAGCCGGTGTTTACCAGGTAGGCCTTGGCGCCCGACTTGGCCATCTTCTTCACCAGCTCCTCGCCGTACTTGGTGGGATGGAGTTCCAGGAAGGCCTGGCCGAAGCAGGCGGAGAAAGTGGGGGTGGGCTCGGTGATGCCACGCTCGGTGCCCGCCAGCTTGGAGGTGAAGCCGGACAGGAAGTAGTACTCGGTCTGCTCCGGGGTCAGGATGGACACAGGAGGCAGCACGCCGAAGGCGTCGGCGGACAGGAAGATCACGTTCTTGGCGTCGGGACCGGCGGATACGGGCCGGACGATCTTCTCGATGTGGTCAATGGGATAGGAGACGCGGGTGTTCTCGGTGACGGAGTCGTCATTGAAGTCACAGTGGCCGTTCTCGTCCACAGTGACGTTCTCCAGCAGAGCGTTGCGCTTAATGGCATTGTAGATATCGGGCTCGGACTCCTTATCCAGGTTGATGACCTTGGCGTAGCAGCCGCCCTCGAAGTTGAAAATGCCGTTATCATCCCAGCCGTGCTCGTCGTCGCCGATGAGCAGGCGCTTGGGATCGGTGGACAGGGTGGTCTTGCCGGTGCCGGACAGGCCGAAGAACAGGGCGGTGTTCTCGCCATTCATGTCGGTGTTGGCAGAGCAGTGCATGGAGGCCATACCCTTCAGGGGCAGGAAGTAGTTCATCATGGAGAACATACCCTTCTTCATCTCGCCTCCGTACCAGGTATTCAGGATAACCTGCTCCCGGGAGGTGAGATTGAAGATGGCGGCAGTCTCAGAGTTGAGACCCAGTTCCTTGTAGTTTGCCACCTTGGCCTTGGAGGCATTGTAGGAGATAAAGTCGGGCTGGAAGTGTTCCAGCTCCTCCTCGGTGGGCTGGATGAACATATTTTTCACAAAGTGAGCCTGCCAGGCCACTTCCATGATGAAGCGGATGGCCATACGGGTATCGGCGTTGGCGCCGCAGAACACGTCCATAACATATAGCTTCTTATTGGACAGCTCCTGAATGGCCAACTGCTTGCAGGTATCCCAAGCCTGCTGAGAAGCGGGCTTGTTGTCGTTCTTGAATTCATCGGAGGTCCACCACACGGTGTCTCTGGAGGTGTCGTCCATAACGATGAACTTATCTTTAGGAGAACGGCCGGTATAGATGCCGGTCATGACGTTAACGGCGCCCAGATCCGTGACCTGGCCCTTATCATAGCCCTCCAGCTCAGGCCTGGTCTCTTCCTGGAACAGGACCTCATAGGAGGGGTTGTGGAGGATCTCGGTGACGCCGGTGATGCCGTATTGATTCAAATCAATGTTTGCCATAATGCATGACCTCTTTCCCGTATTGATCTCTCTGGGGCTCCGGCGGGGCGGACAAGCCCCGGAAGTTACAAATCCCATGGGGTAATCATACACAGATTTGGGCATAATGTCAATTCCCCTGTGCCAGGCGATTTTGCAATTTTCTTTCCCGGCAGTTTCAATCTGCCTTTTGAAGTACCAGGAACTTCAAGCTCCCAGCGCCCGAAGCGCACGGGCCAGAAGGGCAAACTCTTGGATGCCCAGCCGCTCGCCGCGGACCCCCTCAGGCAGTCCGGTGTCGGCAATGGCCTGCCGCAGTTGATCCTTGCTCAACCGGTCGCCGAAAGCGGCAGACAGACCGTTGAGCAGGGTCTTGCGGCGCTGGGCAAAGGAGGCGCGCACGACCCGGAAGAAGAAGTCGTCCTCCACCAGGGTCTGTACCGGCTCAGACCGGGGCACCATGCGGATCACTGCCGAGGTCACCTTGGGAGCGGGCAGAAAGCACTCCGGAGGCACTTCAAAGAGATACTCCGGCTGGGTGTAGTACTGGCAGAACAGAGAGAAGGCACCATAATCCGCCGTACCGGGATCCGCGCAGATCCGTTTGGCCACTTCCCGCTGGATCATTACCGTGATGGAGGCAAAGCAGCCTGCCTCAATGAGGGCGGTAATGACGGGGGTGGTAATGTTGTAGGGCAGGTTGGCGCAGGCCACCGGGATGAGGCCGGGAAACTGTTCCGCAGCCAGGGCGGCCAGATCCAGTTTCATGGCGTCCCCGGGGATGACAGTCACATTGTCAAAGGGAGAGAGGGTCTCCGCCAGAATGGGCAGCAGATCCCGGTCCAACTCAATGGCAGCTACCCTGCCTGCCCGGCGGGCCAGCTGAACGGTGAGAGGACCGATGCCCGGTCCGATCTCCAGAGCGCCGCAGGTCTCGTCGGCGCCAGAGGCGTCGGCAATGTCCTGGGGCACCCAGCCCTGAATGAGAAAATTCTGGCCCATGCTTTTGGAAAAACGAAAACCGTGGCGGCCCAACAGGGCCTTGATGTCATTGCTGTTGCAGAGATCCATAATCCACCTCGCACACGTATTGACACCAGTATACGGGAAACAGAATGAAAATACAAGCCTACCGCCGGGGCAGCAGGACGGTAAAGGTGGTGCCGCTGTCCGGGGTGCTGGTCACAGAGATCCTGCCCCGATGGGTTTTGGTAATGCTCTTGGCGATGGCCAGCCCCAGACCATAGCCCCCCTGAGCCCGGTCCCGGGCGGCATCCGCCCGGTAGAACCGCTCAAACAGGTGAGGCAAGTGTTCCGCCGGAATGGGAGCGCCGGTGTTGTGGACGCTGAGGCGCAGCTTGTCCTGCTGGCGGGTCAGCGTAATCCGGACCTCCGGGTTGGGTGGACCGGCGTATTTCACCGCATTGTCCAGCAAAATACGTACCAGCCGCCGCAGCTGCCCCTCATCCCCGGTGAGTGTCAGCTCTGGATCGATGTGGGACTCCAGGGCCACCCCCGCCTCAAAGGCCACCGGTTCAAAGGGGAGCAGGCAGCCCTGAACCAGCTGGCTCAGATCCACCTGGGTGGGATGGGTAGGCAGCCGGGCGCTGTCCGATTTGGCCAAAAAGAGCAGGTCCTCCACCAGCCCCTTCATCTGGCGGGCCTCCTCCTGGGTGTAGCTGAGCCACTTGGACTGGCTTTCCACCGTGTCCGACGGATGGGCCAGAACGATCCCGGTATTGGCCAGAATTACGGTCAGCGGTGTTTTCAGCTCATGGGAGGCGTCGGCCACAAATTGCCTCTGCTGTTTCCAGGCCTTTTCCACCGGCCGGAGGGCCAGGGAGGCCAGAAACAGACTGACAAAGAAAAAGGCGGCCATGGCCAGCAGCCAGATCAGCAGGCAGGTGAGAAAGAGGTTGCGCAGGGTACTGCGTTCCCAGGACAGGTCGGCGAAGGCGATACGGATGGTGCCGTCAGGCATCTCCTCCATCAAAAAGCGCAGGCCCAGATCGGCCAGCACGCCACTGTCCTGTTCCGAGTCCATGGCCTCCTGAGCGGCCTGGGCGGCGGTCTCCTCCGATACATCCACATGGCCGCCGTCGTTGATGGAGGTGACCTGTCCATCCTCCATAGTAACGGAAAAAACGGGCACCATGGAGGCATTGCGGTCCCGGTCCATGCCGTCCTGCTCCGGCGGCGCGCCGATCTCAAACCGAGGGGGCATCTCGTCGGCGTCCCGGTTCAGCGCCATATGGAGGGCGGCGGTTCCCTGATCAGCCAGCCTCCGGGCGTTGGAGGAGAGCAACAGGGCAAAGACCACCGTTAAAACCAGCCCCACCAGCAACAGGTTGATGAGGATAAACTTCCACCGCAGCCGCCGGATCATGAGACGGGCACCTCCAGATAATAGCCCACCTTCCGAACGGTGCCGATACTCACATTGGATTCCAGAAACGTGAGCTTTTTGCGCAGAAAGGAGATATATACCTCCACATTGTTGTCCTCCGCATCGGAATCCAGCCCCCAGACCCGGGCGATGATATCCTCCTTGGGTACTACGGCCCGGGGATGGACCATCAGCTGCCGCAGTACATCAAACTCCTTAAAGCCCAGACGCACCGACTTGTCCCCCTGCCGCAGACAGCGGGTGGACAGCTCCAGGGTCAGGTCCCCGGCGGTGAGCTGCTCGCCGATGACCTCCCCCTGCCGCCGGGTGAGGGCCCGCACACGGGCCAGCAGCTCCCCGATATCAAAGGGCTTGGTCATGTAGTCGTCAGCACCGTGGTCCAGACCGGCGATCTTGTCGGGCATCTCATCCCGGGCGGTGAGCATGAGGATGGGGGTGGACACATGGGCGTGCCGCAGGCGGCTGGCTACCTCAAAGCCGTCCAGCTTGGGCAGCATCACGTCCAGCACGATCACGTCGTATTGCTCCGTCAGGGCATAGTCCAGCCCGTCGGCCCCGTCATATACCACATCCGTCTGATAGCGCTGCTCCGCCATGATCTGGCCCAGGGCCTCCGCCAGCCGGCGCTCATCTTCCACAATCAAAACTCTCATAGGTAAGATCCTTTCCTGTTTGGTATGCGTATTTGCTGAGCCAAGGATACTGTTCCATCCTGAAATTTATCTGAAAATATTATAGAAAAATGGAAAGAAAAAAGGATTTACAGAGTGTTAACAATTCCAGCGCTGGATTTTTCAGGGTAATTTCAGATTGACAAATTATACTGACCCAGAATCCGGAACAGACGGGAGGACCCACCATGGAATGTGCAGAAATCATGCCCCAGGAGACCCCACAGGTCCCAAAGAAGGCCCGGCGTAAGTTTCCCATCAAGCGAGCCGTGGCCCTGGTTGTGGCGGCAGCCGTTGTGGTAGGCGGCGGTTTTGGCATCAAGACCCTTTTCTTTCAGAATGAAACTCAGACGGCCCTGACCGAGACCACCACCTATGGCAGCCTGTCCACGGTCATTGAAGGAACAGGTACCACCATGCCGGCGGACAGCGTTACTTATACCACAGCCTCCACGGCGGAGATCACTGGGGTCTATGTGTCCGCCGGTGATACAGTGGCGGCGGGAGACCTGCTCTATACCCAGGACGACTCTGAGTTGGATGAGGAGATCGAGGGCTATCAGGACGAACTGACCGAGCTGGAGAATACCCTGTCTGACGCCTCCGATCAGCTGTCTGAATTGAATGAGCGGCTGGCTGACCTGACTGTGACCGCACCCTTCTCCGGAAGAATCACCGATGTGACCGTCCGGGCGGGGGACAGTGTGGGATCGGGTACAAAACTGGCCACCTTGGTGGACGACAGCAAGATGACCCTCACCCAGTATTTCAGCTATGCCTACGAGGATCAGATCTATGTGGGCATGAAGGCGGGAGTGTCCATCGCCAGCCTTATGACCACCCTGGATGGCACGGTTACCGAGATCAAGAAGGTGGACCGGGTCACCGCCGAGGGCACCCGCTGCTTTGCGGTGACGGTGACGGTGGATAATCCGGGGGCCCTCAGTGAGGGTATGACCGGCGCGGGCTACCTGCTGACCGGCAGTGGGGAGAAACTCTACCCCGCTGTGGAGGGCACGCTGGAGCCCTATGCCAGCGAGGACATCACCGCCACTGAGAGCGGCAAGCTGACGGCGGTCAACGTGGACGACTATGAGACAGTGGCCGCCGGGGCTGCCCTCTTTATCATTGATGGCTCCGATCTGGAGGACCAGGTGGAGACCACCCAGCGGAGCATTACCCAGACCCAGGAAAAAATCACCCAGACCCAGGAGAAGATCACCGAAGCGGAGGAAAAGCGCTCCGACTACCAGGTGACAGCGGAGATCGACGGGAAGATCATCATGGTGGGGGTGCAGGAGGGGGAGGCTCCCCGGCAGGCGGGGCAGACCGCAGTGACCCTCTACAACCTGGACTCCATGACCATCACTGCCAACATCGACGAGCTGGACATTGACAGCATCACCATGGGCATGGAGGTGGACATCACCCAGTCCGGGGCGGAAAGCGATACCCACTACACCGGAACAGTGACCGCCATCAGCTATGAGGCCACTAATACCAACGGCGTGGCCTACTTCCCCATCACCATTACCATTCCCAGCGAAGGGGCCCTGTCCGCCGGCGTCAATGTATCCTACACCATCACCGTGGGTGACGAGTCGGAGGGCGTGCTGGCCCCCATCGCGGCGCTGAAGAGCACCAGCGAGGGCACCTGCCTCTTTGTGAAGGCGGATACCCGGCCGGACAACGCGGTGGACCTGGAGGACGGCGTGGTGCCCGACGGCTTCTATGCCGTGCCGGTGGAGACCGGGGTGTCCAACAGCCAGTATGTCCGCATCCTCTCCGGCGTGGAGGAGGGGGTGGAGGTATTCACCCGTTATCAGCAGACGGCCCCCTCCGGCGGCGATACCACCAGCCAGAGCGGTGAGGAGCAGGGCGGCCAGGGGATGCCCGATTTCGGCGGCGAGATGCCCGACTTCGGCGGCGGGATGCCCGACTTCGGCGGCGGGATGCCCGGCGGTAATATGGGCGGCGGTATGAGCGGCGGCCCCATGGGCTAGGAGGTGGCGAAATGAGTTTGATCCGACTGGACAATGTGTATAAGATCTACGGCGAGGGCAGGGAAAACCAGGTCAACGCCCTGGACGGCGTGACGCTGGAGATCAACCAGGGAGAGTTTGTGGCCATCATCGGCACCTCCGGCTCGGGCAAGTCCACCATGATGAACATTCTGGGCTGCCTGGATGTACCCACCCGGGGAGAGTACTATCTGGACGGCATCCCCATCAGCCAGCGTGGGCGGCGGGAGCTGGAGCTCATCCGCTCCCGAAAGATCGCCTTCATCTTTCAGGGCTACAACCTGATCCCCTCCCTCAGCGTGTGGCAGAATGTGGCGCTGCCCATGCTCTACCAGAAGGTGCCCCTGGCCCAGAGGAAGGCGCGGGCTATGGAGGCCCTGGAGCGGGTGGAGATTGCAGCCAAGGCAGACTACCGGCCCGGCCAGCTCTCCGGCGGCCAGCAGCAGCGGGTGGCCATTGCCCGGGCTATTGCCGCCCAGTCTCCGGTCCTGATGGCCGACGAGCCCACAGGCGCCCTGGACTCCAAAACCGGCGCCCAGGTGCTGGCCCTTATGCGGGAAATGAACCGGACGGGTACCACCGTGATCCTCATTACCCACGACAACGGCATTGCCGCCCAGGCCGACCGGACGGTGCGGGTGAAGGACGGGAAGATCGTCCACGACAGCCTGTGGGACGGGGTGCTGGTGGACCTGGATGTGCCGGCAAGGCGGGTGGCGCCGTGAATGCACTGGGTATGGCCCTGGAGTCCATCCGGGAGAAGAAGGGACGCTCCTTCCTGACCATGCTGGGCATCATCATCGGCGTCACTGCCGTGCTGGTGCTGGTGGCACTGGTGTCGGGCTATAATGCCGACATCACCGCCTACTATGAGAAGCTGGGCGTCAACAAGGTCAATGTTACTGTAACCTGGTATGACACCAGCCGCAGTGTGGACGTGATGAGCGCCCTGTACGACTACTGCGATGAGGAACTGAGCGACACGGTAGAAGGGGTGAGCCCCGACGTGTCCACCTCACTGCCTATGAAATACCGCACTACCACCCTGGACAGCAGTACCGTATATCTGGGCAGCGATGAGTACGCCGTGTGCAACAACTACACCCTGGAGAGCGGCCGGGACATCAATGCCTTTGACATTGAACAGCGCAACCGGGTATGCGTGCTGGGGTCCTACGTGGCGGACAGCCTGTTCCAGTACGCCGACCCCATTGGGGAGACGGTGTATCTGGGGGGCGAGCCCTTTACCGTGGTGGGTACTTACTACCAGAAGGACGGGGGCACCGAGGGGTCCATGGATGATATGGCGGTGATCCCTTACTCCCTGGATCGGGTCATCCTCCAGAGCGATGATCTCACCTCCTTTACGGTGAAGGTGGATAAATCGGACAACATGGACGCCGTCATGGCGGACCTGGAAGTCTTTCTGGCCGATACGGTATCCTCCACCGTGGGGGAGTATGAGCTGGAGAACGGCAACGCAGCCATGACTGAGTCCACCGAGGAGATGACCTCCATGAGCGTGGTGCTGGGCGGTATCGCCGGTATCGCCCTGCTGGTGGGCGGCATCGGCATCATGAACATCATGCTGGTCACCGTCACCGAGCGTACCCGGGAGATCGGCATTAAAAAGTCCATCGGCGCCCCCCGGGGGGAGATCATCGGCCAGTTCCTGGTGGAGGCCGCCATCCTCAGCGGCATGGGAGGGGTCATCGGCATTTTGCTGGGCTATGGCCTGAGCCTGATCCTGGGCAAAGCCATGTACGATCTGATCCTCCTCCCGGACAGTCTGGTGACGGCGGGGGCTTTTGCCTTCTCGGTGGTCATCGGTATTGTGTTCGGCATCTACCCGGCGGTGAAGGCCTCCAACCTCCAGCCGGTGGACGCCCTCCGGGCGGATTGAACAGAAGGAGGAGATTCCAATGAAACGCAAACTCTTGTCCCTGCTGACCGCGGCGGGGCTGTGTCTGGGGCTGACCGGCTACGCCGGGGCGGCCTCCTTTCCCGACGTCAGCGACGCCGACACCGCCCTGGCGGTGGAGGTGCTGTCCGGCCTGGGCATCGTCTCCGGCGGCTCCGACGGCAACTACTACCCGGATCAGGGGCTGACCCGGGCTCAGTTCTGCAAGCTGGCGGTGCTGGCCGGGGGCCACGGGGACCAGGTGAGCGGCAGCGCCTACCGCACCCTCTTTTCCGATGTAGCAGGAAGCCACTGGGCGGCTCCCTACATCAATCTGGCCTGTGAGGAGGGCCTGATGTCCGGTTACGGCAACGGTACCTTCGGCCCCGACGACCCGGTGACGGTAGGGCAGGCGGTGACGGTGGTGCTGCGTCTGCTGGGCTATACGATCGACCAGGTAGGGCCCTTCTGGCCGGAGGACTATATGGCCTTGGGAGAGCAGCTGGGGCTGCTGGAGGGAGTGTCCCGTGACCCGGACCACGCCCTCACCCGGGGTGAGGCGGCCCTGATGCTCTACGCCCTGCTGGGCCAGAGCGACAGCACCGGCAAGGACTACATTGACAACCTGTGTGCCTCCAAGGTGGAAAACGCCGTCCTGCTGGACACCGACGCTGAGAGCGGCGACGGGACCGAGGGTATGGTGGAGGTGTACGCCAACCAGAACCTGTCCTGGTATGAACCGGCGGCGGATCTGGAGGGCCTTGCGGGCAGCCGGGGTACCCTGCTGCTGGACCAGAGCGGACGGGTGACTGGTTTTCTGCCTGACGACACGGTGCGCTATACCCTGATTCCCGAGAGTGTCACCGCTAACTGCATCAACGGCGGCTATACCGTCAGCGGCAGCACGGCAGTGGTGATGGGAGATACCCTGACCACCTTTGAAAATTGCTGGTACGATCTGGCTGGCTGTCCCCAGCTGACCCTCTACTACAACCAGTCGGGTAATCTGGAACTGGTGGCGGCCACGGAGAGGACCACTTATGAGGGGGTGGTCCTCTCCGGATACTATGAGGACGCCAGCCCCAACACCTCCACCCCCGACACCATCACCCTGCTGGGGATGGAGCTGGAGGTGGAGGAGAGCGCTGTCAGCAGCCTGAGCGCCTTTTCGGTGGGGGATAAGATTACCGTTACCCTGGACGGGGGCGGTGCGGTGATCTCCGCCACCGCGGGTGGGCAGACTACCCTGTACGGGGTCCTGGGGGAGGGACAGGTGGAGCTGACCTGCGGTCTCACCGCCAAGGGTACGGTCAGTGGTTCCGCCGGTGCGGGGGACCTGGTGAAGGTCACCTCCAGCGGTGTGGGTAAGCTGTCGGTGTCCCAGGTGTCCGGCGGCAGCAGCCTGGATCTCAATGTGTCGGAAAAAACCCTGGGCTCCATCCCTCTGGCAGATAACGTGCGGATCTACGAGCGGGCTGGGACCAGCGTGGTCACGGAGATCGACCTGGAGGACATCCAGAGTGCCACTGTGAAGGCCTCTGACATTGATTTCTACGCCACCGACAGCAATGGCCTTGTCAGCGTGCTGCTGCTGGATGACGTGACGGGGAATGCCTACACCTATGGCCTGCTCACTATGGGCAGCAGGACGGAGGGCAGCGGCACCATGACCTACACCAACCGTACCGTTTCGGTGGAGAACGGCAGAGGTACCACCCAGGAGTATATCACCGGCCAGTCCGGGCGTACCGGAGACATGGGAGGCATCGCGGTATCTTCCGAGGGAAAGGCGGTGTCCGTTGTCACCCTTAGTGAGGCGGAGGGTGTAGACCAGAGTGCCTTTGACAGCCTGGACGCGGTGATGATCGACGGCGTGCGGGTGCCCATCAGCGACGCCGCCCAGGGCTATAACAGCGATACCGAGCGGTGGGTCACCCTGTCCCAGGCCAGAGCCAACAGCGATACCTTTACCGTGTACTACAGCGGCACTTTGGGCGTGGACGCCGTGGTTCGGGTACTTGCAACCGAATAACAGGAGAAGAGCGTGCCGGAAACGGCCCGCTCTTTTTTCGCCCTCTTGACAATCTGATATTTGAGTGATATTATTTTGATATCAAAAAGAGAGCGGGAGGTGCTCTTATGGAAGAGAAGATTTTAACCGGCAAGAAAAAGGGTATGCCCATGCTGCTGCTCATTCTGGCCCTGTATGTGCTGGCGGTTGTGGGTATCGTATGGGCCGCCGTCCAGGACGAGGCGGGGGGCATGGATGGAGCCACCGTGGCCATTTTGGTTGTGAGCATCGTCTGGGCGTGCCTGGGCTGGATCTTCCTGTGCGGCCTGAAGGTGCTCAAGCCCCAGGAGGCCCTGGTGCTCACCCTGTTCGGCAAGTACATCGGCACCCTGAAAGGGGAAGGCTTCTACTACGTCAACCCCTTCTGTTCCGGGGTGAACCCGGCGGCCCAGACCAAGCTGAACCAGAGCGGCGACGTGGACGGCGGCAGCAAGGCGGAGAAGAAGGCGGAGGCCCAGTCGGCCGGCAAGAAAATCTCCCTGAAGATCATGACCCTGAACAACAACCGCCAGAAGATCAACGACTGCCTGGGCAACCCGGTGGAGATCGGTATCGCCGTCATGTGGCGAGTGGTGGACACCGCCAAGGCGGTATTCGACGTGGACAACTACAAAGAGTACCTGTCCCTCCAGTGTGACAGCGCCCTGCGGAACATTGTGCGTATCTACCCCTATGACGTGGCCCCTAACGTGGACACCACCGGCGACGGCATCGCGGACGAAGGCAGCCTGCGGGGCTCCAGCGAGGTGGTGGCCTCCCGCATCAAGGATGAGATCCAGAGCAAGGTGGCTCAGGCCGGACTGGAGATCATCGAGGCCCGCATCACCTACCTGGCCTATGCCCCCGAGATCGCCGCGGTGATGCTCCAGCGGCAGCAGGCATCCGCCATCATCGACGCCCGCAAGATGATTGTGGACGGGGCCGTGGGCATGGTGGAGATGGCCCTGGAGCGGCTCAGCGAGAAGCAGGTGGTGGAACTGGACGAGGAGCGGAAGGCCGCCATGGTGTCCAACCTGCTGGTGGTGCTCTGCGGCAACCGGGACGCTCAGCCGGTGGTCAACTCCGGCAGCCTGTACTGATATGGCGGGCGATGGCAAGAAGCAGGTGCCTCTGCGCCTGTCCCCCAAGCTGTATGCCGCCATCGCGGCCTGGGCGGAGGACGATTTCCGCTCGGTGAACGGACAGATCGAGTACCTGCTCACTGAGTGCGTCCGGCAGCGGAAAAAGAACGGGAAGTATGTGTCCGATGAGATCGACGTGCCTCCGGAACTGGATATCCAATGAAAAAAGACGTGCTGCAATGGCAGCACGTCTTTTTTTGATTGGTTCAGGCCTCGGCGGAGCCCAGACGGATTTCCGGCATCAGCTCTTTGCTGATGATGGAGAGCATCTCCTCCAGCTTGGCACATTCAGCGGGGGTGAACCGCTCCCGCATCCGCTCGGTAACTACGTGTACATAGTCGTTGCTGATGTTGTAATACTCCTTGTACTTTTGGGTTACCTGCAGGTGGTACTCCCGCTTGTCATGCTCCGACTGGATCTTCTGGACATAGCCCTTGCGGATGAGACTGTTGATCTTATAAGCCGCATTGGGCGGGGAAATACGCATAAAGGAGGCAAACTCGTTGATGGTGGGGGACCCCAGAGCCTGGATGGTCTCCATAGCGAAGGTCTCCACCGTGGTCAGGCTGGCCTCCCGGTTCTGGAACCGCTCGAAGATCTCCTGATAAAAGTGAAGTTTAAATTTCGTATACACTATCTCAAATTTCTCTTCCAGCATACCCGTGCCTCCGCATTTTTGATCTTATTCTTATTATAACAAACGGCGGAGGGGAGGGCAATCAGGAATCCTTACCCAGGGCAAAAGTGAGCTCCGCCGTGGCCGCCACCTGTCCGTTGACGGTGGCCTTGGCCTCCCCGATGCCCACCGGCCCTTTCTGCTTGGTGAGGGTACATTCCAGCTCCAGCACGTCGCCGGGGGTCACCTGGCGGCGGAACCGGGCGTTCTTGATGCCGCCGAAGAAAGCGATCTTGCCCCGATTCTCCGGCAGAGACAGCAGGGCCACCGCGCCTACCTGGGCCAGGGCCTCCAGAATGAGGACGCCGGGCATGACGTGGTACTGGGGAAAGTGGCCCTGGAAGAAGGGCTCGTTGACGCTGACGCACTTGATGCCCTTGGCCCACTTGCCCGCCTCGCCGTCCACGATGCGGTCCACCAGGGCGAAGGGGTAGCGGTGGGGCAGAATCTCAGCAATCTGATTGGAGTTGAGTTCCATAGCGTTTAACCCTCCCACTTCTTGAACAGCACGCAGGCGTTGTGACCGCCGAAGCCCAGGGAGTTGGACAGGGCGTACTGGATGTCGGCATTCCGGCCCTGGTTGGGCACATAGTCCAGGTCGCAGGCGGGATCGGCCTCCTGGTAGTTGATGGTGGCGGGCAGATACCCGTCCTTCAGGGCCAGGGCGGAGAAGATGGCCTCCACCGCACCGGCGGCCCCCAGCATATGGCCGGTCATGGACTTGGTGGAGCTGACCGCCAGCTTATAGGCGTGGTCGCCGAACACCGTTTTGATGGCGTCGGTCTCGCCGGAGTCGTTCAGGGGGGTGGAGGTGCCGTGGGCGTTGATGTAGCCCACCTGCTCGGGGGCCACGCCGCCGTCGGACAGAGCCTGGGCCATGGCCCGGGCGCCGCCCTCCCCGTGGGGAGCGGGGGCGGTCATGTGGTAGGCGTCGCAGGTGGCGCCGTAGCCCACCACCTCGGCGTACACCTTGGCCCCCCGGGCCTTGGCGTGCTCATACTCCTCCAGCACCAGGATACCGGCGCCCTCGCCCATAACGAAGCCGGAGCGCTGGGCGTCAAAGGGGATGGAGGCCCGGTTGGGGTCGTCCCCCACATGGAGGGCCCGCATGGTGGTGAAGCCGCCGATGGACAGGGGGGTGATGGCGGACTCGGCGCCGCCGCACAGCATCACCTCGGCATAGCCGTCCCGGATGTGGCGGAAGGCGTCGCCCACGGCGTTGGAGCCGCCGGCGCAGGCGGTGACGGGGCAGGTACACATACCCCGGAAGCCAAAGGCGATGGCAATGAGGCCGGCGCCCATGTTGGCGATGGCGGAAGGGATGTAGAAGGGGGAGGCCCGGTCAAAGCCCTTCTCGGAGCAGCGGGTCTGCTCAGACTCGGTAACCCCGATGCCGCCGATGCCGCTGGAGACGATGACGCCGCAGCGGGTGCGGTCGATGGACTCCAGATCCAGACCGCTGTCGGCCACCGCCTCCTTGGCGGAGGCCATAGCCAGCTGGGAGTAGCGGGCCATGTGGCGTACTTCCTTCTTATCCAGCACGGAAGTGGGGTCCCAGTCCTTTACCTCGGCGGCCAGATGGACCTTCTGAGGGGCGGCGTCGTACTGGGTGATGGGGGCGATGCCGCACACGCCGTTGCGGACGGCCTGCCAGGTGTCGGCCACGTTGTGGCCCAGGGGATTCACGGTCCCCATGCCGGTAATGACGACTCTGCGTTTTTCCATAGTTGATCTTGTTCCTCCTCACATACCCATGCCGCCGTCGACGGAAAGGACCTGTCCGGTGATGTAGGCCGCCTCATCGGAGGCCAGGAAGGCCACGGCGGCAGCCACGTCCTCGGGGGTGCCGGCCCGGCCGGCGGGGATGGTGGACAGCATGGCCTCCCGGGCGGCCTCGGGAAGGGCAGCGGTCATGTCGGTGGCGATGTAGCCGGGAGCAATGGCGTTGACGGTGACACCCCGTCCGCCCAGTTCCTTGGCCAGGGACTTGGTCATGCCGATGACGCCTGCCTTGCTGGCGCAGTAGTTGATCTGGCCGGGATTGCCCCGGAGGGCCACCACCGAGCTGAGGTTGATGATGCGGCCGTAGCGGGCCTTCATCATGGGCCGGGCGGCGGCCTTCATGCACAGGAAGGCGCCCTTCAGGTTGGTCTCGATGACCGCGTCGAAGTCCTCCTCCTTCAGCATCATGGCCAGGTTGTCCCGGGTGATGCCGGCGTTGTTCACCAGGATGTGGAGGCCGCCCAGCTCTTTCACGGCGGTGTCCATCAGGGCCTTCACGGCGGCGGGGTCGGCCACGCTGCCCTGAACGGCACGGGCTTCCACACCCAACTCCTTGAGGGCGGCCAGGGTTTCCTCGGCGGCGGCAGTGTTGCCGGCGTAGGAGAACACCACGTTGGCGCCCCGGCGGGCCAGCTCCAGGCAGATAGCCTTGCCAATACCCCGGCTGCCGCCGGTGACTACGGCGATTTTTCCATTCATGCTCATACAGTTATCCTTTCAAAGCAGCGGAGAGAGCCTCGATGTCGGCGACGGTCTCCACAGCGTAGGTCTTGATGGAGGGGGCGGTCTTTTTCACAAAGCCGCTGAGGGCCTTGCCCGGGCCGATCTCCACGATGGTGTCCACACCCAGCGCCTCCAGGCGGCGGATGGTGTCCTCCATGTAGACGGAGGACTGGACCTGCTTCTCCAGCAGAACGGGGATGGTGTCGTTTTCGCCCATCTCATGGCCCAGGCAGTTGAAGAGCACCGGGAAGGCCATCTCTCCAAAGGTGACGCTCTGGAACTTCTCCCGCAGGGCGTCGCCGGCGGGGGCCAGCAGAGAGGTGTGGAAGGGGCCGCTGACCTTCAGAGGGAGACAGCGCTTGGCGCCCAGCTCCTTGGCAATGGAAGCGGCCTTGTTCACCGCCTCCTGGGCACCGCCGATGACCAGTTGGCCGGGGCAGTTGTAGTTGGCGATCTCCACCACGCCCGCGTCGGCGGCCTGATCGCAGGCCTGCTGCAGCTTCTCACGGTCCAGACCCAGTACGGCGGTCATGCCGCAGGGGATACCGGCAGCGGCGGAGGCCATGGCCTTGCCACGGAAAGCGGCCAGGGAGATGGCCTGGGCGGGGGTAAACACCCCGGCGGCCTGGAGGGCGGAATACTCGCCCAGGCTGAGACCGGCGGCGTAATCGGGCCGGATGCCCATCTCATACAGGATGGCGGTCATACCGGCGGCAAAGGCCACCATGCAGGGCTGGGTATACTCGGTCTGGTTCAGCACCCCGTCGGGGTCGGTGAAGGAGACGGTTTTCAGGTCAAAGTCCACATCGGCGCTGTCCAGCACGGCTTTGAATACAGGATAGGCCTCATAGAGGTCGGCCCCCATGCCGGGATGCTGGCTGCCCTGTCCGGCGTACAAAAAGGCGAGGCTCATACGTTCAGTCCTTTCACAACGGCCTGACAGCCGCTCATCATGTCCTCAAAGATGGCCCGCAGGGGACGGACCTCCTTTACCATGCCGGCCACCTGACCGGCCATAAAGCTGCCGGTGTCCAGGTCGCCGTCAAACACCGCCCGGCGGAGGGAGCCCAGGGTCAGCTTCTCCATCTCTTCCAGAGGCAGGTTCTGCTTCTCCATGCGCAGGTACTCCCGGGCCATCTTGTTCTTCAGCACCCGGACGGGGGCGCCGCCGGTGCGGCCGGTGACGGTGGTATCGTTGGCCCCGGCCTTCACCACGGCCTGCTTGTAGTTGTCGTGGATGGGGCACTCCTCACTGGCCAGCAGGCAGGTGCCGATCTGCACGCCGCAGGCACCCAGGGCGAAGGCGGCGGCCATCTGGCGGCCGTCGGCAATGCCGCCGGCGGCGATGACGGGCACGCTCACCGCGTCCACCACCTGGGGCACCAGGGCCATGGTGGTCATCTCGCCCACATGGCCGCCGCTCTCGGTGCCCTCGGCGATAATGCCGTCAATGCCGTAGCGCTCCAGACGCTTGGCCAAGATGGGGGCGGCTACCACGGGGAACACCTTGATGCCCGCGGCCTTCCAGGCGGGGACGTACTTGCCGGGGTTGCCGGCGCCGGTGGTCACCACCTGGACACCCTCCTCTACCACCACGCGGGCCAGATCCTCAATGTGGGGATTCATCAGCATCAGGTTGACGCCGAAGGGCTTGTCGGTGGAGGACTTGGCCACCTGGATCTCACGGCGCAGGGCGTCGGCATCCATGCCGCCGGAGCCGATGAGGCCCAGAGCACCGGCATTGGATACGGCGGCGGCGAAAGCGCCGGTGGCCACGTTGGCCATGCCGCCCTGGATAATGGGGAATTCAATCCCCAACAATTCGTTCAGTTTCATAGTAAGCTCCTTATCAAAGAAACGGGCGGCGTACTCGACGCCCCACCGTTTTATGCCAATTCCAAAAGGGCTCCCGCCCAGGTCAGGCCGCCGCCGAAGCCCACACACAGGGCCTTCTGGCCGGAGGTCAGCTGACCGGAGGTGACCAGCTCATCCAGCAGCAGGGGCACGCTGGCGGCGGAGGTGTTGCCGGTGCGGGCGATGTTGCCGGTACATTTGGCGGGGTCCACTCCCAGCTTCTTCACCGCAAAGTCAATGATGCGCTGGTTGGCCTGGTGGAACACGAAGCGGTCCACGTCCTCCAGGGTGAGGCCCGCCTTTTTGAGCACCTCTTTGGCGCAGCGGGGCAGGGCCTCTACCGCGAAGCGGAACACCGCCTTGCCATCCATATGGATGTAGGAGGGATCGGTGCTGTTGGCTCCGGGGACGTACAGGGCTTCCTGATTGCCCCGGCAGCCCAGCACTCCGCAGAGGGAAGGATAGTCCGCCCGCCACTCCACCACGGCGGCTCCCGCGCCGTCTCCAAAGAGAACGCAGGTGGAGCGGTCGGTGAAGTCGGTGATGCGGCTCAGGGCCTCCACGCCCACAATGAGGCCGTACTTCCGTTCTGCGGTGGCCAACAGGCATTCCGCTGTATGGAGACCGTACACAAAGCCGGAGCAGGCGGCGTTCAGGTCGAAGCACACCGTGTCCTCCGGAAAGCCCAGATCCCGCTGGAGGATGCAGGCGGCGGCAGGGGTGAGAAAATCCTGGGACAGGGTAGCCACGATGCATACCCCGATCTGTTCCGGGCTGATGCCGGAGCGCTCCAGAGCCTGTTTGGCGGCGGCCAGGCACAGGGAGGTGTGGCTCTCCCCTTCGGTACAGTGGTAACGGCTGCGGATACCGGTGCGGGTGGCGATCCACTCGTCGTTGGTGTCCACGATCTTGGACATATCGTCGTTGGTCACCGCCCGGCGGGGCAGGGCGGAGCCGGTGCTCAACAGTTTGATTCCGTTCATGGGCGCTCCTTTCTCAGGGCCTTGCTGCCCATTAAGCGGAATTTTTTGTAGCGCTGGGTGGCCAGAGCCTGACCGTTCAGCTTGTTCAGTGCCGCCAGCTCCTTGGCCAGGACGGCGTCCAGGGAGCGGCAGACGGCATGGAGGTCGGTATGGGCTCCCTGGGTGGGCTCGGGGATCACGGCGTCGATGACGCCCAGCTCCAGCAGGTCGGCGGCGGTGAGCTTCATCACGTCGCAGGCCTCGTCGCTGCGGGAGGAGTCCTTCCACAGAATGGCGGCAAAGCCCTCGGGGGAAAGGACGGAGTAGACGGCATTTTCCAGCATGAGTACCTTGTTGCCCACACCCAGAGCCAATGCGCCGCCGCTGCCCCCCTCGCCGGTGACCACCGAGATCACCGGGACGGTGAGGGCGGAGGAGAGAGCCAGGGTGCGGGCGATGGCCTCCCCCTGACCCCGGGCCTCGGCCTCCAGGCCGGGGTAGGCGCCGGGGGTGTCGATGAAGGTGATGACGGGACGGCGGAACTTCTCCGCCTGCTCCATCAGCCGCTGGGCCTTGCGGTAGCCCTCGGGGGAGGGCATGCCGAAGTGATAGGCCAGGTGTTCCTCCAGGGTGCGGCCCTTCCGGTGGCCGATCACGGTGACCGGCTGGCCGTGGAAGAGGGCCACGCCGCCCAGGATACTGCCGTCGTCGGAACAGAGCCGGTCTCCCCGCTGCTCAAAGAAGTCGGTGAAGAGGGCGGCGATGAAGTCGGCGGTACCCGGCCGGTCCTGATGGCGGGCCAGGGCCACCCGCTGAGCGGGAGTCAGGTTATTTGCCACGGTCGCTCCCTCCTTTCCCGTGCAGTTTCAGCAGCTGAATCAGGGTGTCCCGCAGCTGGGTCCGGGGGACGATGGCGTCCAGAAAGCCGTGTTCCAGCAGGTACTCGGCGCTCTGGAAACCCTCGGGCAGCTTCTCGCCGATGGTCTGCTCAATGACCCGGGGGCCGGCAAAGCCGATGAGGGCGCCGGGCTCGGCCAGCATGATGTCGCCCAGGCTGGCAAAGCTGGCGGTGACGCCGCCGGTGGTGGGGTGGGTGAGCACGGAGATGTACAGCCCGCCCTTGCGGGAGAACCGCTCCAGGGCGGCGGAGGTCTTGGCCATCTGCATCAGGGACAAAATGCCCTCCTGCATCCGGGCTCCGCCGCTGGCGGAGAAGAGGATGAGGGGCAGCTTATATTTTTCGGCATACTCCACCAGCCGGGTGACCTTCTCGCCCAGGGCGGCGCTCATGCTGCCCATGAAGAACCGGCTGTCCAGAGCACCAATGGCCACTTTCTGGCCATTGATACGGCCGGTGGCAGTGACCACCGCCTCGTTCATGCCGGTGCGGCGGCGGGCCCCCTCCAGCTTGGCAGAATAGCCGGGGAAGGACAGAGGATCGTTGGAGGACAGGGCGGCGTCCAACTCCCGGAAGGTACCCTTGTCCAGCACCAGGCTGAGGCGATAATAGGCCCCGATAGGATAGTGGTGGCCGCACAGGGGGCAGACGTACCGGGCAGTCACCAGATCCTTGCGGCGGAAGGTGCCGCTGCAGGCGGGACAGGTCTCCTCGGTATGGGCGGGGGCGGGGGAGCTGCCCCGGAGAGCCTTCAGGGAGAGCAGCTTCTGACGCCGCTGGGCAAAGACATTGCTCATGCCTTAGGTTCCTCCTCTCCGCTGCGGCTCCAGGCCAGCAGGGTGTCCATATTGGCCTCCAGGTAGCCGGTGTTATAGTTGCCCCGGATGAAGTCGGGGTGGTGCATGATCTGATGGAGCAGATCGGTGTTGTTGGCGGGGCCCTCGATAATGAGCTCCTCCAAAGCCCGGCGCATCCGGCGGATGGCATCCAGCCGGGTGGGGGCGTGAACAATGAGCTTTGCCATCAGGGAGTCGTAGTAGGGGGGCAGGGTGTAGCCGGTATACAGGCCGGTGTCCACACGTACCCCGCAGCCGCCGGGCAGGTGTACGAAATCGATCTTGCCCGGGCAGGGGCGGAAGTCGTTGGCCGGGTCCTCGGCGTTGATGCGGCACTCGATGGCGTGGCCGTTGAGGGTGACCTCCTCCTGGGTGCGGGACAGGGGGAGACCGGCGGCAATACGGATCTGCTCCCGCACCAGGTCCATGCCGGTAACCAGCTCGGTGACCGGGTGCTCCACCTGGATGCGGGTATTCATCTCAATGAAGTAGAAGTTGCCCTCCGGGTCCAGTACGAACTCAATGGTGCCGGCGTTCTCATAGTGGGCGGCCTTGGCGGCGGCCACGGCGGCGGCACCCATGCGCTCCCGCAGCTCGGGAGTGAGGGCCTTGGAGGGGGACTCCTCCAGCAGCTTCTGGTTGCGCCGCTGGATGGAGCAGTCCCGGTCCCCAAGCTGGATCACATGGCCCTGGGAATCGGCCAGGATCTGGAACTCGATGTGCCGGGGGTTGAGGATCAGCTTCTCCAGGTACATCTCTCCGCTGCCGAAGCAGGCCACCGACTCGCTGCGGGCCTCCTCAAAGAGGGGGATCAGCTGGTCGGGCTCAAACACCCGGCGCATACCACGGCCGCCGCCGCCGGCGGCAGCTTTGATGAGCACAGGGTAGCCGATGGAGTCGGCCAGGGCTTTGGCCTCCTCGGCGGTGTCCACTGCTCCGTCGGAGCCGGGGACCACCGGCACACCGGCGGCCACCATCAGCTTGCGGGCGGCGGCCTTGTTGCCCATGGCCCGGATCACATCGCCGGAGGGGCCGATGAAGGCAATGCCCGCCTGGGCACAGGCGTCGGCGAAATCGGCGTTTTCCGACAGGAAGCCGTAGCCGGGGTGGATGGCGTCGCACCCGGTGGCCTGAGCCACGGTGAGGATGGCGTCCACATTTAAGTAGCTGTCCGCCGAGCGGGCGGGGCCGATGCAGTAGGCCCGCTCCGCCAGCTGGACATGAAGAGCCTCCGAATCGGCCTGGGAGTAGACCACCACAGGCTCGATGTCCAGCTCCCGGCAGGCCCGGAACACCCGGACGGCGATCTCGCCCCGGTTGGCGATCAAAATACGCTTGAACATGGAATCACCCTTCCCGGTAACGAATGAGGGGGTCCCCAAAGGACACCAGAGCCCCGTCCTCCTGAAGAATGGCCTCGATGGTGCAGTCGCAGGGGGCGTGGACCTCATTCATCATCTTCATGGCCTCCATGAGGCAGACGGTCTGGCCCTTCTTCACCTTGTCGCCCACCTTGACGAAGGGCTCGGCGTCGGGAGCGGAGGCGGCATAGAAGGTGCCCACCAGGGGGGCGGTGATGCAGGGACCATCGGGCTGAGCCGCCGGGGTGAGCGCAGCAGCGGCAGGTGCGGGTGCGCCCACGGGAGCGGCGGGAACGGCAGCGCTGCCGCCTTTGCCCAGCTCCAGGGTAAAGTCCTTGGTATTCAGCTTGAAGGTGGTGATGCCGCTCTGGTCAAAGCGGGCCATCAGCTCAAAAATCTCTTGGTTGGTCATAGCGGCTCCTTTCGGAAAAAAGGCATCGGTTTGCACCGATGCCCGTTTTCTTCCTCTTACTCAGCGTGATCCTCGATGTACTTCATCAGGTCGCCCACGGTTTTCATGTTGGGCAGGTCCTCGTCGGCGATGGTCACGCCGAAGGCCTCCTCCAGAGCCATGGACAGCTCCACGGCAGCCAGGGAATCGGCCTCCAGGTCCTCGGCCAGGCGGGCGTCGGGGGTCACCTTGTCGGCGTCGCAGCTCAGGGTCTCCACAATGATATCCTTAATCTTCTCGAAATCCATGGTAATGCTCCTCACAAAACAATTCAAAAATTTTAGTTAAATCATTTTACTTAAAAATTTTTAAATAAAATAATTTAAGCATATTTTAGCAGGCGGAAGTGATTTGTCAAGACTTTTTTTGGAAACTCCAGAGGATAATCTTCAGAACTGTTCAAATTCACGAAAAAAGCGCAAAAAAAGCGCCCTGCGATTGGATCGCAGGGCGGGGGTTGGGGGTAAGTAGCCGCCCTGGAGGGGGCGGCGTGGGGCTCAGCAGCAGCGACAGCAGCCGCAGGAGGTGTCCTCCTCCTCCTGATCGGCAGCCCACAGGAAAGCCGGGATGGTGAGATAGACCTGACGGCCGCCGGCGGTGCCGGACAGGTCGGACAGGGTCAGGCCGGAGAACAGGTCACTGGAAGTGGTCCTGTTGTTCTCAGAGGCGCCGCAGCGGCAGCAGCGATTCCGGTTGTTACAACACATGATGAAGTACCCCCAATCAAAATCGTGACGGGCCTTTGCCCCCCACAGCCCAGTATACGCAGGGTGGGGACGGGAGGTACCGAAAAAGAAAAAAGCGAGACAACCGAAGTTGTCTCGCTTTGGCAGCGGGAGAAGGATTCGAACCCTCACATACAGAGTCAGAGTCTGCTGTGCTACCCTTACACAATCCCGCTATTTGTTTGCCGCTCTCGTGAGCGCAGGTGTTATTATAGCAAACTACAGAGAAATGTCAAGAGGAAAAATGAAAAAAATAAAAAATTGTGGGCCGGATATTCCGGCCCACGAAAAAGGGGTCAATGACGGTTGGGATCACCGGTCTTATCCTGGGGCTGCTCCTGCTTCTTGCTCTGGGGATGCTTGCAGTCCTGGGGAGCGGGATTCTGGTTTCTGGATTTCTTCTGCTCGTTATGCTGGTTCTGCATGGTGCTCACCTCGCTTTCACCGTTCCTAGCTTGCCCCGGTGTTTCCTGATTTATACAAAAACTTTCTCATTTCAGGGATACCAACGGGCAACAAAGTATGGTATAATAACACGACAGAAGCTACTATATTTTGCCTGGGCCTGGCCTGGAGCTGTGTTTCAAAGGAGGACTGCCGCTGTGAGATGTCCGTTTTGTTCTCACCCGGAGAGCAAGGTCGTGGACTCCCGTCCATCCGACGAAGGGTCCAGCATCCGCCGCCGCCGGGAATGTCTGGCCTGCCATAAGCGTTTTACCACTTATGAGACCATGGAGAGTCTGCCCCTGATGGTAATCAAAAAGGACGGCAGCCGTCAGACCTTTGACAAGACCAAGCTGCTCAACGGCATGATTCGGGCCTGTGAAAAACGGCCGGTGGCTTTTGCCACCCTGGAAGATATGGCCAATGAGATTGAACAGGTCCTGCAAAACGACATGGACCGGGAGATCCCCTCCGCCCGCATTGGCGAATTGGTGATGGAGCGGCTGAAAAAGGTGGACGAGGTGGCCTATGTCCGTTTCGCTTCGGTCTACCGTCAGTTTAAGGACATCAGCACCTTTATGGAGGAACTGAACAAGCTTCTGGCGGAGAAGTAAGAGAGATTGCAGGGGGGCGCGGCAGATGCGCCCCCCTTTCGTTTAAAAGACATTTTTTAAGGTGAGCTGTTCCGCCTCGCTGAGCAGTTCGATCTGGGTGACCAGTCGGGCGTTGGCGGCGGCATATTCGCCGTATTCACGGCTTTCCAGCAGGGCCAGGGTCTCCTGGAAGCCGGCGTAGATCTGGTCGGTGTCGGCGTGGCGGAGCAGGACGTGGAGATACACATCCCGTCCCCGCCAGGTTTGCAGGGCCTCTTCCGTCAGGGAACGGGCTTCCTCCCAGCGGTCGGCCCGGGCCAGGGTCTGAGCTTCATCCAGAGCGTCGGACAGACCCTGGGTAAAGCCCCGCAGGGACCAGGTATGGAGCAGGGTGCCGCACAGCAGGGCAGCCAGCAGTGCCAGGGCGATCCACAGCCGCTTCACCGGACCGCCTCCTTTTCAATGACGCAGACCTTGTTGGTCTCATCCACTGTCAGCAGGAACACGTCCTGAATATGGTTAATGTGGTGCTCCTTCAGCTGTTTGTCCAGCCATGTCTCGTCCAGACCCCGGCGATGGAGGGCCCGGCTCATAAGCCGGCCATCGTTGATGAGTACCACCGGCAGCCCCGGCTCCGGCAGATGGAGGTCCAGGTCCTGAGCGGTGGGCGGCTTCTGGGCGGCGAAGGGGAGAACGGACAGCTGGCCGTTGGTCTCCAGAATGGCATACTTGACGGTGGAAAGGTCGGTAACCCCCTTCATCCGCAGTTCCTCCATCAGTTCATCCAAAGTGAAGCGGTTGCGCTTCATCTCGCCCTGGCGCAGTTTCCCGTTTTCCACGATGATGCTGGGACGGCCGCAGAGCACCGCCCGGAATTTGATGCTCTTCATGGTGAGCACCGACAGGGCCATGGTGATGCACAGCAGGGTGAGGATGGGGATGAGGCCGGTGAGCAGGGGAATACCGAAGTCCTGCATGGGAACGGCAGCCAGATCGGCGATGAGCAGGGCCAACACCAGCTCGGAGGGCTCCAGCTCACCCACCTGCCGCTTGCCCATCAGCCGGATACCGGCAATAATAAAGGCATAAAGAATGATTGTGCGTAAAAAGGCAATGACCATGAAACGACCTCCCGGAGATCACGATACCTTCAGTATGACCGGGATGGCGGCAGATATACAAAAGGAGGGAACCGATGAAAAAAAGAACAGCGGCGTTGCTGACCGCAGGGAGTGCAACTGCCGGTATCCTGCTGGCAGCCTTGGATGTCCGCTTGGCGGTGCGGCACTATACAGTGGAAAGTGAAAAGGTGGATGGTCCCATTCGCCTGGCAGTACTTACCGACCTTCACGCCTGCCGGTACGGGAAAAACCAGGAACAGTTGGTGGCGGCGGTGGCTGCGCAGAAACCGGATCTGGTGGTCATGTGCGGCGATATTGTGGATGATGAGCCCCGGATGGAGGAGTGGCGTGCCCTGCTCACGGTAAAAAAGCTGGCCGACCGCTGGCCGGTATATTACGCCTCGGGCAATCACGAGCACCGCACCGGGCGGCTGGCTGTGGTCAAAGAACTGCTGACAGCCTGCGGTGCGGTGGTGCTGGACGGCAAATGTGTCTGCGCCGCTGCCGGGGCACAGATGGTGCAGATCGGCGGCATTGACGACCCGGAGACGGGAGAGGAGAACTGGCAGGACCAGCTGACCGCCGCCAGCGGTGATCTGGACGGCAGTCACTTCTCTATTTTGCTGACCCATCGGCCCGAGCGGGTGAGCGACTACGCCGGCAGCGGATTTGATCTGGTGCTGGCCGGTCACGCCCATGGGGGTCAATGGCGGCTGCCCGGCCTCATTAACGGGGTACTGGCCCCCAATCAGGGAATGTTCCCCACCTATGCCGGCGGGCGCTATGAGATCGGCGGCGCCACCCTCATTGTCAGCCGGGGACTGGCCCGGGAGAGCACCCGCGTGCCCCGCTTGTTTAACCGGCCGGAGCTGGTGGTGGTGGACATAGAACCACCAAAATAATTATTAGGTCAAATATAGATTTTTGAGACATTCGGGGCGCATTGACCGTGAAAAACGGGGGATGCGCTCCGACTTTTTGTCCAAAATTACGATTTTGAAAAAGAAGGGAAAAAGGGAGTTGCCGGAGGCGGATATTTAGAGTACAATCGAACAAATACCATGGAAAGAAAGGCGTGATGCAGGAGATGAAGGCGACCTTGATTCTGGAGAACGGCGCCATGTTCCAGGGCGTCAGCATGGGCTCCCCCGCAGACCGGGTGTGCGAAATGGTGTTCAACACCTCCATGACCGGCTACCAGGAGATCCTGACCGATCCCTCCTATGCGGGACAGGGAATCGTGATGAGCTATCCCCTCATTGGCAATTACGGCGTAAACCACGAGGATAATGAGTCCTCCCGGCCCTGGGCTGAGGCATTTATTGTGCGGCATCTGGCCCGGCGGGGCAGCAATTTCCGCTGCGAGGGTGAGCTGGACGCCTATCTGAAACAATATGACATTACCGGGATCGAAGGCGTGGATACCCGGGCTTTAACCAGAATACTCCGCAGTCAGGGGACCATGAATGGTATGATCACCTGTGCGGAGCATTTTCATGTAGAGGAGTGCCTGGAGAAGATCCATGCCTATCGGGTGGAGGGCACCGTGGAAAAGGTGACCCGGAAGGCGCCCCAGCTCTATCCTGCTCTGGGCGAGCAGAAGCTGCGGGTGGCCCTGATGGACTACGGCGTGAAAGAGAATATGATCCGCTGCCTCCAGAAGCGGGGCTGCCAGGTCACCGTCTATCCTGCCCACACCCCGGCGGAAACCATCCTCACCGGCGGCTATGACGGCGTCATGCTGTCCAACGGCCCCGGCGACCCGGCGGACAATGTGGACATTATTAAAGAGGTACGCAAACTCTACGACTCCAGCCTGCCCCTCTTTGCCGTCTGCCTGGGCCACCAGCTGCTGGCTCTGGCCACCGGCGCCGAGACCCGGAAGATGCGCTTTGGCCACCGGGGCGGCAACCACCCGGTGAAGGATCTGGCCGCCGGACGGGCCTTTATCACCAGCCAGAACCACGGCTATGTGGTCACTGCCGAGAGCGTGGACCCCGCTGTGGCGGAGATCTCTCACGTCAACGTCAACGAGGGCAGTGTGGAGGGCCTGCGCTATAAGCGTCCCAACTGCTTCACCGTCCAGTTCCACCCCGAGGCCTCCCCCGGCCCCATGGACACCGAATATCTCTTTGACCGCTTTGTGGACAGTATGAAGGGAGGCGACCGGTAATGCCCAAGAATCCGAATATTAAGAAGGTACTGGTGCTGGGCTCCGGCCCCATCGTCATCGGCCAGGCCGCCGAGTTCGACTACGCAGGAACCCAGGCCTGCCGCGCCCTGAAGGAAGAGGGCGTGGAGGTGGTGCTGGTCAACTCCAACCCCGCCACCATCATGACCGACAAGGACATTGCTGATCATGTGTATATTGAACCCCTGAACATCGCCAGCGTAGAGCAGGTGATCCAGAAGGAGCGCCCCGATTCCATCCTGCCCACTCTGGGTGGCCAGACCGGCCTGAACCTGGCTATGAACCTCCACGAACAGGGCATCCTGCAGCAGTACGGCGTCAAGCTGCTGGGCACCAGCCCTGAGTCCATCCGCAAGGCGGAGGACCGCCAGGGCTTCAAGGACGCTATGGAGGCCATCGGCCAGCCCTGCGTCACCTCCGATGTGGTGGAGAGCGTGGAGGATGCGGTGGCTTTTGCCGGGTCCATCGGCTACCCCGTCATTGTCCGCCCCGCCTACACCCTGGGCGGCACCGGCGGCGGCATTGCCTACGACGAGATGTCCCTGCGGGAGATTGCCGACCGCGGCATCCATCTCAGCCGCGTGGGCCAGGTCCTCATCGAACGGTGCATCTCCGGCTGGAAGGAGATCGAGTTCGAAGTCATGCGGGACAGCGCCGGAAACGTGATTCAGATCTGTTCCATGGAGAACGTGGACCCGGTGGGTGTCCACACCGGCGACTCCATCGTGGTGGCCCCAACCCAGACTCTGGCCAACCGGGAATTCCAGATGCTGCGTAAGGCCTCCCTGGACATCATCTCCGCCCTGGAGATCGAGGGCGGTTGTAACGTGCAGCTGGCTCTGAATCCCGATTCCTTCGAGTACGCGGTCATTGAGGTCAACCCCCGCGTGAGCCGCTCCTCCGCCCTGGCCTCCAAGGCCACCGGCTATCCCATCGCTAAGGTGGCCGCCAAGATCGCCCTGGGCTACACCCTGGACGAGATTCCCAACGCGGTGACCGGCAAGACCACCGCCTGCTTTGAGCCCACCCTTGACTACTGCGTGCTGAAAATCCCCCGTCTGCCCTTCGACAAGTTCACCACCGCCAGCCGTACTCTGGGCACCCAGATGAAGGCCACCGGCGAGGTTATGGCCATCGGCAACTCCTTTGAGGGTGCCCTGATGAAGGCCATCCGTTCCCTGGAACTGCCTGTGAAGTCCCTGCGCCTGCCCGGCCTGGATCAGCTGTACACCGAGGAGATCGAGGAGCGGCTGGTAAATATCGACGACCAGCGCCTCTTCGTGGTGGCCGAGGCCCTGCGCCGGGGCTTCTCCCCCGAGAAGATCAACAAGATCACCAAGTACGACCTGTGGTTCCTGGACCGGCTCCAGAACATCGTGGACATGGAGGACAAGCTGGACCACGGCCACCTGGATGCCGACACCCTGCGCATGGCCAAGGAGATGGGCTTCTCCGACGCCTGGATTGCCGCCCTGTCCGGCAAGGAGCGGGGAGAGATCAAGACCCTGCGGGAGTCCTACGGCATCCGTCCAGCCTTCAAGATGGTGGACACCTGCGCCGCCGAGTTTGAGGCTCAGACCCCCTATTACTACTCCACCTACGATGAGGAGAACGAGGCTGCCGAGGAGCTTCATCTGCCCCAGGTGGGTGAGCTGGCTCCCCATATCCCGGAGGCTCCCTGGCTGGCTGCTGCTACGCCTGAGGCCCACCGGCCCGGGCAGGACAAGAAGAAGGTGCTGGTGCTGGGCTCCGGCCCCATACGCATCGGCCAGGGCATCGAGTTCGACTACTGCTCCGTCCATTCCGTCTGGGCTTTTAAGCGCCTGGGTTATGAGACCATCATCATCAACAACAACCCCGAGACTGTGTCCACCGACTTCGACGTGGCCGATAAGCTGTACTTTGAACCTCTGACTCCCGAGGACGTGGAGGCTGTGGTGGAGCTGGAGAAGCCCTGGGGTGCCGTGGTGCAGTTCGGCGGTCAGACCGCCATCAAGCTGGCTCAGGCCCTCACCAACATGGGTGTGCCCATCCTGGGTACCTCCGCCGACGGCGTGGACGCCGCCGAGGACCGGGAACGCTTTGACGAGATCCTCAACCAGTGCAAGATTCCCCGCGCCGCCGGTAAGACGGTGTTTACCACCGAGCAGGCTCTGGAGGCGGCCCACGAGGTGGGCTACCCCGTGCTGGTGCGCCCATCCTATGTGCTGGGCGGCCAGGGCATGGAGATCGCCTACAACGACCGCAACATCACCGAGTTCATGCGCATCATCAACCAGGTGGAGCAGGAGCATCCCATCCTGGTGGATAAGTATCTGATGGGCCGTGAGGTGGAAGTCGACGGCGTGTTTGACGGGGAGGACTTGCTCATCCCCGGCATCATGGAGCACATCGAGCGGGCCGGCGTCCACTCCGGCGACTCCATCTCCGTCTATCCCCCCATCCACATCGAGGATAAACACAAGGAAACTATCTACCGCTATACCTACGACCTGTCCAAGGCTCTGGGTGTGGTGGGCCTGGTGAACATCCAGTTCGTCATCTACGACGACACCGTGTACGTCATCGAGGTCAACCCCCGCTCCTCCCGCACCATCCCCTATATCTCCAAGGTCACCGGCGTGCCCATCATCGACCTGGCCACCAAGGTCATGCTGGGGCAGAAGCTGAAAGACCTGGGCTACGGTACCGGCATCTACAAAGAGGCCGACTACTACGCTGTGAAAATGCCGGTGTTCTCCTTCGAGAAGCTCACCGACGTGGACACCGGCCTGGGCCCCGAAATGAAGTCCACCGGCGAGTGCCTGGGTCTGGCCGAGTCCTTCCCCCAGGCCCTGCTGAAGGCCTTTAAGGGTGCCAACATGAAGGCTCCCAAGAAGGGTGGCCGCATCATCATCACCGTCAAGGACGAGGACAAGGGCGAGATCATCGGTATCGCCCAGGGCTTTGCCGACATGGGCATTGAGATCCTGGCTACCAGCGGCACCTGCGAGGCCCTCAATGCCGTGGGCATCCCCGCTCGCAAGGTGGCCCGGGTCTCCGAGGCTCACCCCAACATCTTGGACATGATCGCTTCCGGCACCGTGGATCTGGTCATCAATACCCCCACCCGGGGCCGCCGCCACGATACCGACGGCTTCAAGATCCGCCGCTCCACCGTGGAGCACTCCGTGGCCTGCATCACCGCTATTGACACCGCACGGGCCATGCTCACCATTCGCACCCAGGGCCGGCCCTCCGACCTGCGGCCCATTGATATTACCCAGATTTAATTAAATTGGGAACTTCCCCCTTCCGGATTCGTCTGATAAAAAGGACCTAAGAATCTGGAAGGGGGAGTTTTTATGCGTAAACTGGTTCCTTTGACCCTGGCGGCCTGCCTGCTGGCCGCCTCGCTGACCGGATGCAGAACTCCGGACAGAGGCCCTGCGGCCGAAAAACCGGTGATTTACCTCTACCCGGAGGAAGAAACCAAGGTCTCCGTTACCCTGGACTTTGATGGGGAACTGACCTCCACCTATCCCGCCTATGGGGACGGCTGGACGGTGGACGCTTCTCCCAACGGCACCCTCACGGACCCGACCACCGGACGGCAGTATTACTGCCTGTTCTGGGAGGGCGTGAGCCAGACCGAATACGACTTTTCCACCGGCTTCTGCGTAACTGGGGAAAACACCGCCGTATTTCTGGAGGACGCCCTGGCCCAGTTGGGCCTGACGGAGCAGGAGGTCAACGAGTTTATTATCTACTGGCTGCCCAAGATGGAGCACAACCCTTATAATCTGATCTCCTTCCAACAGGAAGCCTACACCGACAGCGCCAAGCTGACCATTGACCCGGCCCCGGATACCCTGATCCGGGTATTCATGGCCTGGCAGGGGTTGGACAAGCTGGTGGAGGTGGAGCCCCAGACCCTCACCGCTCCAGAGCGTACCGGCTTTACCGTCGTGGAATGGGGCGGCGCGGAGATAGGTGCCTGAATAAAAGGCCGCTGAGCTGTCAGAACTCGGCGGCCTTTTTGCTGCTATTGCGGGAGGGAAGAAAACATGATATTCTAAGCGGGCATAGGCTGTCGTGGAAAGAAGGCGCGCCGGACATGAAAACAAGGGAATATCAGTATGATAATCTGCGCTTTTTGCTCATTGCCCTGGTGGTGCTGGGGCACCTGCTGGAGATTGCGGGGGAATTTCCCCACAAAGAGACTTTGTATGCCGTAATTTATTCTTTTCATATGCCAGCCTTTTTATTTCTCAGTGGGATGTTTGCCAGATTTGATCGGAGCAAATGGATTTTTGGCATGGCGCTGCCCTACCTGATCTTCCAGTGGCTGTATACTGCCTTTGTGGAAAAGCTGGGGGACCCCTACGTTCATGTGCAGTTTTCAAGACCCTACTGGATTTTGTGGTACCTTTTTGTGCTAGCCGTTTACACCCTTCTGCTGCCGGTATATGATGTTCCGTCCCCTGTGGGGCGATGGTTGATGGTGGCCGCGTCGGTAGCCCTGGCGCTGCTGGCGGGCTTTGACAAGAGCATAGACTACCAATGGAGCGCCTCCCGGATTATCGCCTTTCAGCCCTGGTTTCTGTTGGGCTACTACTTCAGAAGGGCAGACGGCCTGCGAGCCCGCTGGAACGGGGGAGGACGGACCCTCAGAGGGATTGTGCTTGGCCTTGCGGCCGCCTGCTGCGTGGTTTTAGAGTGGCTGCTGCTGCGGCAGGACGTGACTGCAAAAATGATGCTGGGCGCCTACGGCTATGAGGATCTGGGCTATAGCTGGCAGGTGCGGGGACTTATCATGTGCTGCTCGGCCAGTGTGATTTTTCTCCTGTTTGCTGGCCTGGCCCCTTACCTCAAGCGCAGAATTCCGGTGATAACTGTTTTGGGGCAGAACACCCTGCCCATCTATCTGCTCCACGGCTTTTTCTTCCATCTATTCCGGCTGAAATTCCCCTATCTGCTGGCCCAACCGTGGCAGGTGCTGCTGGCGTGGGCAGGGCTGCTGCTCCTGCTGGGTAATCCGGCGGTAGGGCGCTGCACCAACTTTCTGTTTGGCGGGGGATGGTACCGTCTGCTTCAAATGCGGCGCGGACGTGGGAGAAGTATTGCGCCCGGAGGAAAAATATGATATTCTAAACCATAATTGTTACACAGATTTTCGGAAACCCATAGACTCCATAGAAAGAAGGAACTTGAATGTCCCATCAGACCGTGATCGTTCTGGACTTCGGCGGCCAGTACAACCAGCTCATTGCCCGCCGGGTTCGTGAGTGCGGCGTGTACTGCGAGGTTAAGCCCTATACCACCCCGCTGGAGCAGCTGAAAGCCATGGAGCCCATCGGCTTTATCTTCACCGGCGGCCCCAACAGTGTGTACGACGAGAAGGCCCCCCATGTGGACCCCGCCATCTTTGAGCTGGGGGTGCCAGTGCTGGGTATCTGCTATGGCTGCCAGCTGATGGCCCATACCCTTGGCGGTCAGGTCACCGCCGCCCAGGAGGATACCGCCCGGGAGTACGGCAAGACCGAGACCTACTACGACACCACCTGTAAGCTCTTCAAGGGCCTGCCGGAGCAGGGCATCTCTTGGATGAGCCACGGCGACTATATGGCCAAGGTGCCCGAGGGCTTTGCCCTCACCGCCCATACCGACGCCTGCCCCAACGTGGCCATTGCCGACGAGAAGCGGGGCTTCTACGGTGTGCAGTACCACCCCGAGGTAAACCACACTCAGCATGGTGTGGACATGATCCGCAATTTCCTCTATGAGGTGTGCGACGCCACCGGTGACTGGACTATGGGCGATTACAAGAATACCGCCATCCGGGATATCCGGGAGAAGGTGGGCGACGGCAAGGTGCTGCTGGCCCTGTCCGGCGGCGTGGACTCCTCTGTGGCGGCTGCTCTGCTGGCCGAGGCAGTGGGCAAGCAGCTGACCTGCGTGTTCGTGGACCATGGCCTCATGCGCAAGAATGAGGGCGACGAGGTGGAGGCTGCCTTTGCCCGCTGGGATATTAACTTTGTCCGGGTGGATGCTGAGACCCGTTTCCTGCTGAAGCTGGCCGGTGAGGCTGAGCCTGAGCGCAAGCGCAAGATCATCGGCGAGGAGTTTATCCGGGTCTTTGAGGAAGAGGCCAAGAAGATTGGCCGGGTGGACTACCTGGTCCAGGGCACCATCTACCCCGATGTTATTGAATCCGGCGCTGGCGACGCCGCAGTCATCAAGAGCCACCACAACGTGGGTGGTCTGCCTGACTATGTGGACTTCAAGGAGATCATCGAGCCCCTGCGGCTGCTGTTTAAGGATGAGGTGCGTCAGCTGGGCCGCGAGCTGGGCCTGCCCGAGTACCTGGTCATGCGCCAGCCCTTCCCCGGCCCCGGCCTGGCCATCCGTGTGATCGGCGATCTGACCAAGGAGAAGCTGGATACCCTCAGGGACGCCGACGCCATCTACCGGGAGGAGATCGCCGCCGCCGGTGAGGACAAGAACATCAACCAGTATTTCGCCGTACTTACCAACACCCGCTCCGTGGGCGTTATGGGCGACGGCCGCACCTACGATTATACGCTGGCCCTCCGCGCTGTTACTACCAGCGACTTTATGACTGCTGACTGGGCCCGTATCCCCTATGACGTACTGGACCGTATTTCCACCCGTATCGTCAACGAGGTCAAGGGTATCAACCGTATCGTCTACGATATTACCAGTAAGCCCCCGGCAACCATTGAATGGGAATGACGCTTGAAACGGCGCAAACCCGCATGAATACAGGCTTTTTTGCCCGTCCATATTGCTCTTGATACTGGATTGATACTATTTGTGTCCGCCTGGTACTCTCAAGAGAATAATCCCAAAAGGACAAGCAAAACCGCCCTGCTGAACGACAAATTCAGCAGGGCGGTTTTTCGCTTGTCCTATTTATTTTTTGCGCCATAGAATACTCGGTTCACATTTTCCGCAATCGTCGCAAGTCCTCGGCCAATTCAATTTCCATTCAAAGTATTCGTCCCTGGTGATCTCCCCGGCGTGTAACTCCTGCTGACGCAAAAGCCATTCCCGCATGAACTCGTCCACAAGGCCGTACTGGAAGTACATACCCACGGGAGGGTGTGCGGGCCAGTCGTCGCCGTCATTGTACCGTACAGCGGTATCATCAGCGGCCCCCGCCCTGCCTGGCTTGCGGACAAGTTGGAACAGGCGAATAGCGCCGGGGCTGTCCTCGTCGAGCCAGAAGAATGTCCGCATGAAATCCTCAGCGGAGCCGGGGGCGATGGTGTAGAAATTCTGGCGGTCTACCCGCAGCGCCTCGGCAATCTTGTCCAGCAACTCCCGCTTGGGGACACGGTAATTCGTTTCGTACTGTGCGATACGGTTGTCTGCTCCCTTTTCCTCAAAGCCGACAGCAAGCCCCAATTCCTTTTGTGTCATACCTCGAAAGGTGCGGATTTTCTTTATCTTATCTCCGACTGTCATAATATCCCACCGCCTTTGCCAATAGTATAGCGCAAAAAAGCGAAATATGCAAGATAAAGTTTAACAAAAATGCGAAATAAATTCTTGACATTAACACTTGTGTTAATGTATAATGAGGATGGCAACATTAACATATTTGCGAAACAAAAATAAGGAGGTGAAACGCATGAGCAAGGAACTGTTTGTAAAGGCGGAAGAAGTAGCCAGGGAACTGGGTATCTCCAAGCCCTACGCCTACAGACTGGTGCGGGAGATGAACGAGGAACTGAAACAGAAAGGCTTTATCACCATTCCCGGACGGGTGAGCAGGCGCTACTTCGAGGAAAAATTCTACGGACTGCGGGATGAGCAGTAAGGAGGGAACTACAATGCCAGCATACAAAGACAAGGAGAAAGGCATATGAGCGCCTTTCAAGAGCGCAATCCCAATCTCCGGGTATTCTCGGCCCACCTCCACATGGACGAGGCCACGCCCCATCTGCACATCGACTTTGTGCCGTTTACTACCGGGAGCAAGCGTGGGCTGGACACACGGGTATCTCTGAAACAGGCGTTAGCGGCCCAGGGTTTCAAGGGCGGCACCAGGGGAGACACGGAGTGGAGCCAGTGGGTGCGCTCGGAAAAGGAACAACTCTCCGCCGTGATGGAGCGCCACGGGATAGAGTGGGAGGACAAGGGCACCCACGACAAGCACCTGTCTGTGCTGGACTACAAGAAGGAGCAGAGGGCGAAAGAGATCGCCGCCTTGGAAACAGTCAAGGCGGAGAAAGAGAGCCAGGTGGAGAGCCAGGAGCGGCGGCTGAAAGAACTGGCCCCGGCGGTGAAGGACATGGAGCGGCTGGCGGCGGATTTCTCCGCTGACCCGGAGGAAATTCTGCCGGAGGCCGGGACGCTGGAGAGCGCCAAGTCCTACCGGGAGAAAAAGGCAAAGCCCCTGCTGGCGAAGATCGTCAAGGTGCTGCGCTCCCTGTTCCGCAAGTACATCGATCTAAAAGGGAAGTTTGACCGTCTGCAAGGGGACTATGACCGGGTGCGGGAGGGCAACGCCCGTCTGTCTGACCGCTTGATGGAGGTGAAGATGGAAAACAAAAAACTGCGGCAGATCTCCGCCGACTATACACGGGTCAAGCGGGTCTTTGGCCCGGAACAGGTGGAGGCGGCGGTGGAGGCCGACAGGCAGAGGGAGCAAGCGGAGAAAGGCCGCAAACGGCCACGGCACTCCCTTGACCGGGGAGGAAGGTAAAAAGTGGATTTATAAGGTATTCTATGATATACTTCTTTTTAAGGAATAGAAAGATTAACCGAAAGTGTAAGGGGCTGTGGTTGGAACCTTTCGCGAACCATCTTGTGGTAGGAGGACACTACCAATCCACAGCATCCCTTACAGTGTAGCACAGCCCTTGGAGAGGGGCTTTAATAACTACTACTCTATAATACAAGGAAGATGTTCCATGAAAGTACGCAGACTCCTGACCCTGGTTCTGACTCTTGGGTTGCTCCTGGCCCTGTCCCTGCCTGCCCAGGCGGCGGACCTCACCTATGAGGTTTCCGGCGGCAAACTCTACTTTGATGCTACCACTGGTACCATCACCCGTGCAGATGAGACCGTCACCGAGGCGAACATCCCCGCTGAGATCTACGGTGTAACTGTCACTGCCATTGGGGATTACGCATTCAATCAGCACAAAGAGCTGGTGAGTGTTACCATCCCCAGCACTGTCACCACCATCGGGCGGCAGGCCTTTGGCGCCTGCAGTTCCTTGGAGCAGGTGGTCCTGCCGGTCAGTATCATCTCTCTGGGGCAGGGCGTGTTTTATGGGTGTAGCGGCCTGACTGATGTGACCCTCAGCAAGGAATTTGACCTCCATTCCCCGGGATACATTCGCAGCCTGTTCCTCTCTGACTGGCGTCACCCTTCCGGATGGCATCACCAGCATCGGATATGACGATTTCTCTGGCTCCGGTCTGACCAGTCTGACTCTGCCCAACAGCGTGACTACCCTGGCCAACTCTTCTCTAGCTGACTGCAAAAGCCTGACCAGTCTGTACATCCCCGACAGCGTGACCTATCTGGGTGAGTGGGCCCTCAGCAACTGCACCAGTCTGACCAGTGTGCGTCTGCCCGCTGGCATCACAACCCTGCCCATGCGGCTGTTTGAAAACTGCATCAGCCTGGAAACCTGCATCATTCCCAGCGGCGTGACCCAAATGCAGGACGCCTTCCGGTTTTGCCGGAGCCTGAAAACGGTCACCATCCCCGTCAGTGTCACCCAAATTGCCAGCGGCACCTTTTATGGCTGTGACAGCCTGACCGATGTCTACTACGGCGGCACCGCCCTCCAGTGGAGCCAGATCGAGATGGGCGGCCTGAATGAAGGCCTGGATCACGCCACGCTCCACTTTGCCGAGCCGGTGGCTGGCTTCACCGACGTGACTACCGGAGACTACTACGCCGACGCGGTGCAGTGGGCGGTAAACCAGAAGGTCACCACCGGCACCGGCGCCAATACCTTCTCTCCCACCAACTCTGTTACCCGGGCTGAGGCGGTTACTTTCCTGTGGCGGGCGGCCGGATCGCCCGCCCCTGCGTCCTCCGCCTCTCCCTTTACCGACGTCACCGACCCCAGCGCCTACTACTATAATGCTGTCCTTTGGGCGGCCGAGCGGGGTATTACCGGCGGCGTGGGAGGCGGAATGTTCGACCTGTCCAGCAGCCTGTCCTATGACCAGATCTTCACCTTTTTGTGCCGGGCTGCCGGTGAGAGTGCTACGGGGGACGAATGGTCTGCCGCTGCGGTAAATTGGGCCCAGTCCAGCGGCCTGACCGAGGGCCTGAACTTCTCCGCCAAGGCAAACTGTCCGCGCGCCGACGTGGTCTACTGCCTGTGGAAGCAGCTGGGCGCCTCCGCCTGACCGCACCCCGTCCTGCAAAAGGCTGGTCCACCTCTTCGCAGGTGGGCCGGCTTCTGCTGTGTTGTCCGTGAGACAGTTGAAACGATTATGATGTAGAGTATGGAATCTTTTAAAAAATAAAACCAAATGATTCCTTTTCAGCACGATATCCTGTACACTATAGGGAGGAGAATGTGCAACGAAATCCATCACATTTTTTCAGTTCCTCCGCCGCTGCCTTCTTCGGGAGGCGGAGGAGTATGACGTGAAGCAGACCATTTTTTATCAGGAGAGAAGGGAACGACAGGAAGATGGACCAGGAGAAACTGAAAGATTTGATCCAGAAAAGCATTCAGGGGGACAGGGAGGCCCAGGAGACCCTGGTGCTGGCGGTACAGAATAAGGTCTATTACCACTGCAAGAAGATGCTGAAGAAGGAAGAGGCCGCCCAGGATGCTGCCCAGGACGTGCTGATCGTCATGCTGACGAGCCTGAACAGGCTGAAAGAACCTGCAGCTTTCTGGGGGTGGATCAACGGCATTACGGCAAACCGCTGCCGTCACCTGCTTTCTGCGCCCCACAAGGAGTGGCAGATTCCGGAAGATGAGGAGGGCGGTTCCCTGCTGGACGGCGTGGAGAACCTGGACGAGACCCTGGTGCCAGAGAAGGCGTTGGATAACGAGGAGACCCGGCGGATGATCCTGGACCTGGTGGATGCTCTGCCGCCGGAGCAGCGGATGTGTGTGCTGTTTTACTATTACGATGAGATGAGCGTGCGGGAGATCGCCCAGGCCATGGAAACCAGCGAGGGCACGGTGAAAAGCCGCCTGAACTACGCCCGGAAGAGCATCAAGGCCGGGGTGGAGGATTACGAGCGCAAGGGTGTGAAGCTCTACAGCGTCAGCCCCATTTTGCTGCTGCTCTACTTCCTGCGGCGTGAGGCGGAGAGCACCGTTCTGGACGGAGCTGCAGCTGCGACCATGGCTGGCCGGGTGCTGGCCCAGGCGGGGAGCGCTGCATCGGCCGCCACAGCCGGTGGAACGGCTGCCGCCGAAACGACGGCAGCAGGCGGTGCGGCAACTGGTGTTTCCACAGGGTCTGGTGCCGCTGGTACGGCTGCAGGTGCGGCCGCCGCAGGCATCTCGGTGAAAGTGGTGGCAGCCATCCTGGCTGGGGCAGTGGTCATCGGCGGTGCGGCAGTGGGGCTTGCCTTCCGATCTGGCTCGGCTGAGCCTGCGGCGTCGGAGACTCCGGAGATCCTCCAGTCGGAGGCACCGGACAATACCTCTTTCGGGGCGCTCCACGGCTTTACCCTGGTGGAGCCCCGCGCCTACGAGGATGTGCCGCTGACTGCTATGGTAGGAGATCCGGCTTTGGAGGTGCTCTCCTCCGCTGGCGGACTTACCAAGCCGGATATCATGGTGAGTGAGCCGGACGGGGAAGGGTATGTGACCTATACGATCCGCTACACAAATACGGCTCAGGTTCGCATGGGCAATCCCGGCAGTGCCTCTCTGGCGTTTACCATCCTCACTCAGGAGTACGGCCTCTACGACTGGTACACCGGTCAGCTCTACTTCCCCGATCAGCGGGCAGGCACCGGCAATCAGGATCTGGCTACAGGAGAGGGTCAGGTGGACTACAACGGGGAGACCTACCCCATCACCTATGAGAAGCAGTGGACCAGCGGCATAAACTACGGGGATTGGGAGGAGAGCAACCGTTCCGGTCTGGAACGGGAGATCACCGTAGATACCTACCAGGATGTGACCTATACCGTTCGGGTACCGGAGGGTTACGACGGCGTGCTCTTGGGGGTCAATATCGTGGACTCCCCAGATCCCGAGCGGGCCATCCAGTCCGAATGGGATCTGGAGCTGGACGATCCCGCCCACTATGAGTTTGTCCGCCTCAGCGACCACGCCGCCCCAGCGGAGGAAGGAGGCCTTACGCCAGAAGCTGCCGCCGCCTACGTCGGTGTGCTGGAGGCGCAGCGGGATGGCATTGAGGCCTACGCCAGGTGGTACGACGGCATCTTCGACCTATCTCCGGTGGCCCTGGCTGACGTGTGGGGCGATAGTACCCCGGAGCTGCTCTTTGTGGCGTCGGATCCGGATCTCCCCTGGTCGCAGAGCGTCCTGACCATTGTCACCTGTCAGAACGGGCAGGCGGTGACCATCCTCCAGGAAGACTGGGACTTCTTCGCGGGCAGCGGCCTGCGCTATACGGTGTTCCTGGCAGAGGACGGGACTTTGTGGGCCGACACCAACTACTATACCTCCCGCTTGGTGGAGGAACCTTGGGCCTTTGCGGAGAGTGCCGGCGGCCTGACCATGGGAGCGGCAGAGTCGCTGCCCGATCCGGCTCAGGTGATCCTCAGCAATCAGAAGGAGGCGGAAGCGGCCATGCCGGTGGATGAGGCGGAGGCACTCCTGAGGAACGGTGGGTTGTGACCGATTCCAAAAAAAATTAAAAAAATTGCAAAACCATAAAACCGATGGACCTCTCCACAGCACTATATCACAGAGAGTACGGGGAGGCCTGTTGGCCTTTCCGTCTCTGCCAACATAATTTGACACAATAAGGAGAGACAAGAACGATGAAAAAGATGATGGCTCTGATCGCTGCCCTGGCCCTTGCTGCCAGCCTGACCGCCTGTGGAGGCCACTGCAAATCCTGCGACCAGCCGGTGTACAAAGACGGCTACTGCGAGTACCACTACGCGTTGAATGCGGCTCAGGATCTGGTGGATGATGCGGCTCAGGCCGCCCAGGACGCCATCTTTGGCTAAACCACAGAAGAAAGAAGGAGGTTGCTGGTTATGAGAGGAATACAAAAGGTTCTTGCTCTGCTGCTGACCCTGGTGCTGACGGCGGGTGCTCTGCCGGTCACTGTGTCAGCGGCGGATACTGGCTTTAAGGACGTACCGGACGATGCCTGCTACGCCGACGCGGTGGCTTGGGCAGTAGAGGAGGAGATTACCCAGGGCACTGGAAACGGCGTCTTTTCCCCGGAGAGGACCGTGACCCGGGCGGAGACGGTGACCTTCCTGTGGCGTGCCGCCGGGTCCCCGACTCCCACCGGTGTCTCCACCGGCTTCAGCGATGTCACCGACAAGAATGCCTTCTACTATAAAGCTGTGCTCTGGGCGGTGGAGAAGGGGATCACCAACGGCGTGGGAGGCGGCCGGTTCAACCTAACCGCGACTCTGACCTATGACCAGATCCTCACCTTCCTGTGCCGTTTTGCCGGGGAGGAGGCTCAGGGTGATGACTGGTCCGCCGCTGCCGTGGCTTGGGCCAGAAACAGCGGCCTCACCGATGGACTTACATTTACCGCCAAATCAAACTGCCCCCGCTCCGATGTGGTCTACTGCTTGTGGAAGCAGCTGGGAGGCGAGGCGACCCAGGAGCAGCCGGTGCTGAGCAACGAGGCTGGAGCCACCCTGGCCATCACCACCGGATTTCTGGACCGGAAGTCCGCCATCGACATCGGTGAATTCGGCCTGGAGGCCTCTCAGGCGGAGAAGCTGGCCCTGAAGATCGCTGATATGGACGGTGAAAATCCCTACGGGATCACCCATCTGAACGCCTACGAACAGGACGGGCAGATTGCCAAGACTCTGGCGGTGTACTACACCAACAGCGCCATCTCCGTTGGTACGGTGGCCGACCATGACTGGCGCTATATCTCCGATGCGGCCCAGGCGGAGGCCGAGCGGGTGGTGGACGAGCTGATCACCAGCGGCATGAGCGACTACGAGGTGGTCAAGACCCTCCACGACTATCTGGTCACCCACTGCGACTACGACTACCGGGTGGACATCGGAAATATGCCCTTTATCTCCCATCAGGCCGAGGGGGCTTTGCTGAAGGGAACCGCCGTCTGCTCGGGCTATGCCAAGGCCTACGAGGCCATGCTGGACGCCGCAGGTATCCCCAACGAGACCATCACCGGCTATGCCGGCGGTTACCATGCATGGAACCTGGTGCAGGTGGACGGCCAGTGGTACCATGTGGATACCACCTGGGACGACCCTACCACCCAGGGCGGTGACTATATCCGCTACACCTATTTTCTGAAGAGTGACAAGGTGATGGCCAGTCGGAGCCACCGGGACTGGGAGAACGTCCACGCCTGCACCAGCACCAAGTACGATGAGGACCTGCTGGACTCCACGGACCAGGCGATGGCCGATGAGCGGCAGGAGCGGGTGGATGCTATCCTGGCCGCTTGCGCCTCTGCTCTGAAAGGTGTCCCCACCTGGACCCAGGCGGAGCTGCAGGCCCTCACCGACCAGCAGCTGAGCGACGCGCTGTACTTTACCATTGACCTGTCCGACGCCGGCTTTGACTCCAACACCCTGTCCAAGTACAGTCGCGAAGTGGCGGACGCCATCATTGACCAACACCCGGAGTTCGCTTACGGCACCTTTGACTCACGGGAGATGTCGCTTAAGTTCCGACGGGATGATGTGGCGGCGGAGCAGAAGCGCCGTCAGGAGGCAGCCCAGGCAGATAAGGAGCAGCAGCAGAATCAAGACCAGGCCACTGCCCTGGAGATTGTGCCTATTCTGGAAAAGGCCATCGCCGAAATGGACTGCTACACCACAACGGTGACCCTTACTGGATACACCGACGAAGCCATTAAGATCGCCTGTAACACTATGAAGGTGGAGGGGTACACCTTTGACGGCTACACCTACCATACCAACTGGCAGACCAAAGACTATGACCTCAGTGCCAAAAGCGGTGGAGTGGTGACCCTTACTAACAACAAGTGGGACCGGGAGGAGCTGCAGAAGTATGTGGACCAGATCGAGGAGGCCATTGACAGCGGGGCCTTCCAGGTGGAGTTCCAGCCCGCGGATTACCCGGACCGGGACGGCGACTATTATGCCTCCAAAGCTTACCGCGTGATGAGCGCCGAGGGCTATGTCACCGCAAACGGCAAAGTTTCTGGGGTGGACTACCGGCTGTTCAGCGGCGGGACCAACAAGGACAGCGGGGTGTTCAAAGCCTCCCTACAGTACCCTCTGCCGGAAATGACCGATGAGGAGGCTCTCGCCTATTATACTGGCATCCTGGAGCAGGCAGTCCGGGACGGCGAGACCGAGCTGACGATCCAATATTCCTGGGATGGCCGCAGCTACTGGGCTGGGTTGACCCAGGCGATCGACACCGTGGGCGGCAAAGGCTATTCCGTGGACGGCCTTGTTTGTGGAGAGGACTACACCCTGACACGCATGGGAAGCTCCGCCAACTCCGGCACTGCCCAGGTGAAGATCGGCTACAAGGCCGAAAGCTAAGCTTACCCTATAGAAACAGCGCCCGCTCCGGTATTCCGGGACGGGCGCTGTTGTTATACTTCGTTCAAATCGTACGGCGTGGTCTGGTACACATAGTAATTCAGCCAGTTGGTATAGAGAAGCTGGCCCGCGCTTCGCCAGCGCACCACGGGAACCTTGGTGGGATCATCCCCGGGGAAGTAGTTGGCGGGTACGGCAATATCCAGCCCCTTGTTTACATCCCGCCAGTATTCCTTGGCTAGAGTATCGGGATCGTATTCCGGGTGTCCCATTACAAAGAACTGCCGGCTGTCTTCAGTCTTGACGGCGTATACGCCAGCCTCGGCGGAAACTGCGATCAGTTCCAGACCGGGGGTGCTGCGGATATCCTCCTCCCACACCTCGGTATAGCGGGAATGGGGGGCATAAAATACATCGTCGAATCCGCGGAACAGGGGAGAGCTGGGCTTGAGGACCCGGTGCTCAAAGACACCGAACAGCTTTTGGGGGAGAGAACGCTTCTCAATTCCGTGATGGAAATAGAGCCCCGCCTGGGCACCCCAACAAATATGCAGGGTAGAGTGGACGTGAGTCTTGCTCCATTCCATGATCTCGCACAGCTCGGGCCAGTAGTCCACCTGATCGAACTCCAGGTTTTCCACCGGCGCGCCGGTGATGATCATGCCGTCAAACTTGCGGTCCCTGATCTGATCGAAGGTAGTATAGAAGGAAGCCAAATGATCTTCATCTGTGTGCTGGGAATGGTAACTGGCAGTCCGCAGCAGTTCTACTTCGATCTGTACCGGCGTGTTGGACAGCTTGCGAAGGATCTGGGTTTCCGTTACGATCTTGGTGGGCATCAGATTCAGGATTACTACATTCAAAGGACGGATATCCTGATGCAGGGCTCTGTGCTCGGTCATAACGAAGATATTCTCGCTCTCCAATACCGCGGTAGCGGGAAGTGAATCAGGTATTTTAATGGGCATGGGTATGGCCCCTTTCCGTTGGATTTTGTAATAAGAATAGAGTAGCATAATTCCAACCCTGTCGCAACCAGAGAATGACAAAAGAAGAACGGAAAAAGAAAAGGGCGGAAAGTGAAAAAAGGTGTTGACAAATGGGATTGGGAGTGATATTCTATCTGAGCGCCTTGCGAGAGGGCATGAAAATCTGACCAAAATCGGAAGAAACCGAGGGGAACCTGGACGGCCTTGCGGAAAGGGATCAGAAAAAGTGCTTGACAAACGCGAGTGTGCGTGGTAAACTAAATGAGTTCGCGCCGGAAGGTGTGAACGAGGTTGAAAAAGAACCGAAACAAGCGGTTCGGGGCTAAAAAGCCCTGAAAAAACTTGAAAAAGTTCTTGACAAGCGAAACAGAGCGTGCTAAAATAAATAGCACGTCAGCCCGAATGGCTGGCAAGAGCGTGTACCTTGTAAATTAAACAACGTGAAAGAAACACGAAGCACCAGAAAGGACGAGAAGTCCTTCTGACAAGCAAAGCTTGAAGGAAGGCTCTTGAATTGATTTCTTTGAAGCTATGAATTAAGCTTCGATAAGATGATTTGAAGAACTTTGGTTCTTTAGATACCATTTTATTGAGAGTTTGATCCTGGCTCAGGATGAACGCTGGCGGCGTGCTTAACACATGCAAGTCGAACGGAGTGCTCATGACGGAGGATTCGTCCAACGGATTGAGTTACTTAGTGGCGGACGGGTGAGTAACGCGTGAGGAACCTGCCTCGGAGTGGGGAATAACAGCCCGAAAGGGTTGCTAATACCGCATGATGCAGTTGGGCCGCATGGCTCTGACTGCCAAAGATTTATCGCTCTGAGATGGCCTCGCGTCTGATTAGCTAGTTGGCGGGGTAACGGCCCACCAAGGCGACGATCAGTAGCCGGACTGAGAGGTTGACCGGCCACATTG